>DASSGM010000041.1:0-9413 GCA_035693465.1 Bradyrhizobium sp. | reverse complement strand
GCGGCTGAGCAGGATGGTGCGCAGCTCAGCCATCGCCGAGCGATCGTCCGCCATCGGGCGCAAATCGCCCTGGCGGCGCACCCGCGCCATGTGTTCCTCCGGCTCGGCCTTCAGCCAGATGGTGTAGAACGACGACAGGATCAGGTCGAAGGTCAAGGGCTCGGAGACGATGCCGCCGCCGGTCGCCAGCACCATCAGTTCCTTTCGCGCCAGCAATTGTCCAAGCGCCGCCTGCTCCATGCGCCGAAAACCTTCCTGGCCGTAGAGCGCGATGATCTCGGCGACCGACAATCCGTTCTGCGCTTCGATCTCCTTGTTCAGCTCGACAAAACTCCAGCCGATTTTCTTCGCCAAGATTTTGCCGAGCGTGGATTTGCCGGCGCCGCGCAACCCGATCAAGGCGATGCCGGCAAACGGCGTGCGTCGCAGCGCCGAGGCGCCGCTTGCCTGGCCGGAAAGAATGTCCCTGACCTGCGCAATCTGGTTCGGCGTGGCCTTGCGCAGGAGGTCGCGAATGACCGGCCAGTCCGGCGCCGGCTCGTTTGCGGGAATCAGGTCCTCGAGATGCGCGCCCATCGCGTCAGACACCCGGCGCAACAGCACGATCGAGACGTTGCCCTTGCCGCTTTCGAGCTGGGCAATGTAGCGTTCGGAAATGCCGGAGACTTTCGCGAGCACCTTTCGCGACATGCCGTGCAACGCGCGCATAGTGCGGACGCGCTGGCCGAGCTGCTCGAGAAAGCCGGTTTCGGAATTGGGATTTTCGGTCATATCCCCGGTTCGATTTTTGCCCGCTGATGGCGCGCGTTTGGAAACATAGTGCCGAAAAGGATTGACAGCAAGCGCATCCAGTGGCTTTCTATGAACTATAATTCTTAAATAGTTGGCGGAGGAGGCGTCGTGGCACGCTTGTCGAACGGAAGCGCGGCATGAGCGGCGACACCTACAATGCCGTGACCTGGCTGCTCGACCGCAATGTCGACGAAGGGCGCGCCAAAAAACTCGCCTTCACGGACACCGTTTCCGAATTGACCTATGGCGAGTTGCAGAAGCAAAGCCGCCGCCTCGCCAATCTCTTGCGCCGGCTCGGTGTGCGCCGCGAAGAACGCGTCGCGATGATCATGCTCGACACCACGGATTTTCCGATCGTGTTTCTCGGCGCGATCCGCGCCGGCGTGGTGCCGGTGCCGCTCAACACGCTGCTGACGTCGGATCAATATGCCTATGTGCTGGCGGATTGCCGCGCCCGGGTGCTGTTCATCTCCGAAGCGCTGCTGCCGGTGGTAAAGGACATGCTCGGGCGGATGCCCGATCTCGATCATGTCGTCGTCTCCGGCACCGATGCGCACGGCTACAAGAAACTGTCCGACGAGATCGCGCGCGAGAGCGACGCGTTCGCAACCGTTGCGACCCACGCCGATGAGCCGGCGTTCTGGCTGTATTCGTCGGGTTCGACCGGCATGCCCAAGGGCGTGCGGCACCTGCATTCCAATCTGGCGGCGACGGCGGACACCTATGCCAGGCAAGTGCTCGGTATTCGCGAGGACGACATCGTCCTGTCGGCAGCAAAACTGTTTTTCGCCTACGGCCTCGGCAACGCGCTGACCTTTCCGATGTCGGTCGGCGCCACCGCGGTTCTCAGCGCCGAGCGTCCGACCCCGGCTTTGATGTTCGCGCTGATGAACAAGTTCAATCCCAGCATCTTCTATGGCGTGCCGACGCTGTTTTCCGCGATGCTGAACGATGAGACGCTCAAGCACGAACGCTGCGGCTCGCGCTTGCGAATCTGCACCTCCGCGGGCGAAGCGCTGCCGGAATCCGTCGGCAAGGCGTGGAAGGCGCGCTTCGGCGTCGACATCCTCGACGGCGTCGGCACTACCGAGCTGTTGCATATTTTCCTCTCCAATGCGCCCGGAGATATCAAATACGGCACGTCGGGGCGTCCGGTGCCGGGCTACAGGGTGCGGCTGGTGAACGACGCAGGTGGCGACGTTCCTGATGGAGAGGTCGGTGAACTGCTGGTCGATGCTCCCTCCGCCGGAGAGGGCTACTGGAATCAGCGCAGCAAGAGCCGAAGGACATTCGAGGGAAACTGGACCCGCACCGGCGACAAATACGTTCGCGACTCCGACGGGCGCTACACCTTCTGCGGCCGCAGCGACGACATGTTCAAGGTATCCGGCATCTGGGTATCGCCGTTCGAGGTCGAGAGCGCGTTGATCACCCATCCCGCGGTACTCGAAGCCGCCGTGATACCTGAAGCCGACCCGGAGGGCTTGCTGAAGCCGAAGGCGTTTATCGTGCTGAAGGCGGACGCCAAGACCGATGGCCTGCAGGAAGCGCTGAAGGAGCACGTCAAGCAGAAGATCGGCGTGTGGAAATATCCGCGCTGGATCGAACTCGTCGACAGCTTGCCGAAAACCGCGACCGGAAAGATCCAGCGGTTCAAATTGCGGGAACATAGCTAGCCGTCATGGCCGGGCAAAAGCGCGAAGCGCGTCCTCGCGCTAGATGACCCGGCCATCCACGATTTGAGTGGCTGTCAAGAAAGACGTGGATGCCCGCGACAAGCGCGGGCATGACGAAAATGAGTTTCACACTGCGCGTCAAAGAGAGACATGTCCGCCCTCGCACCTACTGGTACCTTGCGCATCGGCGCTTCCGATCTCGAATACCGCATGATCGGCCCCGCACCAAACGAGGCGCCGACTATCGTCATGCTGCACGAAGGTCTTGGCTCGGTCGGGCAGTGGGGAGATTTTCCGGAGCGGCTTCAGGCCGCGACCGGGGCCGGCGTGTTCGTCTATTCGCGCGCGGGGTATGGCAATTCGACGCCGGTCGCACTGCCGCGGCCGCTCGATTACATGCACATCGAAGCGCTCGAGATTTTGCCAAAACTGCTCGACGAAATCGACTTTCGCCGCGGCCTCCTGCTCGGGCATTCCGACGGCGCTTCGATTGCGGCGATCTATGCCGGCGGTGTCCAGGATCACCGCATTCGTGGCCTTGCGATGATCGCGCCGCACTTCATCGTGGAAGATATTTCGGTGACGTCGATCGCCGAAATCAAAAGGGCCTATGAGACCACCAATCTGCGCTCGAAGCTCAAGCGCTGGCACCGCGACGTCGACAACGCGTTCTACGGGTGGAACGCGGCGTGGCTCGACCCAAAGTTTCGCGACTGGGATATTTCGGAGTATCTCGCCTACATACGCGTGCCCATTGCAATGCTGCAGGGCGCCGACGACGAGTATGGGACGATCCGCCAGATCGAAATCGCGCAGCAAGAATGCTATTGTCCGGTCGATGTGACGATCGTCCCTGGCGCCGGACATTCGCCGCATCGTGAAGCGCCGGAGGCGACGCTCAATGCGATTTCGGAATTTGCACGACGCATTTTGCACTTCCACGAAGGCTCGCAGGGGCGCGCCGCCTGACGCATCGGTCGAGGCGATGGACCAATGAGCATTCCTCCCTCGAATGCCGCCAAGCTTCATTTGCCTCAGTGGGCCTATGTTCCTGGCGAAACTGCCGAGGCCGCAGCCGATCATGATACGTTGTGGCAGGCGATGGCCTTGGTGCCGTCGCGATTCCGGGACTTCGTCCCGGCGCGGCATCCGGCGCTGCGCTACGGAATTGCGCTGAACGACGCCGGATATTTCTGGGAATCTCAGGAAATCCTGGAGGCGGTGTGGGCGGCGGCGCCGCAGGGCGGCCGCGAGCGGAACCTGCTGCGGGCCTGTATCCAGATCGCCAATGCCAATCTCAGACTGCGCATGCACAAGCCGCTCGCAGCGGCGCGGTTTTTTGGCGAGGCGCTGGCCGAGCTCGATACGCTTTGCCATGGCCCGGCGGCCGGCGACGGATTCGTCGATACTTTTCCGACGGCCAGGCTGGCGGCCCTCCTGAAGGCCAGACTGGCCCAGCCGGCGCTCTCCAAGGCGGATTGGGTGGAATTCGGCAAAATCGGTCGAACATGAAGCAAAATGCATATTTCGACCCAGTAGCCCTAGACCTCGGCGAGAACATGCATTATTATGCATGTTTAACGGAAAACTAAAAACAGCTGAGGGTGGCCCATGGCCGGTGAAGATCGCGTCCTCGCGAATAGCGCCAGGCATATCGATTTTCAGACCGATCCGTCGCGCTATCGGCACTGGAAGCTGAAGGTCGATGGTGAGGTCGCGACGCTGACCATGGACGTCGATGAGAATGGCGGCCTGTTCGAAGGCTATCAACTCAAGCTGAATTCCTACGATCTCGGCGTCGATATCGAACTCGCGGACGCGGTGCAGCGGCTCCGCTTCGAGCATCCCGGCGTCAAGGTGGTGCTGCTGCGCTCCGCCAAGAACCGGGTGTTCTGCTCCGGCGCCAACATCCGCATGCTGGCGGGGGCGACCCATGCCCACAAGGTCAACTTCTGCAAGTTCACCAACGAGACCCGCAACGGGCTGGAGGATTCCAGCGAGAATTCCGGCCAGCGGTTCATCACCGTCATCAACGGTACGGCGGCGGGCGGCGGCTATGAGCTGGCGCTGGCGACCGACCACATCATCCTGGCGGACGACGGTGCCGCGGCGGTCGCGCTGCCGGAACTGCCGTTGCTTGCGGTGTTGCCGGGCACCGGCGGACTGACGCGGGTGGTCGACAAGCGCAAGGTGCGCCGCGACCATGCCGATTATTTCTGCACCATCGAGGAAGGCATCAAGGGCAAGCGGGCTGTCGCATGGCGCCTTGTCGACGAGATCGTGCCGAACAGCAAACTGGAGGCGAAGGTCGCCGAACGGGCACGCGAATTCGCCGCCACCTCGAAGCGCAGCGGCAACGGAAAGGGCATTTCGCTTGGCCCGCTGACCCGCAGCTTCGATGACAACGGCGTCCGTTATGGCCATGTCAGCGTCGATATCAATCGTTCCGAGCGCATCGCCGCCATCTCGATTCAGGCGCCCGAGGCAAGCCCGCCCGCCGACATCGACGGCATGATCGCGCAAGGGTCATCGTTCTGGCCGCTGCAGCTGGCGCGCGAACTCGATGACGCGATCCTTCATCTGCGGCTCAACGAGCTCGAGACCGCGATGCTGGTGTTCAAGTCGCATGGCGAGCGCGCCAACGTTCTGGCCTGCGACGCATTTCTTGAAGCCAACAAGGCGCACTGGCTGGTCAACGAAATCCGGCAGTACTGGAAGCGGGTGCTCAAGCGCATCGACGTCACTTCGCGCACGCTGGTGACGCTGGTCGAGCCGGGCTCCTGCTTTGTCGGCACGCTGGCCGAATTCGTGTTCGCCGCCGACCGCTCCTACATGCTGATCGGTTCGAGGCAGGGCGACAACCGCGCGCCGCCGACCATCGAGCTGTCAGCGATGAACTTCGGGCCGTATCCGATGAGCCATGGCCTGACGCGGCTGCAATCGCGCTTTCTGGCCGATCCATCGGATCTGGAGCGCGCACAAGAAAGTACCGGCGAGGCGCTCGATGCCGAGCAAGCTGAGCAACTCGGCCTTGTCACCTTCGCGCTCGACGATATCGACTGGGACGATGAGATCAGGGTGTTCTTCGAAGAGCGCGCCAGTTTTTCGCCCGACGGTCTCACCGGCATGGAAGCGAACCTGCGCTTCGCCGGGCCTGAGACCATGGAATCGAAAATCTTTGCCCGCCTGACGGCGTGGCAGAACTGGATCTTCCAGCGCCCCAACGCGGTCGGCGAGGCCGGCGCGCTCAGGCGCTACGGCACCGGCGAGAGGCCGCAATTCGATATGACGCGGGTTTGAGTGGTGTCCCGGGCGCAGCGCGGCACGCTTGTGACGTGCTGCAGAACCGGGACCCACCTTGACCTTCAATGAAATGGGTCCCGGCTCTGCGGCGCACTGCTTCGCGCTGCACCGCGTCGGGACACGAAAGCGAGCAAGGAGCACGCCATGAACATCATGAACGTCGATTACACCACCAAGATTCCCAACAACGTGAATCTCAGCGAGGATCGCCAGGTGCTCAAGGCGCTGGAAGGCTGGCACCCCGGTTACATGGACTGGTGGAGCGACATGGGACCGGAGGGCTTCCAGCAATCGCTGGTCTACCTGCGCACCGCCTATTCGGTCGATCCGCGCGGCTGGGCCAAGTTCGACTATGTGAGAATGCCGGAATATCGCTGGGGCATCCTGCTGGCGCCGCAGGAAGAAAATCGGGTCATTCCTTTCGGGGAGCACTACGGCGAGCCGGCGTGGCAGGAAGTGCCGGGCGAGCATCGAGCCATGTTGCGCCGCCTGACCGTGATCCAGGGCGACACCGAGCCGGCCTCGGTCGAGCAGCAGCGTCATCTCGGCAAGACCGCGCCCTCGCTCTACGACCTGCGCAACCTGTTCCAGGTCAATGTCGAGGAAGGCCGCCATCTCTGGGCGATGGTCTATCTGTTGCAGAAATATTTTGGCCGCGATGGCCGCGAGGAAGCCGATGAATTGTTGCGACGCCGCTCGGGCGATGCCGACAGCCCGCGCATGCTGGGGGCCTTCAACGAGAGGACGCCGGACTGGCTGTCGTTCTTCATGTTCACCTATTTCACCGACCGCGACGGCAAGATGCAGCTGCATAGCCTGGCGCAGTCCGGCTTCGATCCGCTGTCGCGCACCTGCCGCTTCATGCTGACCGAAGAGGCGCACCACATGTTCGTCGGCGAGACCGGGATCAGCCGGGTCGTGCAGCGGACCTGCGAAGCCATGAAGGCCGCCGGCATCAGCGATCCCTCCGATATCGCCAGGGTTCGCGCGCTGGGCGTGATCGATCTTCCGACCATCCAGAAGAAATTGAATCTGCATTACTCGCTCTCGCTCGACCTGTTTGGCTCGGAGGTCTCCACCAATGCGGCCAACGCCTTCAATGCCGGCGTCAAGGGCCGCTACCGCGAGACCCAGATCGAAGACGATCACCGCCTGCAAAACAGCACCTATCCGGTGCTGAAGCTGGTGAATGGAAAGATCAAGCGCGTCGACGAGCCGGCGCTGACCGCGCTCAACATGCGGCTGCGCGACGACTACACCCAGGACTGCGCCAAGGGCATGTTGCGCTGGAACAAGATCATCTCGGTGGCCGGCTACGACTTCAAGCTGGCGCTGCCGAATGTCGCGTTCCATCGCGCGATCGGCGAGTTCAAGGATATCCACGCCACCCCGGACGGCGTGCTGATCGATGACGCGACCTGGAATAAGCGCAAGAGCGAATGGCTGCCGTCATTGGACGACGGCGATTTCATCGCCTCGCTGATGACGCCGGTTACCGATCCCGGCGGCTTCGCCCGATGGATCTCGCCGCCGAAGGTCGGCATCGACAACAAGCCGGGCGATTTCGAGTATGTGAAGATCGAGACGTGAGGTAGGCGGAGAGTGGCGCCGTACTACAGGTCGTCATCATCCGCGAAAGCGGATGATCCAGTAAACGTTGACGTCAAAATGGAAAAGCACTCGTGCCCAATCGCGCGGGACCCGGAGTACTGGATACTCCGCCTTCGCGGGGTAGGACGCTGCCGCTTGCGGCGCTTTGCCTAATCCCAACCTTCACCCTTGAGGCCGGGATTGGCGTAGACGATGCCGCCATCGACCGCGATGGTGGCGCCGACCACGTAATCTCCGGCGCGCGAGGCGAGGTAGATGGCAGCCCCCGCCATATCCTCATCGGTCCCGATGCGCCCCGACGGCACCCGCTTCGATACCTCGTCGGCATGGTCGCGCGCCGCCTTGTTCATGTCGGACTTGAACGGTCCCGGCGCAATCGCCGACACCACGATGTGGTCGCGGATCAGTTTTGCCGCCATCCGCCGGGTCAGGTGGATCAGGCCCGATTTGCTCGCCGCGTAGGAATAGGTCTCCATCGGGTTGACGAAAATGCCGTCGATCGAAGCGATGTTGATCACCTTGGCGGGCTTCTCCGCCGTGGCGGCAGCGCGCAGCGGCGCGGCCAGCGCCTTGGTCAGAAAGAACGGCGTCTTGACATTGAGGTTCATCACCTTGTCCCAGCCGCTTTCCGGAAACTCGTCGAAATCCGCGCCCCAGGCCGCGCCGGCATTGTTGACCAGAATATCCAGCTTCGGCTCGCGCTTCTTGATTTCGGCCGCCAGCATGTCAATGCCGCTAAGGTTGGAAATGTCGATCGGCAGCGCGACGCATTCGCCGCCATATTCGGCCGTGAGCTCTTTCGCAGTCTCCTCGCACGGTCCAGCCTTGCGCGCGGTGATGTAGACTTTCGCCGCGCCCTGGCTGAGAAATCCGGCTGCTATCATCTTGCCGATGCCGCGCGAGCCCCCGGTTACCAGCGCGATCCGGCCCTTAAGCGAAAACAGATCCTTGAACATGCTGACCTCCCGTTGGTTTTGTCAGCGGTTTTGGGCGCGGGCATTGAACGAGTCAAGCAAGGGACCTCAGGGCTGACGGCGCCACATGCTCGATCGGCTGTCTCCTGCGATCCCTGCATCGATCGAGGAGGTCTCGGCGATTGCGGCGCCCGCGCGATCGGCGATCGCTTGGCCGTGCCCCGCGCAAATTTGTCGCGATGCCAATGCGAAACCAGCGTGAAATCGCTGCTAAACTGGTGATCGGAATGGTGTCCGGCACCGGACTGTTGGCTGTTATTTCCAGATTGACAGCCTCGCAACGGTTTGTTTTCACTCTATTTCCAGTGCCGCCGGTTTGGAATTCCTGCACGGGTTTTCGCGATTCGCATCGGGAATCTCTAATCGAAAAGCGGCACCGGGATCATAGTGTTGCCAGTGCCCCTTTGTTTCCGAGGTTCGTGTCAGGGGATTGCCGCGACAACGCACGAACTTCGGAAAACGGGGCACCAAGGCCCCGCGGGACATCGAATGCACGGATTTTTCAAGTGGAGCAGCAAATGGTGGCCGGGCGTGATTCCATTGGTCGTGCTTTGGGCCATTGCGGCCTGGACTAGCACCGCACCTCTGGAAACCGATCTCGCCGCCCGTTCTACCTCAGCGCTCAAGGATACCGTGCTCGACAAGAGCAGAATCGCGGTCGCCGGCCGCGACGTGACCTTCGCCGCGGACGCATTTTCGGAAGATGGCCGCCGCAGCGCGGTGGCCTCGGTGGAAGCCGTGCCGGGCGTACGGCTGGTCAACGACCAAACCCGGCTTGTTCCTGAAGCCAAGCCGTTCGTCTGGTCGGCTGAACGGGACGTTGTCAGGGTCACGGTAGGCGGCAACGCGCCCCTGCCGGCCAGCAAGGGGCGATTGCTTGAGGCGGCCCGCGCGGGTCTCGGTGGCGTCGAAGTCATTGACCAGATGAATTTGTCGCGGGGCGCGCCGCCGCGTTTCGAGAATGCCGCGTTGCTGCTGCTCGATCAGATCGGGAAACTGAAGGACGGCAAAGTCACCATTTCGGACACCAAGGTCAGTCTGTCCGGCATGGCGCGCG
>DASSGM010000040.1:0-4933 GCA_035693465.1 Bradyrhizobium sp. | reverse complement strand
GCCAAAGGTAAGGCGTGATCTCGCACGGCACGTGGTCGAATTATTAAATCGGTATAGGGCGCCCCCGCTTCGCAACTACGCGAGCCTCATGTGAGTTAAGCCTTCCGGTCGCACTCCAAGAGTAGCCCAATGTGCCCTAGGTGTGGAGCCTCAGGAGGTTGTCCTCGGTTAGGCCGAGTCTGCTGATGGGTGTTTTAGCACCGATGCCGGTGTGGGGCCGATGCCAATTGTAGCGATGGAGCCAGCCGGCGAGCTGATCACGCCGTTGGCGTGAGTGCTGATAGGCGCGGGCGTAGGCCCATTCACGCAGGCTGGTTTGAATGAAACGTTCGGCCTTGCCGTTAGTCTTGGGCGTATAGGGTTTGGTTCGGATGTGCTTGAGACCGAGGCGGTTGCAGGCCCTACGGAAGGCAAAGGACTTGTAGCAGGAGCCGTTGTCGGTCATCACCCGCTCAACCTTGATACCAAGACCTGCATAGTAGGCAAGCGCCGCCTTGAGGAAGCGGATCGCGCTCTGCTTACGTTCGTTCGGCATCACCTGTGCAAAAGCGACACGAGAATGATCGTCGATGCAGACGTGAACGTACTCCCAACCCGGCCCTAGTCCCCGGGCGCGGAGGTTGCTCTGACCTCGCCGATCGCCAGTGATGCGATGACCGATACCATTGATGCGGCCGAGCTTTTTGATGTCGATGTGGATCATCTCGCCCGGCTTCTCGCGCTCATAGCGGCGCACTGGTTCAGCCGGGTCCAGGTCGCGTATCCGGTTCAGTCCCAGCCGGCGCAGGATGCGACTGACGGTAGCCGGTGACACGCCGACTTCGGCTGCGATTTGCTTGCCAGTGTAGCGCTGGTGGCGCAACGCCCCGATAGCTGCGCTTGTGGCCGGCGGTGTTTGGCTCGGCAATGAATGGGGTCTTGATGAACGATCAAGCAACCCATCCGCGCCTTCCGCGCGGAACCGCTTGACCCATTTGGCAACGGTCTTGGGCGTCGTGTTGAACTGGCCCGCAGCGGCAGCCTTGCTCAAACCACCTTCGATCACACTGCGCACCATGACCTCTCGACCTTTGGGCGTCAGAGGCGCATTCTTGTGGGTGTCCATTCGGTCCTCCGGGGAATCGCTAAAGCTTCGACAACTTCAGCTTCCTCGGTCGGGACCGGATGGACAACCTCCTGAAAGACCACATCTAGACTAGATACTACGCCACGCCGCGAATAGCGCGAGGGCGAACAGCGCGACGGCGCCGACCACGAAGCCGAGCGCGAAGATCCAGAAGCCATGGCGGCGCGGCTTGCCGAGCGCGGCGGGCTTTGCCGGCGTCGCCAGAAGCGCATGCTCGCGCTCGACCATGCGGCGGGCAACATAATCGGTGACGGCGTCGACGATCGCGGAGACCTCGTGGGATTCGGCGATCACGATGCGGCCGAAGCGGGCATCCTGGACAAAACGGTAGATGCGCTTGTCGCGTCCCATCACGACATGCGCAACCACGTCGATCCATAGCCGCGGCGTCTCGCCCTGGCTGATGCCGCGATCGAACAGCTCGAGTTGTTCGGGAATTTGCGCAAACAGCGGGTCGAGCGCCTCATTGAGAATTTCGAGCCGCGCCACTTCGGCGTCGCGCAGATCGACGACGACACCGGTGCGATCGGCGGCCTCGATCCGCGCCTGCCGCAACGCATCGCGCAACCCGGTTGGACGCGTATCGCCGACGGCATTGCTTCCGGGATTTTGCGCCTCTGACATCCGCTGGCGGGCCCTGTCCTGATGGGTGGTGATGCCTTAACCTATCAGTATCGGTGCTGTCCGCAAAGGACGTTTGTTCCCAAAGGGTTACGCGTCTTGCTTTTCTCACCTCTCCCGCTTGCGGGGGAGGTCGACACGCTCGGGAGAGCGCGGCGGGTGGGGGCATCCATCCGCATCGGTATTCGCGTCGGTAGCCCCACCCCGGCCCTCCCCCGCAAGCGGGAGAGGGAGATGAGAAAGCCGTCAGGCCGGCACGCGCGATGGCTCTTCGACAATCGAAAAGCGCACGCCCGCCTTGTGGCGGTTTTCTTCCGAGAGTTCGCGCCAGCAATCTTCGGCCTCTTTGCGGGTCTTGAACGGGCCTTTGACCTGGGCCGAGCCTTCCACGAGCTTGTGGAAGTTCATCGAGCCGAACTCGCCGCCAATCACCCAGAAATTGCTGCCCTTTGTCATCATAGCCTCCTTAACTATTCAGCCGCCTGAACCTTGATTTCCTCGGCCTGCTTCTTGAACTGCGCGGCCTCGGTCGAGTCGTGCAGCGCCGTCGTCGACGAGGTGCCGCCGGTGATGGTGGTCGACACCAGATCGAAGTAGCCGGTGCCGACTTCGCGCTGATGGCGCGTCGCCGAATAGCCGTACTTCTCGGAAGCGAACTCGGCCTGCTGCAGGCGGGAGTAAGCTGCCATGCCTTCGGCCTTGTAGCCGCGCGCCAGCTCGAACATGCCGTGGTTGAGCGAGTGGAAGCCCGCCAGCGTGACAAACTGGAACTTGTAGCCCATCGCGCCGATCTCGCGCTGGAATTTCGCGATCGTCGCCTTGTCGATATTGGCCTCCCAGTTGAACGACGGCGAACAATTGTAGGCCAGCATCTTGCCGGGATAGACCTTGTGCACGGCTTCCGCGAATTCCTTGGCCTCTTCGAGGTTCGGGGTCGAGGTCTCCCACCACAACAGATCGGCATATTTGGCGAAGGCGATGCCGCGCTTGATGCAATGAGCAAGGCCGGTGCCGGGCTTGAGGCGGAAGAAGCCTTCCGCGGTGCGCTCGCCGGTGATGAACTCGCGATCACGCTCGTCGACATCAGCGGTGATCAGTTTCGCGCTCTCAGCATCGGTGCGCGCCAGCACAAAGGTCGGCGTGCCGCAGACGTCGGCGGCGAGCCGCGCCGCGATCAGGTTGCGCTCATGCGCCGCGGTCGGGATCAGCACCTTGCCGCCCATGTGGCCGCACTTCTTTTCCGACGCAAGCTGGTCCTCGAAGTGAACGCCGGCCGCGCCTGCCTCGATATAGGCCTTCATGATCTCGAACGAGTTCAAGGGACCGCCAAAACCTGCCTCTGCATCGGCGACGATCGGCACGAACCAGTCGATCTTGGCGCCGCCTTCCGAGTGCTCGATCTGGTCGGCACGCTGAAAAGTGCGGTTGATGCGACGGCACAGCTCCGGGCCGGCATTGGCCGGATAAAGGCTCTGGTCGGGATACATCGCGCCCGCAGTGTTGGCATCCGCCGCGACCTGCCAGCCCGACAGATAGATCGCAGGCAGACCGGCGCGGGCCTGCTGCATCGCCTGGTTGCCGGTAACGGCGCCGAGCGAATTGACATAGGGCTCGCTCTTCAGCGCGTTCCAAAGCCGATTGGCGCCGCGCTCGGCCAGCGTGTAGGCGATTGGCACGGAGCCGCGCAGCTTCTCCACCTCGGCCGGGGTATAGGGACGGCTGATGCCGTCAAAACGCCCTGCGGGCGCGGGAACCAGCTGTTCAAAGGTCTTCGCCATCTTCAATCTCCAATCGACATTCGTGACAGTGCATTGCGAAATGCGTGGCGAGAGCTAAACGTGAGACTCGCTAATTTGGATAGGCCGCTTGCATCCTAATCGTGATGTCATGTAACATATGAACATGTCATATGTGTCATTTTGTAAATTTTGTCACAATCGGTGGGATTTGACGTTATTCCGGGGCGTACGGAGCGCGAACCCGGAATCTCGAGATTCCGGATCGCCGCTCCGCGCTGTCCGGAATAACAACAAGGGTCAGCGAGGCTGCCATGGCTGAGGGTTCCGGGAAGAAGTTGTTCGTTGGTCCGCGCTTCCGCCGCATCCGGCAGCAGCTGGGCCTGTCGCAGACCCAGATCGCCGAGGGGCTCGGCATTTCGCCGAGCTATATCAACCTGATCGAGCGTAACCAGCGCCCGGTGACGGCGCAGATTCTGCTGCGGCTGGCCGAAGCCTATGACCTCGATCTGCGCGACCTTGCGACCGCCGACGAGGATCGGTTTTTCGCCGAGCTCAACGAGATTTTTTCCGATCCCCTGTTCCGGCAAATCGACCTGCCGAAACAGGAATTGCGCGATCTCGCCGAATTGTGTCCCGGCGTGACGCATTCGCTGCAGCGGCTCTACGCCGCCTATACCGAAGCCCGCCGCGGCGAGACGCTGGTCGCAGCTCAAATGGCCGACCGCGACGAGGGCGCCCGCTTCGAGGCCAATCCGATCGAGCGCGTGCGCGACCTGATCGAGGCCAACCGCAATTATTTTCCCGAGCTCGAACAGGCGGCGGAAAACCTGCGCGACCAGCTGAACGTGCCAGCGGAGGAACTGTTCGCGGCGCTCGCAACGCGTTTGCGCGAAAGACATTCGATCGTGACTCGCATCATGCCGGTAGATGTGATGCGCGAGACGCTGCGACGGTTCGATCGCCATCGCCGGCAACTGCTGATTTCGGAGTTGATCGACGGACCCGGCCGCGCCTTCCAGCTCGCGTTTCAGATCGGGCTTGCCGAATGCAGCGGCATGTTTGAAACCATCGTCGGTCGCGCCGGGCCGCTCGACGACACGCCGCGCCGGCTCTACCGGATCACGCTGGCGAATTATTTCGCGGCGGCAAGCATGATGCCCTATCAGGCTTTTCACAGCGCCGCGGAATCGCTGAGCTACGATGTCCATGTGCTGGCGCAGCGCTTCAATGCCGGATTTGAGCAGGTCTGCCACCGCCTGACCACGCTGCAGCGTCCGAACGCGCGCGGCGTTCCCTTCTTCATGCTGCGCGTCGACAATGCCGGCAACGTGTCGAAACGATTTTCTTCCGGCACCTTCCCATTTTCGAAATTCGGCGGCACCTGTCCCCTGTGGAACGTGCACTCGACCTTCGACACGCCGGACCGCCTGCTTAAGCAGGTGATCGA
>DASSGM010000039.1:0-3509 GCA_035693465.1 Bradyrhizobium sp. | reverse complement strand
AAGCTCGGATCAAAGAACTGGCGCGCGGTGGCTGTGTCGTGCGGAAGGCCCCTGGAGAGATCGGACGAACCGTCGCCGTAACGGGCGTAGACATTTCTGACCAGCGATTCCGGCGAGCGGAACCCGGCCGCGGCGGCCGAGATTTCGAGCACGGCAATCACGAAAACCAGAATCGCCCTAACCATCCTTGCCATCGTGGCTCGCTTTATTTGCGCGCAGCCTTATCATATTCTCGGCCCGTCAATGAGCAGTGACAGATAGACGCAGAAAGCGTAGATGCGCGAATTGTTCGATGAAGTGTCCGGAAAATCGCCGCTCGATCCGGAGGAGGCGGTGCGGCGGGGGACGCGCGCGCCGCCCCGCCAACGCTTTTACGTCCGTGCCGGCGTGGTCGAAGCGCCGGACGGCTTTGCCATCACGCTCGACGACAAGCCGGTCCGCACGCCCTCCGGACGCCCCCTGGTCGCGCCGAACCGGGACATCGCCGACGGCATCGTTGCGGAATGGGATGCGCAGCAGCAGACTATCGATCCGCTGACGATGCCGCTGACCCGATTCGCAAACAGCGTCATCGATGCCGTGGTTGACCGGGTCGAAGCCGTTACCGACGACATCGCGAAGTATTTCGGGTCCGATCTCCTGTTCTATCGCGCCGGCCATCCGGAGGTACTGATCGCGCGGGAAGCCGCGCATTGGGATCCCATCGTGTTTTGGGCGGCGGATGCGCTCGGCGCGCATTTCATTCTCGCGGAAGGCATCGTGCATGTCCGCCAGCCCGATTCTGCGATAGCGGCTGCCCGCGCCGCGCTACCCACTGATCCCTGGTCAGTCGCGGCCCTGCACGTGGTCACGACATTGACCGGCTCGGCGCTGCTCGCGCTGGCGCTGATGCGTGGCGTCATCGATCAGGACCAGGCCTGGACCGCCGCTCATGTCGATGAGGACTGGAACATCGATCAATGGGGCAGGGATGAAGAGGTCGCCGCCCGTCGCGCGGCACGGCTGATCGATTTCCGGGCCGCCGCAACCATTCTCAAATCTAGCGCTTGATCGCGATCCAGTTACCGACGCAGCCATCGGATCGGCTGAATGTTCCGGAGCCCGTGTTTCCCGACAATCGCCCGGCTGCGGTAAGGGTCATGCCATAGCCGGCCCCGACCGAATGCAATGTGCCATCCGGGTCGACCTGCCCGTTGCCGCCCCGGATGAGAATCCTGCCGCCGGCAATCATCGCAGGCAACGAGCCGGTATAGGGACAGCCGGCGCTGGTAAAGATCCATGCTCCGTCAAAGTTTCTGTTGTTCTCTTGCGGCATGGCGCGAGGAATTTCCTCCGGGGGTCCCACCACCTCATCGCGGGGCGCGGACAGGAACGCCATTCTAACGTTGCGGCCAACTGCATCGGTGTCACGTGACTGAGCCAAAGTCTCCGAGGGATTTGAAGCCATGACGAGCAAACCGCAGGACAACGCCGTCCTCAGCCACTTTTGAACCATGCCGTTTTCGGAATTCATCTTCGACAATTTGCCCCTCGAAGCCGATATAGCTGCCGAGGACACTTTGATCGTAAGCGATGAAAGATCAATTACCGCACGGCAGGATTAACGAGAGGTTTACGACGCTGGGCTAGCTTCCTGGCCGAGCCGAGACCTCAAAATGTCGATCTCCATCAATCCGATCTTTCCCGTGATCGCCGCCCAGGGCGCATCCCCCGATCTGGTGCTGAAGCCGGGGACGGTGATCGACGCCGAGGTGCTCAAGCTACTCTCTGACGATCTGGTGCGGATCGCGATATCCGGTCTTTCGATCGAGGTTTTCTCGGAAATTCCGCTTCGGGTCGGGCAAGCTTTGCAGCTTGCGGTATCGCAGACGCCTGATGGTATCAGGCTCGCGGTCGTGGGGCGGCAGTCCGGGCCCAAGGCCGTCGCGTCCGCTGATGCCGCAACGCTGGCACCGGATATGATAGTCGATGTCGCGGCGACCCCGCCGGCGGCGCCGTCAACAAATCAACCTTCAAGAAATGAGTTGACGCCGCTGGAGCGGCTAGCGATCTCTGCGGCGGCCGAGAGCGCGGCGACGCAGCAGGAAAGTCTTGCGCCGCTGTTTGCAAATCTGGACGTTGTGGCTGCATCGAATGCCCTGCCGCCGAAACTGCAGCAGGCCGTGATGCAAGTGCTGGCGCAGCGTACCGGCCTCGATCAAAATCTGAGCGGCAGCGACGTCAGGAATGCCCTTCAAAAATCCGGGCTTTTCCTGGAGGCTTCGCTGGCATCGGGAATTATTTCGGCCCCGGCCGGCATACCCGATCTCAAGGCCGCATTGATCGTGCTTCGCCAGACGCTATTGTCGTCGCTCGGCGCAACCGGAGCTGCCAAAGGTCCTGCCGCATCCGCGACGGCCGCGCAGCAGCCTATCTTGCCGGGGGCTCCCGGCATTCCCAACCTGGATGCCGCGTCGGGGGCGGTCGCGCCGCAGCCGGTCTGGCCGGCGGCTTCCGAGACGTCGGCAGGTGACGCAGCGGCTCCGCCGCATGCTGCGGTGATACCAACGCTTGCCCCATCGCTTCCCGAAATCGACGTGCAGGAAATTCTTCTGCCGCAGGCGCGCGTGCCGGTTGCGGATGACACTTTGGAGCTGGGCAGCACCGTCCGCATCGTGCTCGCTGAAACGCCCGATAGTGCCGGGCCACGTGCGGCGACAAGCGGTGCCGCCCTTAATCTGCTGCAGGAGGTGCTGTCGGAAAATCTGCCGGAAATCGCTAACGCTTCACCGACAACGGCGTCACTGAAAGGCGGACGCAACGACGACATAATCGTCCATACCAACACGCCGCCTCCGCCCTTTCGCGGGGCGCTGCCCTCGGCGCAGCCGGTGGCCTCGCCATCGATCGCGCCGAGTGCGCCGCTGCCGGCAATTGCGCATCACCTGCTCAACGACACCGACGCCGCGATTGCGCGCCAGACATTGCTGCAGGTCGCA
The DNA here is from genome assembly GCA_035693465.1 of Bradyrhizobium sp. Lineage (GTDB taxonomy): Bacteria > Pseudomonadota > Alphaproteobacteria > Rhizobiales > Xanthobacteraceae > Bradyrhizobium. The sequence goes on along the minus strand of DASSGM010000039.1, from coordinate 531 downwards.
TCATTGCCGGACCATGTCGATATTGCTAGCGCACGCCTCGATCCGGCTGCGCCACGGTGGAATTTTGAAATCCCGTTCGCGACACTGCAGGGGACCGCGATCGCGCAATTTGAAGTTTCACGCGACGGCGGCGGCGGCAATGTCGAGGTGGCAAAACGGCTTTGGCGGGCGCGGTTCTCGCTCGACATCGAGCCTGCCGGCCCGGTCCATGCGCTGGTATCGCTCAGTGGCGAGCGAACGTCGGTGCGAATCTGGGCGGAGCGGCCCGTGACCGCGGCGCAGTTGCGCGCCGGCGTAAGCCGCCTCAGCCAGGCGTTGAGCGAGGCCGAGCTTCAGCCCGGCGACATCGTGATCCGGGACGGTGCGCCCCCGCAACCTGCGCCGGCGCCTGCCGGACATTTTCTCAATCGCGCGCTATGAGGGTGGAGGCACAAGACCAGATCGCGGTCGCGCTGCATTACGACAAGAAAGGCGCGCCGCGGGTCGTCGCCAAGGGCAGGGGAAGCGTCGGTGAGAAGATCATCGAGGTCG
>DASSGM010000038.1:0-11909 GCA_035693465.1 Bradyrhizobium sp. | reverse complement strand
GGCCAACTCGGCAAGTTTTTGAATCTTGATCGACCCCTTCAGCAGCGAATAGGCCGAGTGGACGTGGAGGTGAACAAATCCGGCATTGGACATACTTGCCGACGGGTTTGGGATCATGGACTCTTAGCGGTTATCACAGGTGAGGAAGCGAACGCCGTCATTGAGGCCGACTCGCCCCGCAATGGTGGTCCCTCGGACCTGCAGTGTCCACGGGCAACCCGCAATTGTCGCAGGCCTTCCCCTTTTTCCTCAGAGCACGCCCGCCCGGGCTCCTCAGAACTGGGGGATCAGCTGGGCCCAGACCGCGATCATCCCGACGAACAGCGAAATCGACGCCAGCGCCGCCGCCTCTTCCACGAATATCTTCAACATATGACGGCTCCGAATATGGGAACGTAAGAAGAACATTGTTCCCCCTCTGTTCCAGAAGTCAAGAGCTGGCAGTGGGTCAGTTTGAGAAATAACCCCGAAAAATATCGCTTGGTTAACGGGACTCGCCTTTCGCGAGTGTCGGCGGTCAGGGTCGCGAAAAAGGGGATTCGCGATGTCGAACTGGTCAGCCTGGAATTGGATTTCTTACGGCTGTCTTGGTTTTCGTTAGGGCTCCGCGGCGATGTCGCACAAGACACAGAAAAAGTTGGGTAAGCCGTTTTCTAACCGGAGAACCTTAAAGCCTTCAGGGATGCTATCCACCTGCACATCCCACGAGTCTTCATCCGGTGCCGAGAGCCGAGCTTCGCCGGTCTTTCGGCAATTTGGGCATCTAAGGTTCTCAACCCAACTATCGCGGGCCATCCATAATATGCGCCCCGGACCGTCCATGTTCCAGTGCGTTGCTTTGCCACAATCAAACTGACCCACTACCCAAGAGCTTGGTTGCTCGGCGGACATTAAAAAGATCTCAAGGTCGATCAGGTGGTTAACGGCGCCGCCGAAGCCTTGCGGAACACTCGCCTCTCGTCCCCGTTGAATAAGGAACGGGGCCCGGAGGAGGAAGCAACGCCTGTCATTCTGTTGTGGGGCATCCCCACGTTATTCGTCGTTGCAGGTGGTGGCTGGTGGCTGATGCATATGCATCACTAACCGGCAAAAGGCCCGATCCTCTTCCCCGGATCGGGCCTTTTTCTTGCTCCGGCGAGCCGGGTCTGCGCTACTGCACGGTCAGCCTGCGGCCTTGATTGGCGTCACCTCGTTGGAAGCGCATCCCCACCCTGCAATGTAAACCAGGAAACTTCCGCCACGATCTCCCCTACTACCGCTGACGCTCGAAGCGAGCGGCGTGCGCCGAAACGCATGAACGTGAGTTGACGGGAACCCAAGCGCCCGGCTTGGGTTGCTTCGGGGAGTCAATCAGGAGGCTTTCATGCGTATTGCAGTTCTGGCCGTGTTGACGGCGAGCGGATTGGCCATGCTTGGCACCGCGCCGGCCGGGGCCGTCGGCAGCCGCTATCCCTTTTGCATTCAAGGCAATGAGTTTCCGGGTCTCACCAACTGCACCTTTACGAGCTACGAGCAGTGTCAGGCCACCGCTTCGGGAAGATTTCTCTATTGTGTCGCTAATCCCTATTACAACCCCGGCAGCATCGATCCGCGCGGTTACCGCGGTCCGCGCGTCCGTTCCGTTTATCCCTCTTATTGAAAATCAGCGCGACGACTGTGCCGCCAACGCGCGAACGTGAATTGACGTGAAGTAGCGGGGCCTGTCTGCTTGCGAGCCGAGGCCGGCGGTCAAATCCGGATCGGAGAGCGCAATGCGAAGGGCAATGTGGGCGCTGATGGTGGGCTGCGCTGCCGCTACGTCAAGCGCGATCCCGGTCGTGGCGCAGGATTATCCATACTGCATCAAGGGCTGCGATTTTGGCGCAGGCCGCGGCGATTGCAGTTTTTCCAGCTACCAGCAATGCGAGGCGAGCGCGTCCGGCCGCGACGCCTATTGCGCGGAAAATCCCTATTTCACTGCCAAGGCGGAATTGCAGCCCGATCGCAGCCGCCAATCCCGAAGGAGGTACTGATGCGCAATCTGGCTTTGGCGATTTTGGCGATCGCGACCGTCTCAATAGCCGGGCCGGCGGCGGCCCAAACCTACGATCCCCGCTATCCGGTCTGTCTGCACGTGTGGGGACCACTCAACTACTACGAATGCGCCTATACATCGTTACCTCAGTGCAACCTGTCGGCATCCGGACGCGCGGCACAATGCATGCTCAATCCTTATGCGGCGAGCGCGCAAGTCCCAGAGGGACGAGCCTACCGGCGGTATCGCTAGATTTATTGAGCTAATCCAGCTCGACGACGTGGCCGTCGACCAGCGACACCCGGCGGTCCATGCGCCCGGCCAGCTCCATGTTGTGGGTTGCGATCAGCACCGCCACCCCGGTCGCCCTGACCAGTTGCATCAGCGCCTGGAAGACGTGATCGGCTGTGTGCGGATCGAGATTGCCGGTCGGTTCATCCGCGAGCAGCGCCCGCGGCGCGTTGGCGACCGCGCGCGCGATCGCCACCCGCTGCTGCTCGCCGCCCGACAATTCGGCCGGCCGGTGCTTGATGCGATCGCCCAAGCCTAGATAGGCAAGGATTTCGCTGGCGCGTTTGACGGTCTCGCTGCGCTTGAGACCGCGGATCATCTGCGGCAGCATCACGTTTTCGAGCGCGGAAAATTCCGGCAGCAGCCGGTGCGATTGGTAGACGAACCCGATATCGGTGCGGCGGATCTGGGTTCGCTCCATGTCGGACAGTCCGGAAGTGGGCGCGCCGCCGACATAGACTTCGCCGTCATCGGGGCTTTCGAGTAGTCCGGCGATATGCAAGAGCGTCGATTTTCCTGCGCCCGATGGCGCCACCAGCGCCACCGACTGTCCCGCCCACAGCGCGAGCTTGGCTCCATCCAGGATCGTCAGTGTCGTCGCCCCTTGGGTGTACCGGCGCTTTATCCCGTGGAGATATACGACCGGCACATCTTCCGTCCCCTGCTCCATCGCGCCCTCACTCGTACCGGAGCGCTTCGACGGGATCGAGGCGCGCCGCACGCCATGACGGATAAAGTGTGGCGAGAAAGGACAGGGTGAGGGCCATGATCACGACGGCGCTGGTTTCGCCAAAATCGATCTCGGCCGGCAGACGAGAGAGGAAGTAAAGCTCCGGCGAGAACAGTTCGGTGTTGGTGAGCCAGGACAGGAATTGCCGGATCGATTCGATATTGAGGCAGATCATCAGGCCGACGAAAAATCCGGTCAGCGTGCCGACCACGCCGATCGCGGCTCCCGTGATCAGAAACACCCGCATGATCGAGCCCTGCGAGGCGCCCATGGTGCGCAAGATCGCGATATCGCTGCCCTTGTCCTTCACCAGCATGATCAGGCCGGAGACGATATTCAATGCCGCGACGAGCACGATCATGGTCAGGATCAGAAACATCACATTGCGCTCGACCTGCAGCGCGTTGAAGAAGGTCGAATTGCGCTGCCGCCAGTCCACCAGAAAGACCGGCCGTCCGGCCGCTTCGGTCACGGTCTTGCGGAAGGTGTCGATCCTGTCAGGATTGGTGGTGAACACCTCGATCGCGGTCACGTCGTTGGCGCGATTGAAATAGGCCTGCGCCTCCGGCAGCGGCATGAACACGAAGCTCGCGTCGTATTCCGACATGCCGATCTCGAACACGGCCGCGACCTTGTAAGGCTTGATGCGCGGCGTCGTGCCCATCGGGGTCACCGCGCCGCGCGGCGCCACAAGCGTGATGCTGTCGCCGGCATGCAGCGACAGTTGATCGGCGAGCCTGCGCCCGATGGCGACGCCCTGCCCCGCGTCGAAGCCTTCGAGCGTGCCCTGCTTGATATTCTTGGCGATCGAGGTGAGATTGTCGAGATCGTCGGCGCGAATACCGCGCACCAATACGCCTGATGCATTGAACGGCGAGGATGCCAGCGCCTGGCCATCCACCACCGGCGCCGCGAGCCTGATGCCCGCGACCTGATTGATGCGTTCGGCGACGTCCTTCCAGTCGGTCAGCGGCGATTCCAGCGGCTGCACCAGAAGATGCCCGTTGAGGCCGAGAATCTTGTCCAGCAACTCTTTTCGGAAGCCGTTCATCACGGCCATCACGATGATCAGCGTGGCGACGCCGAGCATGATGCCGAGGAAGGAGAATCCGGCGATGACGGAGATGAAGCCTTCCTTGCGACGTGCCCGCAAATAGCGCCCGGACAGCAGCCATTCGAATGGCGCGAAAGGTAGGGTTCGGATTGGCTCGCTCATGGCTTCATCCATAGTCGATTTGCACACGATTCGGGCTAATTGTAGCCGCAGCTGCTCAATCCCGGCACGCCCAGTGGATAAATCGTCACGAGGTCAGCCGAGCCGCGACGTCCGCCGGACTGAGATTCTCGCGCGTCCCATCGCTGCGCCGCTTGATCTCGAGCTTTCCTTCGGCGAGGCCCTTGGGACCAACCACAATCTGCCAGGGAATGCCGATCAGGTCGGCGGCAGCAAATTTGGCGCCGGCGCGTTGGTCGGTATCGTCGTACAACACTTCGACCCCCTTGGCCGTAAGTTCGCGATAAAGCCGCTCGCACGCAGCATCGGTATCGTCAGCGCCTTGCTTCAAGTTCAAGATCGCCGCCTTGAATGGCGCGACCGCTTCCGGCCATTTGATGCCGGCGTCGTCATGACAGGCCTCAATGATGGCACCAACCAGGCGCGAGACGCCGACGCCATAGGAACCGCCATGGACCGCCACCTCGGCGCCGTCGGGACCCGCGACCGTGGCCTTCATCGAATCCGAATACTTGGTACCGAAGTAGAAGATCTGGCCGACCTCGATGCCCCGGGTATGCAGCTTCTTCTCAGCGGGCACCTCGCGGTCGAAACGCGCGGCGTCGTGAACATCTTCGGTCGCGGCATAGACGGAAGTCCATTGCTTGATGACCGGGGTCAGATCGCCGTCGTAGTCGATCTCCTCGCCGGGCACCGGCAGATTGAGCACGTCCCTGTTGCAATAAACCGCGGACTCCCCGGTCTCCGCGAGCACGATAAATTCGTGGCTGAGATCGCCGCCAATCGGGCCGGTTTCGGCGCGCATGGGGATCGCCTTCAATCCCATCCGCGCAAACGTTCGCAGGTAAGCGACGAACATCTTATTGTACGAGCGTCGCGCCGCCGCTTCGTCGATGTCGAATGAATAGGCATCCTTCATCAGGAATTCGCGGCCGCGCATCACGCCGAAACGCGGACGCTGCTCGTCCCGGAATTTCCACTGGATGTGGTAGAGATTGAGCGGCAGGCTTTTGTAGGACTTCACGTAAGCCCGAAAAATCTCGGTGATCATTTCCTCGTTGGTCGGCCCGTACAGCAATTCGCGTTTGTGGCGGTCGGTGATGCGCAGCATCTCCGGACCGTAGGCATCGTAGCGGCCGCTTTCGCGCCAGAGGTCCGCCAGCTGCAGCGTCGGCATCAAAAGCTCCAGCGCGCCCGCGCGATTCTGCTCTTCGCGGACGATCTGCTCGATCTTCTTCAACACCCGCAAGCCCAGCGGTAGCCAGGCGTAGATACCCGCCGCTTCCTGCCGGATCATGCCTGCGCGCAGCATCAACCGATGCGACACGATCTCCGCCTCTTTCGGGTTCTCTTTCAGGATGGGCAGCAAGAACCGCGACAATCGCATGGGCGCACCAGAAGAATCGGTGAAACTAGGGAAGCCAGCAGTGAAACCGGATCGGTTGTGAAAACACAAGGGCTGCATCATGAAAAGCCGCTAAAGTAGCGGATTTGCGGGTGTTTTCCGATGAGTTTGACCGCGCGATTAAGGCGCCAATGGGCCGCAGATCGCGGCTGGATCACAGAACTTCACGAGTCTTTCAGTGCGCCGGCAAGCGAAGCCCTCTTTCAGCATCAGGTTCTAGAGGCACTCGATCCGCACGGACCAGCCGCAGAAGGGCTGGCCTCGACCATCAGCCTCACATCTTCATCCCGGAATGATCGGGCATCTTCTTCATGTCCATGTGGCCGCCGGTATTCCCCGCGCCTTTCGGACCCTGCGCGCCCACCCCCTGCACGTCGAAGGTGAGCTTCACCTTGCCTGCTTTTTCGAACTCAAGCGTGACCAGAACCTGGTCGCCCTGCTTGAGCGGACTCTTGAGATCGAGCAGCATCAGATGATAACCGCCCGGCGTGAGTTTTACGGTTTTGCCGGGTTCGATCGAAAGACCCTTGTCGAGCGGACGCATCGTCATCACGCCGCTGGTTGTAGCCATCTCGTGGACCTGGACCTTGTCGGCGACCTCCGCCGAGCCGCCGATCAGCCGGTCCGCAGCCGAGCCCTTGTTCTGGATGGTCAGATATCCGCCGGCGACTTTTGCGCCGCCCGGCGTGGCGCGGCTCCAGGCCTGCGTGATCACGAGATCGCCGGCTTTTACCTCGTCGGCGAGCGCAGGCGCGGGGAAATAAGCGAGCACCGTGACGCACGCGATTGCGCGTGTGACCGATGCGGACGCCAGTCTTTTGAATTGCATGTTGTAATCCTCTCTGAGCGTTTATTTCGACGATTTACATAAGGTGAATTGCGGGATGCAGCGTGCCGAGCACACCGACGATTGCGAAAATCGTTAAACCCAATGCGATTTCGGTGACACTGTTGCGCGTAAGTTGACGAAGCGCCTTGAGCTGCGACTCATTGTCAGGTGAAAAGTCAAGCCGCGGCGTCAACCAAAATCGGTTAATCGCTGCGAACGTCAGCATGGTGGCGAAGACAACAAGCTTGAGTACGAGCAGCTGTCCATACCCGGTAACGGTCAGCGCGTGGATTGAGCCAACTAGAATCCATGCGTTGACAATGCCAGTTACCAACAGTGTCCCCACACTGACGATGCCCAACGTCGAAAAGCTTTGCGCCGCGTCCTGCGCCAGCAACCCCCAGGCAAAGGCCGGATGGCGTCGTGGCGCGGCAAGCATCAGCGCCAGCGGTACGAGACCCCCGATCCAACTGGCCGCGGCAACCAGATGCAGCGCATCGGCTGTGAGATGCAGATTTCCCAGTTCGCCAAGAGTTGACCCGGCGTGACCAGTCCATGCGATGGCTGCGACGAAACCGAGCGCCGAACCCAGTGCAAGCCAACGCGCTTGCGGAAATCGCTCGTATGCCAAACAAACGGCCAGAACGACTGCCAGCACCAGGCGAACTTTCGACACCAGCCCGAATTGCGTCTCATTCAGTACCGTCGACAGCACATCCGATGTCATGGCCTCGTCAAACGGCAGTCCGCTCATCGCGGCTGCTTGCAATTGAAACCAAACCACGCCTGTTGCTGCCGCAATGGCGAGACCGATCCATGCGGTCAGGCGGATTTGCGACCTCACGACCGTTGTTGCTTCCGGCGTCGAACGCAAAGCGGGCTCCGCCACCGCCGCCCGGAAAATCAAGGCTCCGGCCAATACCGCAGTAGCGGCGAAGTGGGTGGCGCGAATGACGACCAAGGGGCCGTCGATCGCCGCTCCGAGCCAGTCCATTGGCTTGCCCGCGGCGTTACTGACCGACCCGAAACGTGAAACTGCCATTAGTCGTATGCGTATCCACGGAGAGGACGCGCCAATTGACCCGGTAGGTTCCCGTGCCCCCGGATGGTAGCGATACCGACATCTGGTTGCCGCTAACGCGCGTTTTGCCGGTGTCGACACGCTGACCGGCGGCGTTGGTCACGGTGATGGTGCTGAAGGCAGGCTCGAGCTTTTGCGTAAACCACAGCGTTACCTCGCGCGGTGCTGTTGCGACGGTATTGCCGACGCGCGGTTGTGCATGGTCGAGAAAGGCGTGGGCGCTTGCCTCGCCCGTTACAAGCCAAAGGAGCACGGGTATTATTAGTACGATAACCGAGCGCTGCATGATCAGTTCCTTGGAAATGGGCTTGCGGGCGGCACCGGGCCGCCGAAGATTGGCTTGCCGATGCCGCGCGGATCGATGTCGTCGAGGTAGAAGTGCAACTGAGCTATCACGCCGACATTCGTCCCGCTCTGCCGGTTGATTGGGATTAGAGCCTCAATGCCGATTTGGAACGTGTTTCCGACCCAGAGAAAGCCGGGATTAATGGTCCCGGTCGTCATGGTTCCCGACGTGAACGTATTCGACACAGGCGTCTGTAATGTTGCTTCTACCAGCGGGATGAAACGGTTGATGAAATCCGGCAGGCCGAGGTCTATGACGGCGGCTTTTAAATAGGGCATGCTGTACTGAATGGTTCCTCCCCAATTCAAAACACGCGGATGGAATTCAGTGTCGGCCGTTAGATCGCCGCTGTCGGGGTCGATGCTGAAAGTAGTCGTCGAGCGTCTGGCCGGGATAGCGTAGCCAACTTGCCCCGTGACTGCGACAGGTCGAAGCCAGGACATGGTGTCCGGAAGATCGCCCAACCCTTTTCCGAACCACAAGGTCGGTGTGTAGGTGTTGAATGGGTCGGCTCCGACGCTTTGCGCGCCCGTACCGCCCCACTCGACGCTGAGACCGAGCGACATCACGAACTCACGTTCGGGGTCCTTGATGAGCCGATATTTGAACGTCGTCTCCAGGTTCTGGAAGCCGTTCGCACCCATCCCGTCCGGCCCCCCGGGCGGACGGAAGCTGCTGTAGGTCGATCCAAACGACACCGCGAATGCCTCGGTAATCCGCTTGGAAAATTCCGCGGATATATCACGCTGCCTGAAGGAGGGATCGTCGCCGATCTTGAAATTGGCGACGGTCGGAAGGGATAGTTCGTCATTGACGCCGGGATCATCGATCCCGAGCGTCGCGGGAAAGAAGCGGTTGCCGACGATTTCGTGGGCGACGCTCCCACCGAGAGGAACAAGCGCTAGTGCGAGCCCTGGTAGGCCCGCGCGCAAAAGACGGATGGACATGAAACTCTCCGCAAGCGTTGACTTGTGAACGCATCAGAACGGCCAATGGCCGCCAAATTTCACGTCAACGGCGGGGGTGCGCGGGCCTGGGCATGCGAGCCGGTCTTGGAGCCAAGCAGGTCCGGGTTGGAGCTGAGCCAGACCAGGCGCTTCGGCTGCTGATAGGGCGCAGCGACCGCGGTCTGCGGCGTATCGACCGGGGCGCCCGTGTGGGCGACGCTGCAGACGGAACAGCACCCGTCAGGGGCGCCGGGCTGACCACTTTGATCGGTCTGGCCGAAACCCGACGCCCCGTCGTCGTGACAGATCGCGGCCGCACGGAAGGGATCGGAGGCGGCAATGCTGGCGGCCCAACATGCTCCGATCGGCGCCAGGATCTGCACCACCAGGGAAATCAAGACGACCGGAAGAAAATTCCGTGACCACCGGCGCATCGATTAAGTCCACCTTTCCGATCGCGTGAGCTAACCATGCTGGGAGTCCGGAGTCGAGATCAGGTTCCCGGGGTTTGGCGTCACGCGTCGTCGCGGATTTTGACGGCAAGGTTCCTCACAAGGCGTTGGGAATAATCTGGCGTCGCCGGTGTTATGTGGGGCCAGAGTTTTCGAGGGTCGCACCCCGCCCAAGCGCTCATTTAGGCGGTTGACTGCAACCCGCGGTGGCGAAACTCCGATCATTTCGCAGATTGCTCGAATTTTGAACAATCGTTGCTGAAAATGATGACAAGACGAAAAAGATGGTCTACCAGTGCAGCCTCAGGTCGGCCGCAAGGTTGAGCCTGGTGGTCCAAGTCTCGGGAGGAGCCCTGGCGCGCACAAGCAGCGTCGTCCCGTCAATCAAGATCAAATCCAAATTTTCGGGGAAATAGGGTCGACACAATTTTTGGAGCAGGGCTTGCCGCCCTGCTCTTTTTTCTTTTGTGCAGGCTTGTTTTTTGCAGCAGGGATTGCGCGCGGCTCCCTTTTTTCGAAATGGTTTTAGAGAGACTCCGACTCCCATCCAGTTCGAACCGCAGCCGAGATGACGGCATCGACCAATCTGATCCAGCACAGTCTTGAACTGGCCGGCGCGCGTTGCGAGGATTTGACGCCGCCGGTCTATCGCCGTCTGTTTCGCGAACACCCGGAAGCCGAAACCATGTTCCGAAGCGAAGGCAGCGAGCTGGTAAAGGGCTCAATGCTGGCGCTGACCCATCGACGCCATCCTGGATTTTGCCGGCGAGCGATCGGGAAGCTTAGGCTTGATCGATTGCGAGGTACAGTCGCATGACGCCTATGGAACCCCGCGAAAACTGTTTGGCGAATTTTTCCGGGTGATCGCGGATGCGGTCCGCGAAAATCTCGGGGCCGACTGATCGCCCGAGATGGAGGACGCGTGGCGGAAATTGCTCGCGGAAATCGATACGGTTGTCGCTCAAAGCGACGCATAGATTGACGCGCTTGAAATCGTCAATCCCGCTCGAGAAAATTCGATCCGATGTCGGCTTTCTTTCTGATCGGGTCGTAATCGCAATAGACGCTGTCGGCAACCAGGGTGTAGCTCGGGATGATTGTGTACTTGTCGAGCTTGACCGAATTCAATCCGATTACCGAGGTCTTGGTGCCGCCATTCCATTTGAACGGAGTTGAACTCTGGGCCCTTTCGCAGGCGCCGACCGCTTCGGCAAAGACAGAGCCTTCGATGAAAGCTTTCATCGTCCGCAGTTGGGTTGCCGTCGTCCAGTTCAGGTAGAAGGTGCCGGCGAGGCCGACAATCACCAGGATCAAAAGCCCGACAATGGTTCTTTGAGACGTCATTTCCTGTTCCCCACCTTGCGAAATCGGCCGCTCAGAGCGGTATCCCCATCAGTTTCGACAACCGCTCGATATTCAGGTAGCCCGCATTATAGGCAAGCCAAGCGACGGCAAAGATGGCTGCCGAGATCATCGTGGTCCAGATCAGCTTGCGGCCCATCTGGCTCGCGATCGGCGCGCCGGGATCGGTGCCGGGAACGCCCGCGCCATCTTCATGCTGGCTGCGCACGCCAAACGGCAGCGTCAGGAACAAGACGACCCACCACAGCACGAAGTAGATCGCGAAGGCGGTTGAGATGGTGTAGGCCATCGCCCGTCAGGCCTGCTCGATTTCGACCAGTGCGCCGGAAAAATCCTTTGGGTGTAGAAATAGTACCGGCTTGCCATGGGCGCCGATTTTCGGCACGCCATCGCCAAGCACCCGCGCGCCCTCCTTGATCAGGGTGTCCCGCGCCGCGATGATATCGGGTACGTCGTAGCAAATGTGATGGATGCCACCGTCGGCATTGCGCTCGAGAAACTTGACGATTGGTGAAGTCTCGCCGAGCGGCTGGATGAATTCGATCTTGGTGTTCGGCAGCGTCACGAACACGGTAATGACGCCGTGCTCCGGTAGCGGCACGGCGGGCGAGATGTCGGCGCCGAACGCCGCACCATAGATTTTGGCGGCCTTCTCGGCGTCCTTGACCGCAATCGCCACATGATTAAGCCGGCCCAGCATGGCTCTCCTCCCCCTTACACCGTCAGAACATGAACCAGGCAGAGTGGCTTCTTGCCCCACTGTTCGCTGATGGACGCGCGCACCGCCCGCCGCACCGACTCTGCCAGCGCGTCGGGATCGCGCCGGCGCGGCCGCGGCAGTCCTTCGACCGTCGAAACCACGATGTCGAACACAATCTCGTCGATGATTTCGCCGGCAGTATTCTTCTCCGGGATTCCGACCAGATCAACCTCCGGATCGTCGGCCAATTCACCGGATTCGGTCATGGCGATGGCCACGAAGGCGCAGCCGGCAAATCCCATCCGACGCCGCTCGACCACGGCGCGCGACTTGGAATCCTCCAGAATTGAACCGTCCTTGTAGAGCCGTCCCGACGGCAGTTCGTCGATGATCCCGGGATCGCCCGGCCCGAGCTTCACCAGATCGCCATTGCGGCAGACCAAAACCTTCGGCACGCCCGCGGCCCGCGCCAGGCGCGCATGTTCGGATAGGTGCAGCGCTTCGCCGTGAACGGGGAT
>DASSGM010000037.1:0-3887 GCA_035693465.1 Bradyrhizobium sp. | reverse complement strand
CCGTGGCAAAATGATCCCGATTTCGGTGAACTCGCCAGGCCGGGTATCGACCTCTATAGGACCTCTTGATTTCGGAACCGAGTGGGCTCAAGCTTCATTATATGAGCGTTCTGAGCCGTCGTGTCCTGATTACGGGTGCTTCTGCCACCGGTGCGATGTTGGGTCTTGCCGGCTGCGCGAGCACGCCGACCCGCTTCACGGATGTCGATCCAGCCTACCGCCGGGCAGACGTTCCGTACGCGACGCGAGAGCCGCGTGGCACCATTGTTGTGGATCCACTGCACCATTACCTCTACTACGTGGAGGGCGGTGGACAAGCTCGGCGTTATGGAATTGCCGTTGGCGGCGAGGGATTTGGCTGGTCCGGTGTGGCCATGGTCCACAGCAAGCAGGAATGGCCGGACTGGTATCCCACCAAAGAGATTCTCGAACGCCACCCCGAGCTCACAGCAGGTTTGAAGGAATTGCCGGGCGGCCAAGGCGTGCCCGGAGGGCCCGACAGTCCGCTCGGTGCCCGCGCGCTTTACCTGTGGCAGGGTAACAAGGACACCCTGTACCGCATTCACGGCACAAACGAACCCTGGAAGATCGGGAGCAACGTTTCCTCCGGCTGTATTCGAATGATCAATGACGACGTGATCGATCTCTACGATCGTGTGGGGATCAGTACCAAGGTGGTCGTGCTGGCAACGAACGTAGGTTGATAGCTATTGGCCAAAGGTCTTGTCCGGCGTTTGCAGTCGTATCAGCCGGACCAGGGCGCGTACTCATAAATCGAACTTGATCGATGTCCGCTATGTCCCGATAGCGACCAAATTCCGCTGCGCAACGAAATGACGCGATGTGCCAGGAACAGACTCATGTGCTGTATCGCATCGAGGCGTCGTTGCAGGACAAGACTTCGATGATCACCGCATGACGGCTACCATTCGTCGTAGATCCACTCCCTTGGCATTCGAGGCCGCGCTCTCGCATACGGGGGCTGAAGCGTCCGCTCGGGCTTGCGCAAGATCGGAGCCGGCTGCGTCGGAGGCGGTGACGTCTTGGGCAGGTTCTGCTCGGAAACCCTCGCGAGCACGCGTTTTATCTCTTCCTGGCTCGCCTTGAGCTCCCCAATGGCTTTTGAATTGTCGCTGGCCATTTGTTGCTGGTTCGCCTTAAGCTGTTCGATACTTCGCTCCACATTCGCGAGATCGCGCGCCATCGTTTGCAGCAACTGTGTGGTATCGGGAAGCGCTACGGCAACTGTAGGCGCGGCGGCTTGCGGTGCGGTCTGAGCCAAGAGCGTTGCTTGCGGTGGTGCTGCCTCCGCCGCGGCCACTTGAACGATAGATGCAGCGGGCTGCGCGGCAAGCGGCGCATTTTCCGGCGGCAGTGATGGAGTTGAAACGAGCCGAGGCGCCCAACGGGCGACAACCAGCCTGGCCCCGCCGCCATAGGACGACTGCAAAACCAGGGCAGCGACAACGACGCACGCCGCCAGCGACAAGCCGACGAGGGCCCGGAGCGCCGGCCTTCCGGGCGGTGATTGCGGGCCAGGTTCGGTCGAAGGTGGGCGCGCGGCATCGTGCTCCATTTTTGCAAGCTGTTCACTCAAAGCTGATTGCGGGCCAGGTCCGGCCGAAGGTGGGCGCACGGCATCGTGCTCCATTTTTGCAACCTGTTCACTCAAACGGGTGAGCTCTTCATCGGCGCGCGCGATCTGTTCGTAGGCGTGCGCGAGTTGTTCATCGGCTCGCGCGATTGCGGCATTGTCGGGTTCAATTGCTTTTGGAGCGGGTGTGGAGTTCATTGGCGTCTCCCTTTTCCGTCCAATGTCATCCGATGGTCACGGTCGACTGTCCGTCGGATCGACCACTCCGTGCAGTCTTGTCCAAAGAATGGCCGTATGATGGAAGAATATGGGATCACATGGCAATAGCGTCCTGGAATCCGGCGAGCCACTGCGGTGCGGCCGAACGGCGCGCCGGCTCGCCTCTTTAGCCGGCAGGAGCCACCGGGCTCGGCTGCCGCCAAATATTTTCGCGACATAAGCGCCCGCACGGCGCTGCTCCGCATGGCTAAAGACCTTCCTCGGCGGCGTCTTGGCTCCAGTCATGTTGCGGTATTCGCTCGTCTCGACCCCGCGAACAGCGGGGAGAGGGAGAGATGATCGATCGCCATCGCCTCTACCCAAACGCATCCCGCTCCAAGGTTTACCGGTTGTTAGTTAACCCCGCCTTAGTCTCTTCTTGGAACCTCGCGCATTGAAGCGTGGGGGCGGCTCGTTGAGGGCGGGAGCGAAACCATGGTGACAGAACGGCGCAAGGGCGAGCGCGTCACGTTCGAGCGCGGCATTGGCGCGCACATGATGGGCATCGACGGCACTTGGCGGCGCGAATGCACCATGGAAGACGTTTCGGAGAACGGCGCGAAACTCACCGTCGATGGCTCCATCGAGGGGTTGCATCTGAAGGAATTCTTCCTGCTGCTGTCGTCCACCGGTCTCGCCTACCGCCGCTGCGAGCTGGCCTGGGTCAACGGCGATCAGATCGGCGTTAATTTCCTCAAAACCGGCGAAAAGAAGAAAAAGACCGCACGGCGCAGTTCGCCGCAGGCTGCGGAAGCCTGAAGCCGGCCGCTTCCCGGTCGCACAACTGTCATGGCGGACGGTTATGGCATCGAGGTGCGGTAGCCTCCGCGAATCACCGTGATATGATCCACGGCCAAAACAAACACCCACCACAAAGACCGTTCGAGAAATCCCGGAAATGTCCGTCCACCCCACTAAAGCCATGGTCCTCGCTGCCGGACTTGGCGTTCGCATGCGACCCTTGACCGACCGGATGCCGAAGCCGCTGGTGCGGGTAGCCGGCCGCGCGCTGCTCGATCATGTGCTCGACAAGCTCGGCGACGCGGGCGCAGGCGAAGCTGTCGTCAACGTGCATTACCTGCCCGATCAGATCATCGATCACGTCGCCGCGCGCGCCCGGCCTCGGGTGATCATCTCGGACGAGCGGGACCAGGTGCTCGGCACCGGCGGCGGCGTCGTCAAGGCGCTGCCCTTGCTTGGCCCGGCTCCGTTCTTCCTGGTCAACGCAGATACGCTGTGGATCGATGGCGTGCGGCCCAACCTGGCCCGGCTCGCCGAGGCCTTCGAGCCTTCGCGGATGGATATCCTGCTGTTGATGGCGCCGACCGCGAGCAGCATCGGCTATGGCGGACGCGGCGATTACGCCATGCTGTCGGATGGCGCGTTGCGCAAGCGCAAGGAGCTTCAGGTGGTGCCGTTCGTCTATGCCGGCGCCGCGATCATGTCGCCGTCGCTGTTTGCCGATGCGCCATCGGGCGAATTTTCGCTGACCAAAATGTTCGATCGCGCCAACGAGCAGGAGCGGCTGTTCGGCCTCCGGCTCGATGGCGTATGGATGCATGTCGGAACCCCCGACGCCGTGCACGCGGCGGAAGAGGCCTTTCTCGCCAGTGTGGCGTGAGCTCGTCGTCCCGGCGCGACCCTCGGCGACTCCCTCCCCGGCGCCCGTCGGACGGAGCAGCGTCGCCTCAGCTGGCGGTCTCTTTCATTTTCTCATCACCAAGAAACGGCCCCAGCCGGGGATGGGCTGAGGCCGCAGGGCATGTGCATCCGTACTTATATGCCGAGCCGGCAGGAGCTGGCACGTCCAAATAATTCCACCGGGCAAAAACCGTTCCCGTTGCAGTGGCCGACTTTAGACCTAGGAGCTTCAGCCAGTACCAATTTTGTGAAGCTTGAGTCGGAAACCGGACTGAAACTCAACGCCTGACGGTCGGATTATTACCCACGCGGAGTAGTACCTTTCGGGAGGGGTATTCATGGCCCGCAAAAAGCGTTCTGCAAGTTGGCGCGAGCAGGCCGAGGCATTGAAGGC
>DASSGM010000036.1:0-3041 GCA_035693465.1 Bradyrhizobium sp. | reverse complement strand
TTGCACACCAATCGGTGGACGCTCGTTATGTTATAATATAACGTTTTTCCATGGCCCCTTCCGACCCCCACAGCCACAGCCACGGACATGACCATGGGCACGCCCATGCCCACAGTCATGGGCCGGCCTCGCCCCACCCACCGCAAGCGGCGGCCTGGTCGATCCTGCGCATGCCCGTCGTCTCCCGGCTCGCCGCAGCGCTGGCGGTCAGCGCCGGGCTGTGGGCCGTCGTGTGGGCTGCCATGAGGTGAGCATGGCGGCGCGATTGCAATTCCACGATGTCACGCTGGGTTACGACAGGCACCCGGCTGTGCACCACCTCACCGGTGAGGTCGCCTCCGGCGCCTTGCTTGCCATCGTCGGGCCGAACGGCGCCGGCAAATCGACGCTGTTTCGCGGCATCGTCGGCATTCTCAAGCCCTTGGCAGGCTCGATCGTAACGGGCGATCTCGATATCCGGGATATCGCCTATCTGCCCCAGACCGTGGATATCGATCGCAGCTTCCCGATCTCGGTGTTCGATCTGGTCGGCACCGGGCTGTGGCGCGCTAGCGGTTTTTTCGGCGGCATGGGCAAGCCCGCGCGCGAGAAGATTGCGCAGGCGCTCGCGGCCGTCGGCCTCAACGGTTTCGAGAACCGGCCCATCGGCACGCTGTCCGGCGGACAGATGCAGCGCATGCTGTTTGCCCGGGTGCTGTTGCAGGACGCGCGCTTGATCGTGCTGGACGAACCCTTCAACGCGATCGATGCCAGGACCTCGGCCGATCTGCTGGCACTGGTGCGGCGCTGGCACGCCGAAAAGCGGACGGTGCTGGCGGCGCTGCATGACATGGATCTCGTGCGCGCGCATTTCCCCGAAGCCCTGCTGCTGGCGCGGGCTCCGGTGGCATGGGGTGCCACCGCCGAGGTGTTGACTGCTGAAAACCTGCTGGAGGCGCGGCGAATGTGCGAGGCGTTCGACGACAGCGCCGCCGCCTGTGCCGAGGACGACGTGGCGTCGCGGGCCGCCTGAACTTCCGGGATTGATATGTGATGATCTATGACGCGCTGATCGCGCCGTTTACCGAATTCGAATTCATGCGCCGCGCACTCGCAGCCGTGATCGCGCTGGCACTCGGCGGCGCGCCGATCGGTGTATTTCTGATGCTGCGGCGAATGAGCCTGGTCGGCGATGCCATGGCGCACGCCATCCTGCCAGGCGCCGCGATCGGATTTTTGCTGTCGGGCCTCAATCTGTTTGCGATGACGACGGGTGGATTGATCGCAGGTTTTACCGTCGCGATCCTGGCCGGCGTGGTGGCGCGCACCACCGAACTGAAGGAAGACGCCTCTCTGGCCACGTTCTATCTGGTGTCGCTGGCGCTCGGGGTCACGATTGTTTCGATCAAGGGTACCAATATCGATCTGTTGCATGTGCTGTTCGGCAACATCCTGGCGATGGACGACCAGACCCTGCTGGTGATTGCCTTCAACGCCACGATCACGCTTTTGGTGCTGGCGGTGATCTATCGCCCGCTGGTGATCGAGAGCGTCGATCCGGTATTTTTGCGCACCGTGAGCCGGGCCGGCGCGCCGGCGCATCTGGCGTTTCTGGCCCTGGTCGTCATCAACCTCGTCAATGGCTTTCATGCGCTCGGCACCTTGCTTGCGGTGGGGCTGATGATCCTGCCCGCCGGCATCGCGCGATTCTGGTCGCGCGATATCACCGGCATGATCTGCATCGCGGTCGCCAGCGCGATTTTCTCGGGCTATGCCGGACTGGTGCTGTCGTTTCAGACCAAGGTGCCGTCGGGCCCTGCGATCATTCTGGTGGCGGCGGTGCTGTACGTTGGCTCGGTGTTGTTCGGCAGCGTCAGCGGCCTGTTCCGGCAGATGTTTCCCGGCCGCCACCTCGAAGCGTAGAGCATGATCCGGAAAAGTGGGAACCGGTTTTCCGAAAAGATCATGCTCAAAACAAAGAGATTTGAATACAATGCGGCGTTTTCGATTCTGGCTTGCTTGCGTGGCACTCGTCGCGTCGGCTGCTCCCGTGCCCGCGCAAAATCACTTGAATGTCGTCGCCAGTTTTTCGATAACAGGCGATTTCGCGCGAAATGTCGGCGGCGAGCGGGTCAGCGTCACGACATTGGTCGGTCCCGATGGCGATGTGCATGTTTATACGCCGGCGCCGTCGGACGCGCAGAAGATCGCGGATGCAAAACTCGTCGTCATCAACGGCCTCGGGCTCGAAGGCTGGCTGTCGCGGCTCGTCCGATCCGCGGGCAGCAAGGCCACCATGGTCGCCGCCTCCCAAGGCATCACCCCGCGCAAGCTCGGCACTGACGCCGATCCGCATGCCTGGCAATCGGTCGCCAACGCCAAGGTCTATGTAGCCAACATCCGCGACGCGCTGGTTGCCGCCGATCCCATGGGCGGCGGAATCTACCGCGACAATGCCGACCGCTATCTGGCGAAACTCGATGCGCTCGATCGCGATGTGCGGGCGGCGGTGGCGCAAATCCCGCCACAGCGCCGCAAGGTGATCTCCACCCATGATGCCTTCGGCTATTTCGCCGCCGCCTATGGCATCGAATTCATCGCGCCGCAGGGCGTTTCCACCGAATCCGAACCGAGCGCGCGTGACATTGCCGCGATCATCACCCAGATCAAAGCCTCGAAAATACCGGCTGTTTTCCTTGAAAATATCAGCGATCCGCGGCTGATGCGCCGGATCTCGACCGAGACCGGCGCCAGGATCGGCGGGACGCTGTATTCCGACAGCCTCACCGGCGAAAAGGGCGACGCCCCCACTTACATTGATATGGTCAGGCACAATATAAAGGCCCTGACGAGCGCGCTGGCGAACTAGGGCAGGGGCCTCCCTGCTGCCGGCGCAGCCCACGAATGCCGCTCCGGAGATATTATGCCAGAATTGACGTCCCAAAAGATTCCCGTGACCGTGCTGACCGGCTATCTCGGCGCCGGCAAGACCACCCTTCTCAACCGCATCCTGTCGGAAAATCACGGCAAGAAATACGCCGTCATCGTCAACGAATTCGGCG
>DASSGM010000035.1:0-3263 GCA_035693465.1 Bradyrhizobium sp. | reverse complement strand
GCGTACGGCCAAGTCGTGTCGTTCTGACACCCCGACGCTGGTGTCAAGTCTGCGAGAAGACGCGCAGGCGACGGTGGCAAGAAAGCCCGGCTCACCGGGGAGAACACGAAGTAAGCCGTAAAACCATTGCGCGGGGAATGCCGGGTTTACTCCGGTGTACCTGTGGTGACTACGCTCGTGTGTTTGTTTTCATTACACACGAGGCTGCGGGTGCATTGGGCACCCGGCATTCCCTGCGCCCTTTGTGATCAGAGGCGCGAACGGTTTTGCAAAACCTCGGGCGATCAGCGCCGCGGGAACGCGGGCGCATATCTGAAATTGGAGCGACGTCATTGCGAGCGCAGTGAAACAATCCATCTCGCCGCGTACGGAAAAGAATGGATTGCTTCGTCGCGGGGCCTGTCATCGGGCGCGCATCCGCGCGACCCGTTGGCTCCTCGCAATGACGGCCTCAAAATTGGCTGTTTGAAATCGAATCAATCTCGTCGTCCCGGACAAGCGAGTGCAGCGAGCGCGATCCGGGACCCATAACCACCAATGTTCATTGTTAGGCCAAAGCTGGGGCCACAGCGAACGCATCAACAGGCATTAGGGGTTACGGGTCCCCGCTCCCGTGCGCAATTGCGCACTAGGCGGGGACGACATTGCAATATTGCGCACTCGCGCGACCCACACGAACCATGGACAAGGCCGCCCAGAAAATCAAATATGGCTTCGAGATTGAAACCTGCACCGCGGAGAACGCGGGCCACAACCGACGAGGAAACAGATGCAGTTCAAACATGTCACGCTCGATTTCGACGGCCCGGTGGCGATCCTGAAGCTCGACCATCCGGAAGTCATGAACGCGGTTTCCATGGACATGCTGGGCGGCCTCGGTGAGGCGCTCGACGCCATTGACGACCGCCGCAGCGACGTGCGCTGCCTCGTCATAACAGGCGCGGGACGTGCGTTTTGCGCCGGCGCCAATCTGCAGGGGCGCGACAATCAGAAGCCAGGCAGCCGAAGCAATGCCGGCGTAACACTTGAAACCGGATATCACCCGTTCCTGCGCCGGCTGCGCAATCTGCATTGCCCGATCGTCACCTCGGTCAACGGCGCTGCCGCGGGCGCCGGCATGAGCTTTGCGCTGATGGGCGACATGATCCTGTGCGCGCGCTCGGCCTATTTCCTGCAGGCCTTCCGCCGCATCGGCCTGGTGCCGGATTGCGGATCGACCTGGCTGTTGCCGCGGCTGGTCGGCAAGGCGCGCGCGGTCGAATTGTCGCTGATGGGCGAACGGCTGCCGGCCGAGAAGGCGCTGGAATGGGGTCTGGTCAATCGGGTCTACGACGATGCGGCGCTGATGGACGAGACCATGAAGCTCGCGCGTGAACTGGCGGATGGACCGACGATCGCGCTGTCGCTGATCCGAAGATTGTACTGGGAGAGTTCCGACAACTCGTTCGAGGATCAGCTCGATCTCGAGCAGCAGATGCAGCGCAAGGCCGGCGCGGCGGAAGATTTCAAGGAAGGCGTCACCGCCTTTCTCGAGAAACGCCCGGCAAAATTCAAGGGCAAATGATGGAGGAAGAGCTCGGACGGTGCGTCGCCTCGTGGTGCCCGGGCGCGACCGGTGTCACCGGCGCTGCAAAACTCTCCGGCGGCGCCAGCCAGGAGACGTGGTCGTTCGATATATTGCATCCCGACGGCGTCTTCGGCGCGATCCTGCGCCGCGCCCCGCCGGGAGTTGGTGCGGCGCCTTCACGGGCGGCCGGGCTCGCCGCCGAAGCCCAGCTGATGCAGCTTGCCCATGACGCCGGCGTCCCGTCGCCGCGGGTGCTGCATGTGCTGCAGCCGCACGACGGGCTCGGCACCGGCTTCATCATGCAGCGCGTGGAAGGCGAAACCATCGCGCGCAAGATTCTGCGCGACGAGAAGTTCGCAAAAGCTCGTCCGCTGCTGGCGCGCCAACTCGGCAAGGTCGCGGCCGGCATCCACGGATTGCCGCTGGCGAAACTGCCAAAACTTCGGCAGATGACGGCGACCAGGGAGATCGCCGAGCTCGAACGCGACTACCGCAGTTTTGATTGGCCGCGGCCGGTGTTCGAACTGGCGTTGCGCTGGTTGCGCGACCGCGACCCCGGTCCCTCGGAAGAGCTGACGCTGGTGCACGGCGATTTCCGCCACGGCAATCTCATCATCGGCCCCGATGGCGTGCGTGCGGTGCTGGACTGGGAGCTCGCGCATACCGGCGATCCCATGGAAGATCTGGGGTGGATCTGCGTCAATTCCTGGCGCTTTGGCGAGATCGACAAGCCGGTCGGCGGCTTTGGGACGCGCGAAGAGCTTTTTGCTGGCTACGAGGCCGCCGGCCGCCGCGTCGATGCGAACCGGGTAAAATTCTGGGAAGTGATGGGCACGCTGCGCTGGGGCGTGATGTGCTGCGGCATGATGCAGCGGTTTCGCATTGGGCCTGAGCATTCCATCGAGCGCGCGATGATCGGTCGCCGCGCTTCCGAAACCGAAATCGACCTGTTGCGGCTGCTGGCACGACGAGGAAAATGATATGCAGGACGAACCGATACCCACCGAGTTGATCAAGGCGGTCGCGGATTTCCTGCGCAACGATATCGCGCCGATGATCAGCGGACATAATGTCTTCAATCTGCGGGTCTCGATCAACGCGCTGGACCTAGTCACGCGGCAGTTGACGCTGGAGCAGGGGTGTGATGCCGCGGAAGCGGCACGACTATCGCGATTGCTGGGCATGCAGGGCTCGCTCCCCGAGCTCAACCGCGCGCTCGCCGATCGCATCGCCAAGGGCCAACTCGACCTGCAAACGCCCGGGCTCGCCGATCATCTCTGGCAGACCACGATGGACAAGCTTGCCGTCGATCAGCCGAACTATGCGTCGTACAAGAGGGAATTGGGCGAGAAGTGAATCGTGCGGTCGCCGTTTTCCCCGGATGCTGCGCAGCCCGCCGCGCTTGCGGCGTGGTGCGCTGCCGATCCGGGGCCCATCTTGCACAACGAAAGTGGGTCCCGGCTGCTGCGGAGCAGCGCGAAGAGCGCTGCTCCGCGTCCGGGACACAATGAGTCGCTACCTCCCCACCCATTTCGGCGGGCGCTTTTCGGCAAAAGCCTTCGGCCCCTCGATATAATCCTGCGACGCCACCATCGCCTTCACCGCCGGATAGTCGCGCTGCTCGGCGATCGCCTGCTCCAGCGACACCGCAAGGCCCTTCTGGATGGTCTGCTTGGAAGCGCGGATCGACATCGGG
>DASSGM010000034.1:0-3943 GCA_035693465.1 Bradyrhizobium sp. | reverse complement strand
TCCGCCTTCATATCGTCGAGGCGGGAGAGGATCATATTCAGCGTCTTGTCGGCGTCGGGTTGCGCCTTCAAGGCCGCAGCGTGGGTCGATGTTTTACGCGTCTTCGGTAAAACAGACTTGGACAATACAGATGTTGCCAGGGACCATTCCTTTCACTGTATCGCGAACGCCGAATCCCGGCGCGCGCTGACTATACTACACTATGGATGTGGGGTTAATGGTTTCAATATTCCAGCGTGTCCGGTCATTTTGCCCTCCAGCTGCCGTCCGGGTTCCGCAGCCCCGTGGATGACAGGCTCAATTTCATCCCTGTCAGAAACACCCAGGCCGGCGCATGCTGGTCCGCCAGCCGGCCCGCCTGATTTTCTGGTAGGCGATAGCGCGCGAGCGCTTGCGCCGCGGGCGCGGCCAGCGCGCGGAAACTTTGTGGCGGACGGTCGATCACAGCGATCGGCACTTCGGAGGCGATGCGCCGCCAGTTCTGCCAGCGATGAAATTGCGCAAGGTTGTCGGCGCCCATGATCCAGACAAAGCGCAGGCCGGCGGCACGGCGGCGCAGGTAAGTGACAGTGTCGACGGTGTATCGCGTTCCGATGACGGATTCGAGACAGCTGACGTCGATGCGCGGATCGTCGGCCATTTGCCGCGCGGCCTCGATGCGCTGGTCGAGATCGGGCAAGGCGCCCTGTTGCTTGAGCGGATTGCCGGGTGTCACCAGCCACCACATTCGGTCGAGGTTCAGCCGTTTGATCGCGAACAGGCTGATGGCACGATGCGCGACATGAGGCGGATTGAACGAGCCGCCGAGCAGGCCGACGCGCATGCCGTTGCTATAGAGCGGGATGGCCTGGGAGATTGATTGCGGCGCGGCAGAGGCTTGGTTCAACGGGGCCACCGCGAGCGCAGATCGCTCGGTTCTGATCGAATCAGAGCCAAGCCTTTGTTTTCTCTGTTTGACGCGTTTTCTTCACGCGAGCCGGTCTGCACTCCGCTTGAAAACGCTTTGGGGCTCACGGCCGCGTCTGTCCGGTGCCGTGAACGCGATATTTGAAACTCGTCAGTTGCTCGGCGCCGACCGGGCCGCGGGCGTGAAATTTGCCGGTGGCGATGCCGATTTCGGCGCCGAAGCCGAATTCGCCGCCGTCGGCAAATTGCGTCGATGCATTGTGCAGCACGATCGCCGAATCGACCTCGTTGAGGAATTTGCGCGCGGCGCTCTCGTCCTCGGTCACGATCGCGTCGGTGTGCTTGGAACCGTGATTGTGAATATGCGCGATCGCCTCATCGATGCCCTCCACCACCTTCGCGGCGATGATCGCGTCCTCATACTCGGTATCCCAGTCTTCGTCGGAGGCCGGCTTCACGCGGGCGTCAGTTCGCTGCACGGCATCGTCGCCGCGTACCTCGCAACCGGCGTCGATCAGCATCTCAACCAGCGGCTTGAGATTGGTCGATGCACCCTTGCGATCGACCAGCAAGGTTTCGGCGGCGCCGCAAACACCGGGGCGGCGCATCTTGGCGTTGAGCACGATCGACTTCGCCATTTCGAGATTGGCGGCGTGATCGACGTAGACGTGGTTGACGCCTTCGAGATGCGCGAACACCGGCACCCGCGCTTCCGCCTCGACGCGCGCGACAAGGCTCTTGCCGCCGCGCGGCACGATCACATCGACGCCGCCGTTCAATCCGCTCAGCAAAAGGCCCACCGCGGCGCGGTCGCGGGTCGGCACCAGCGTGATCGCAGCCTCCGGCAAATCCGCCTCGCGCAGTCCCTGCACCAGGCAATCGTGGATCGCGCGGCAGGAGCGGAAACTGTCGGAGCCGCCGCGCAGGATCACCGTGTTGCCGGATTTCAGGCACAGCACGCCGGCATCGGCGGCGACATTGGGACGGCTTTCGAAAATCACTGCCACGACGCCGAGCGGCACGCGCACGCGCTCGATGGTCATGCCATTCGGTCGCCGCCAGCTCTCGGTCACGACCCCAATGGGGTCCGGAATTTCACGCACGGTCGCGATACCGTCGGCCATCGCATCGATCCGCGCCTGCGTCAGCGTCAGCCGGTCGATGAAGGCCGAACTCGCGCCGCCGGCGCGAACTTCCGCGACGTCCTCGGCGTTGGCCGCGAGGATCGCGGACGCGTTGGCGCGGATGGCGCGCTCCATCGCATCGAGCGCGCGATTTTTCTGCTCGGGGGAGGCAAGCGCCAGCGTCCGCGCAGCCGTGCGCGCGTTTCTGGCGAGCTCGGTCATCAGGGTCGGCAAATCGGCGTTGCCATCGATTGCCTTCAGGGGTGCGCTCATCAGGGTTCCCGCGTCAGTTAAGGTCATGTCCTAGCACGGAAATCGAGGTTTTGCGAACTGCGGAAGGGGCATGACTGGCGGGCGTGGACCGGTATTTCGACAGATCGAGCGGCTGGCTCTCCGCCGGCTAGCCGCTCGGTCATTGGCCTAGCTCGAAAATGTGCCGCGCGGGCTGACCACGAGGTCGTCGCGGTGGATCATTTCCGCCCGCCCGCTGACGCCGAGAATCGCCATCACATCGGGCGACGAGCGGCCCTTGATCTTCTCGGCGTCGTCGGCGTCATAGGCGACGAGGCCTCGGCCGATCTCCCGGGTGTCGGGGCCGCGCACGACCACGGCGTCGCCGCGCGCGAATTGCCCATCGACCCGGATCACGCCGGCCGGCAACAGGCTTTTACCCGCGCGCAACGCGCTCACCGCCCCGGCGTCGATGGTCAGCGTCCCCTTTGGCTCCAGCGATCCCGCGATCCATCGCTTGCGCGCGGTCACTGGATTGGCCGGCGTCAGGAACCAGGTGCACCGCCCGCCATCCGATATCGCCTGTAGAGGATGTTCGATCTTGCCGGACGCAATCAGCATATGGGTGCCGGATGTGGTTGCGATCTTCGCTGCCTCGATCTTGGTGCGCATGCCGCCGCGCGACAGTTCGGATTCCGCAGCACCCGCCATCGCCTCGATTTCCGAGGTCACGGACTCCACGATCGGAACCAGTTTCGCATTCGGATTGCTGGCCGGCGGCGCGTCGTAGAGGCCATCGATATCGGACAGCAGTATCAGGAGGTCGGCGCTCGCCATGGTGGCGACGCGGGCGGCGAGCCGGTCGTTGTCGCCATAGCGGATTTCATTGGTGGCCACGGTGTCGTTTTCATTGATCACGGGCACCGCACGCCATTCCAGAAGTTTTGCGATGGTCGAGCGCGCGTTGAGATAGCGGCGGCGTTCTTCGGTGTCCTGCAGAGTCACCAGAATCTGTCCGGCGCCGATGCCATGATGGCCCAGCACCTCCGACCAAATCCGCGCCAGCGCGATCTGTCCCACCGCGGCCGCGGCCTGGCTTTCCTCGAGCTTCAGCGTGCCGCGCGGCAGTTTCAGGCGGCTGCGACCGAGCGCGATCGAACCGGACGAGACGATCAAGAGTTCGCGGCCCTCGCCGTGCAGTTTGGCGAGGTCGGCGGCCAGCGCCGCCAGCCACGACGCCCGCACTTCGCCGGCATCGGAATCGATCAGCAGCGATGAGCCGACCTTGACGACGATGCGGCGGAATTTTTTTAAATTCGGGCGGGCCATGGGATTTTGCAGCATCGGCTCAATAGAGATCAAAGTGGAATAATGAGAGATTGCCACGCTGTAGGTGCGCACCCGCTCCCATGGGGAGAGGGTAGGGTGAGGGGTGACGGTCGATCGTTAGTGCTTAACCCCTCACCCTGATCGCATCTTAGGATGCGATCCGACCTTTCCCAACGGGGTGAAGGCTGGAGTGTCTGGGCACGACTGAAATGTCAGCCCATCACGAAGGCGTTGAGCTTGTTGCCTTCGGGATCGCGGAAATAGGCCGCGTAGAACTTTTCACTGCGCTGTCCGGGAGGGCCCTCGCATTTGCCGCCGAGCGACAAAGCGAGCTTGTAGACCCGATCGACCTG
>DASSGM010000033.1:0-5191 GCA_035693465.1 Bradyrhizobium sp. | reverse complement strand
ACGGATTCTGATTTTCGAAGTTCTGCACCAGCCAGGCGCCGTCGAACTTGCCGGCACCGAGATCGCTGGTCAGCGCGGTCAGCCAGCTTCCGCCCAACAGGCCGCCGGAATAGCGCATCGGATATTTGCCGTGCACGCCCGCCCAATAGGCAAGCGGCGCACCGGCGATGATCAGCGGTCCGAACAGCTCCGGCCGCAATGACGCAAGGATCATCACGGCCCAGCCGGCCTGGCAGTTGCCGATCACGCATGGCTTACCATCGGCGTTGGGGTGACGGCTGATGACTTTCTCGATGAACAGGGCCTCTGCGTATGCGATGCGCTCAATGGTCTGGCCCGGCATTGGCTCCGGCAGGAAGCCGATGAAATAGCATGGGTGGCCGGCCTTCATGGCGACGCCGATTTCGCTGTCAGCCTTGAATCCGCCGATTCCCGGGCCGTGCCCGGCGCGCGGATCGACGACGATGAACGGCCGCCGCTCGAGATTGATTTCGACGTCTTTGGGAGGAATGATGCGCACCAGCGCATAATTCACCGGTTCATCCAGCTTGCGGCCGTCGATGATCAGTTCGGCAGCATATTGAAGGACATGCGGCGCCGTTTGGGCAATGTGCTCCTGGTACTGATCGCCGCGCCTGCGCAAGATGTCCAGCAACAGCACACTGCGCTGTCCCGCATCGATCATATATTCCACGGCGGAGGCGACAAGCCCCGACATGGGGTCGCCTGACAGCATTGGCTTATCCATCGACATGTTTCCGCCCTTTTTTGTCGCGCGATTTCATTCAACGCGCCTCGCCAATCGGGGACTTTGATTTAAGTCAACGTCACTGGGTCCGCGGAAAATGGCGGCGCATTCCAGCGATTACTCCCGCGATGATGCCGGGCCGGCGCGATCGTTACGTATCCAGGCCACCATCAACTCCCAGGCCACGGACAGAATGATTGGCCCGATAAAGAGCCCGACGATTCCATGTGCGAGCGTTCCTCCGATCACACCGATGAAAATGACGAGCGTTGGCGTGGTCAGGCCGCGTCCCATCACCAAGGGCTTCAATATGTTGTCGAGCACACCGACAATGCCGAAAAACAGCGTCAGCAAAAGTGCTGTCGTAAAATCCTTTGTCGCCCAGAGCCAGATGATCACGGGAAGCAGAACGATCGCCGCACCGATCTGCACGATGGCCAGGAGCAGAATAGCAAAGGCCAGGAGGCCTGCGCTCGGAATCCCTGCCAGTTTGAAGCCAATGCCGGCCAGTAACGACTGGACGATCGCGACGCCGATGACACCTTGGGATACCGCGCGGATGGTTGCACCCGCCAATTCCAGGAAATGCTCGCTTTGCTCCGGTACGACCCGGGACAGGAAACCCTTGCCCGCCGCCACGAGCTGCGGGCCATGGAGAAGGAGAAAGCCAGCCAGCGCAACAGAAAGCAGAAACTTGAGTGTTCCAACCCCGGCGCTGCCCGCTAGGGCCAGCATCGTCCCGGCCAGCGGTTTGAGGTGAGGAGCCACCTCGCGCAAGGCGGCGCGCAGGTTGCTCGAGGCCTGATTCCATAGTTCGAAGAGTTGAGGGCCGACAAGCGGCCAATCCTTGATGCTCCCGGGCGGGGAAGGAACCGCCAGGTCGCCGGCACTCAGCTGTCCGGCGAACTCTCTCACCCCCTCCACCGCACTCAATCCGAGCCAGGTTGCCGGTCCAATGAGAATTCCGAGATTGATGATGGTGAGAGTTGTCGCCGCCAGCTTCGGACGGCCGCCGAGCGATTTGGCGAGCCATCGAAAGACCGGATAAAACGCGACCGTGAGTACGACACTCCAGGCCAGGATCGGCAAAAAGGGGCTGAGAAGGAGAAGGGTCCAGTAAATCAGCAGACCGAGCAAGCCCAGCCGGATCGCGAGCTGGACGATGTCCTCTCCAGACAGAAGCTGGCGAAGGGTTCTCAAGGGCGCGCTTTCATTCGGCGGTCGGCAAGCTGCGGAAAAGCGTACCCGCCACTCTCGGGCAGCAGGCTTGATCCAGATCAAGCGCACCTCACGCCCGCGAGGTCTCCTTCGGCCGAGGCGGATCAAATCCGTTGGTCCTGTCTGCCGACACGCGAGCCCAAAATGCCGGAAGCCTTCACCTACACCGCGCGCGAGCATCTCGGCGATGGCAATGAGGTCGAAATCCGGGCACTTCAGCCGGACGATGAGACCGACATGCTTGTTGCGGTCGACCGGACCAGCGAGCAATCACTGCAGCGTCGCTTCTTTGCGATGAAGCGCTACTTCTCAGAAAAGGAGCGCGATTTCTTCATGGATGTTGATTTCAAAAATCATGTCGCCCTTGTTGCACTCGCGCCTGAAAATGGCCGTCCGGTTATCGTCGGTGGCGGTCGTTACGTTGTTTTTGAGCCCGGTCGGGCCGAGATGGCGTTCGTCGTCATCGATGCCTGGCAAGGACGTGGGATCGGCTCGATCCTGATGCGTCATCTTGCCAAGATCGCTGGCAATGCCGGACTGCAGGAATTGACCGCGGAAGTTCTGCCCGAGAACGCCGCGATGCTGAAAGTGTTCGGAAAGTTCGGCTTCAAGCAGACTCCGCAACGAGATGCGCGAACGGTCCATCTGGCTCTGAAGCTCACTTAGGCGCCGCTACCGCCGGCTATACGGATCATCCGTCCTCCACGGAGATACCAGAGCGTAACCATTGGGAAGAATGCAGCGCCCTGGTGGCGCTGTCGGCTGATCCATCCCCCCGCGGACAACTACCTCAATCCTATTGAGAGCGCCGCTACAACCCGTCGACGTGTCCTTGTCTCGGGAATAGCAAAATATCGGCTCAAGACATCAAGATGAACGGCTGGCCGTTCTAAATTGGCCTGGTTTCTCAATCGCACCTCGCAATTTCCTTTCGCTCATCGGCTGGAGGGATTGTATAGTCGGACTCGTCAGGGTCGAAGGCGCACGCACTTCTGTGTCCACAATAGGGGCGACGCAAATTGAAATCGGTTTCCGGCTCGCAGCGGCGTTAGGTTTGGGCGAGGCAGGTTCGCAATGAGTAGGCAAATCAACTTTGGCCCGGTTACTGGACCGAGTATTTTGCCACTGCGGCAGTCGGCTGGGGCCACCGCATGGGTCTTTGCAGGCGCGGTCGCGGTGGCGACCGCCTATTTTCTCGCAGCGAAGCTAGGCCTGGCCTTGCTGGAAGAGGCCGACGGCGTCGCCGTGTTCTGGCCGGCTGCGGGTATAGCCTCCGGTGTATTGATAGGGTTTGGTTCCGCGGCCCGGTGGCCGGTCGTGGCCGGCGTAATGGCTGCGACCATCGCGGCCAATCTGCTGGGCGATCGCGGCATTTGGAGTTCCATTTTCTTCGCTGTCGCCAATGCCGGTGAGGCCACTGTCGTCGCCGGCTTGATCCAGCGATTCTACCGCTCCCCATTCGAACTGAATGGGCTGCGGCATGTGCTCGGACTATTCGCGAGCACGATCGGAGGGACCATCGCGTCCGGGATTATAGGTACGTTCGGCTTCGTATTCTTTCATGCTTCAACCGCGTCCGTTTCGACCATATGGTTTCACTGGTTTGCGTCCGACGCACTCGGCACCATAACAATCGCGCCGCTAATAATCGGATTCGCGTCACTTTTGCGCGAAGTTCCGCCAAGGCGCGAAATCGCGGAAGGAATGCTGGCGCTCGCGGTGGTCACCGCTTTGTGCTCGTCCCTGATCCTTATACCGAATCAAACGTGGACTCTCGAGCTGGCCATCGCCGCTCTGTGCCCGTTGATTGTATGGATCGCGGCCCGGCTTCCGCCATTCTTTACCGCGGCAGCAACGTTTATCTGCGCTATCACGATTGTCTGGACGACGACCTTTGGGATCGGAGTCTTCGGCGACCCGCGCCTGTCGATGGAGCAGCGCATCTTGTACGCGCAAGCCACCATTCTTGCGATTTCATTCGGCGCCCTGATTATTGCGGCGTTGTTTAGCGAGCGAAGACTTCACGAGATTGCACTTCTGGAACGGGAGACTAGGCTACAAGACGCGCTCAGGGCTGGCGGCGTGTTGGCATTCGATTGGGAGCTGCCTGCCGACGAAGTGCGGCACAGCCAGAACGCGACGCAAACATTGGGCATTGAGCCGAACCAGGTTCTCTCCAGTGCTGAATGGCTAAAGCAAATTCATCCGGATGATCGGCCGGGCGTGATGGCTTGCCTGCACGGTGTGCGTCCGGATAACCCGTCATATTCCACGACATTCCGCTACATGCGGCAAGATGGCGATCGCGAGGTTTGGCTTGAGCAGATCGCCATCGCTGACTTCGATTCCGCTGGGCAACTCAAACGCGTCCAGGGTCTGACGACCGACATTACCGAGCGCAAGCGCTCCGAGCAGGAGATTTCGCGCGCCCGGAAAACGGCTGAACTGGCAAATCAAGCCAAGTCGAGCTTTCTGGCCGCGGCAAGTCACGATCTGCGACAGCCCCTGCAAACCTTGAGATTCCTGCAAGGAGCGCTCGAGCAGCATCATCCGGATGGCGAAGGACGCAAGCTCCTCGATGAGGTCGGGCGCTCGCTTGATACGATTTCAAGCATGTTGTCGAGCCTGCTTGATGTCAATCGGCTCGAAGCCGGAAAGCTGCGTCCCATAAAGAGCGATCTTGCAATCAACGAGGTATTCGACTCGGTAGCAACTGATTTTCAGCGGTCCGTCGAGCAAAAAGGCCTGAAATTGCGTGTCGTAGGGTCTGGACTCCTGGTTCACAGCGACAAGCGCATGCTCGAGGAGATGATCCGCAATCTGCTATCGAATTCGGTGCGATACACCGACCACGGAAAAATCCTGCTCGGTTGCCGACGCGCTCGCGACAAGCTCCGGATCGAAATGTGGGACAGCGGCATTGGTATCGCAGGAGATCAGTTGCCTCGTATATTCGATGAGTACTATCAGGGCGCCGAGGCCGCAGAGCGCGGCGGCTCTGGATTGGGTCTCGCGATCGTCAGGCGACTGGGAGAAGCATTGGACCACGGGATTGATGTGCGATCTGTGCCCGGCAGGGGTACATGTGTCTCCATCGAGGTTCCCCTCGGGCAGACATGCGTCAATAACGAACCAGCTCACGATCAGGTTAGCGAGAGCATTTCCTTCGCCGGTACCGTTCTTGTCATCGAGGACGAGACGTCAGTGCGGTCGGCGCTCAACAGA
>DASSGM010000032.1:0-5933 GCA_035693465.1 Bradyrhizobium sp. | reverse complement strand
AAGGCCACAGGCCAGCGCATCTACGCCGTCGGCCAGCCGATGGGCGTGGAATCCACCGACTCGTTCCAGTCGTTCTATACCTTCATGGACGCCTATAACGTCAAGCTGGTCGACGACAACGGCAAGCTATTGGTCGACGATCCCAAGGTGCGCGAAGGATTGATCGGGGCGCTGAAGGATTACACCGACACCTACACCAGGGGCTGCACGCCGCCCTCCTCCACGACCTGGAAGGATCCGGACAACAATGTCGCCTTCCATAACAAGACCATCGTGATGACCCACAACTTCACGATCTCGATCGCGGCGAAGTGGTTCGAGGATTCGACCAATCCGGCGCTGACGCCGGAGCAGCGCGCCGCCGGCAAGAAGGCCTATGAGCAAGACATCATCACCGCGGGCTTCCCCAACAAGCCGGACGGGTCGCCGATGAAATACCGCTCCGACGTCAAGACCGGCGTGATCTTTGCGGCCTCGAAGAACAAGGCGCAGGGCAAGGAATTCATCAAATTCCTGCTGCAGGAGGAAAATCTGCAGCCCTACGTCGAGGGCGGCCTCGGCCGCTGGTTCCCGGTCACCAGCGCGGGGCAGAAGAGCCCGTTCTGGCAATCCGACCGCCATCGCAAGACCGTCTACAACCAGTTCACCGGCGGCACGCTGCCGTTCGACTTCACCAAGAACTACAAGTTCACCATCCTGAACAACGAGAACGTCTGGGCCAAGGCGATGAACCGCGTGGTGAGCGAAAAGGTCCCGGTCGACAAGGCTGTCGACGAACTGATCGCCCGCATCAAGCAGGTCGCGGGTTGAGCATCTTCTCCCTCTCCTCGCTCTTCGCGGGGTCGAGACGAGCGAAGCTCGCTCTTAGAGGGTTGGGGTGAGGGGCTCTCTCAACGAGCGCAACTCGCGGAGGGTCCCCCTCACCCGGATCGCAAGAGCGATCCGACCTCTCCGCGCAAGCGGGGCGAGGTGCACCTGAATACGGGTCAAGAGTACCGAATATGGCAATCACGCTTTCGGGCGATCATGCGATACCAAGCGGGCCGCTCTCGGCGCGTCTGACGACGCCACAGATCTGGGGCATCGTGCTGCTGGCGCCCTATGTGCTCGTGTTCCTGGCCTTCGTGGTCTATCCGGTCTGCTACGGACTGTGGCTGGCGCGCCATCCGTCGAGCTATGTCGCGCTCTACAACGATCCGATTTTCGCGCGCGCCGCGGTGAATACGCTGATCTTCCTGGTGATCGGCATCAATTTCAAAATGCTGGTGGCGCTGTTCCTGTCCGGCTTCTTCGTCCAGTCGCGCTCATGGATCAAGTGGCTGTCGGTGCTGTTCATCCTGCCATGGGCGGTGCCGTCGATCCCCACCATCCTGTCGGTCCGCTTCATGCTCAATCCCGAGTGGGGCATGATCAATCAGATCATCTTCAAGCTGACCGGCGAGGACGGCCCGAACTGGCTCAACGATCCCACTGTCGCCCTCACCATGGCGATCGTGATGCACATCTGGAAGTCGCTGCCGTTCTGGACCCTGATCCTGATGACGGGGCGGCTTGCGATCTCGCACGATCTGTTCGAGGCCGCCGACGTCGACGGCGCCAGCTGGTGGCAGAAATTCCGCTTCATCACCTGGCCCTCGATGCGCACCCTCTATCTCACCTGCACGCTGCTCTCGATGATCTGGACGCTCGGCGACTTCAACAGCGTCTATCTGTTGACCGGCGGCGGGCCCGCCGATCTCACCCACGTGCTCGCGACCCTTGGCATCCGCTATTTGCGGCTCGATCAGCTCGATCTCTCGATGGCGGCGATCGTCTGCGCGCTGCCGCTGGTGCTGCCGCTGGTCTATTTCATGATGAAACGGTTGTCGCGATGAAGCTTCCCTCCTTGCGCGATGTCACGACCGAGGCACGCCTGCTGCTGATCGGCATTCCGGTGTTCATCTGGACCATGCTGCCGATCTATCACATGTTCCTGTTCGCGATCTCGCCGAAGGAAGATGCGTTCTCCGGAAAGCTCTGGCCGGCGCATCCGACGCTGCACAATTTCGAAATCGTATTCAATCAGCAGCACTATTTCCTCCGGGATTTCTGGGTCCAGTTCTGGAATTCTGTCGTGATCGCAGTGTCGGTCGGCGCGCTCACGCTTTTCATCGCGACCGCGGCGGCGTTCTCGATCTCGAGATTGCGCATCCCGGGCGGCCGATGGGTGATGAATCTCGCGCTGTTCACCTATTTTATCCCCGCGGCGTTCCTTGCGGTGCCGATGTATCGAACCATGGGCAATTATGGCCTGCTCAACAATCACTGGTCGCTGATCCTGGCGATGGTAACGATCGCCTCGCCCTATGCGATCTGGGTGCTCAAGCAGGCCTCCGACAAGCTGCCGGTCGAACTGGACGAGGCGGCCATCATGGATGGCGCGACCACGCTGCAGCTGTTCCGCCTTGTCTATATCCCCTTGATGATGCCGTCGCTGGTGGCGATCGGCACCTACGCGCTGCTGCTGGCCTGGAACGAATATCTCTATGCGTTCCTGCTATTGTCGCGGGACACCGAGGTGACGCTGCCGGTCGCGCTCGGCAACTTCCTCGCCGCCGACGATTCTCCCTGGGAATTGCTGATGACCACCGGCTTCATCTACGCACTCCCGCCGGCCGCGATCTACTACGCCTTCAAGCGCTACATGGTCGGCGGCCTGACCGCAGGCGCGGTGAAGTCTTGACGGCCACATCCATCGACGGCGAAACATGGAATATCGACGTCATTGCGAGGAGCGACAGCGACGAAGCAATCCATTCTTTCCTCGCGTGACGACATGGATTGCTTCGCTTCGCTCGCAATGACGAAGAACTACAATGGCGCAGCACTCTCGCCGCGCGCGTTCGTCAGCTTCGAAACCAGCGACGCAACCACGATGACCACGGCAATCAACGCGATCACCAGCGTGCAGATGGCGTTGATCTCGGGCTTCACCCCGAGCCGCACCTCCGAGTAGATCCGGATCGGCAGCGTCGCCGAGCCGGGGCCGGTGGTGAAGCTTGCGATCACCACGTCGTCAAGCGACAGCGTGAACGCCAGCATCCAACCGGCCGCGATCGCAGGTGCGATCAGCGGCAGCGTCACCGCCACAAACGCCCGCGCCGGATCGCAGCCGAGATCCATCGCCGCTTCTTCCAGGCTGCGATCGAGAGCGCCAAGCCGCGACTGCACCACCACGGCAACAAAGCACATGGTCAGCGTGGTGTGGGCGATCGTCACCGTCCAGAAGCCGCGCTCGGCGTTCAGCGCCACGAACAACAACAGCAGCGACAGCCCGGTGATGACTTCGGGCATCACCAGCGGCGCATAGAGCATGCCGGAAAACAGCGTGCGGCCCTTGAAGCGCTCGCCCCGCGACAGCGCCACCGCGGCGAGCGTGCCGAGCAGCGTCGCTGATGTGGCCGAGGCCATAGCCACCCGAACACTCATCCAGGCCGCCTCCAGCATGGCGCGATCGTTGAAAAATTCAAAGTACCAGCGCAGCGACCAGCCGCCCCACACCGTGACCAGCCTTGAAGCGTTGAACGAGTAGATCACCAGGATCACGATCGGCAGATACAGAAACGCCAGGCCGAGCGCGAGCGCTGTGATGCTGAAAGGAGACAGCCTGTTCCGGGCGCGGGCCATCAGCCGTTGCCCTCCAGCTCCCGGCGCTGCAGCCGGTCATACAACACCAGCGGTCCCACCAGCAGCACCAGCAGCACCACCGCCACCGCCGAGGCCACCGGCCAATCCTTGTTGGTGAAGAATTCCAGCCACAGCGTCTGGCCGATCATCAGCGAATTGGAGCCCGCCAGCAGGTCGGGAATCACGAACTCCCCCATGATCGGAATGAAGCAGAGCAACGCGCCTGCAGCGACGCCCGGCAACGACAGCGGAAACGTCACCAGCCAGAACGCCTGCGGCGGCGACGCGCCGAGATCGCCAGCCGCCTCCAGCAGCGCCGGGTCCATTTTCGCGAGCGTCGCATAAAGCGGCAGGATCATGAACGGCAGATAGGAGTAGACGATGCCGAGGTACATGGCGCTGTCGGTGGACAGCCACACCACCGGCGCCGCGACCAGATGCAGCGCGAGCAGGGTATTGTTGAGCAGGCCGTCATGCTGCAGGATGTTGATCCAGGCATAGATGCGGATCAAAAACGAGGTCCAGAACGGAACGATCACCAGCATCATCGCGATCCCCTGCCAGCGCTGCGGCAGCCGCGCCATGCCGTAGGCGATGGGATAGCCGATGATGAGCAGGATCGAGGTGGAAACCACGGCGACGACGAGGCTGCGCAAATAGGAGAACACATAGAGATTGTCGGAGACCAGCAGGCGGAAATTATCCAGCGACAGCTCCGCCAACGCCGCCCTGATCGCCGCAAAACCTGACGCCAGATCGAATACCGGCAGATAGGGCGGCTGCGCGATCGCGGTTTGCGACAGGCTGATCTTGAGCACAAAGCCGAACGGCACCAGGAAGAACAGCACCATCCACAGATAGGGCCCGACCGCTGCGAGCCGCGCCGGACGCGTGAAGATGCGGCGGGCGCTCATTGCTCCAGCACCACGCAGTCGTCGGGGGTGAACCACGCCACCACGCGCTGGCTTGCGTTGTAGGCATCAAGATCGATCCGCGCCGTATTGGCCATCGACGAACGCACCACCGCGCCGCTGTCGAGCTTCACCTTGTAGGTCGTGATACCGCCGAGATAGCTGACGTCGGTCACGATGCCTTCCAGCCGGTTGATGGAATGCGCATTGCCTTCCTCCGGCACCGGGCCGCGGCGCGACAGCTTGACCTTCTCGGGCCGGATCGCGACGGCGACGATGATTTTCGTGACCGGCTGGCGCGGCTCCGCAACCATGATCGTTCCGGCGACCCGTGTGGAGACCGCCAGCCGACCGGCCTCGCGCGACTCGATCTGTCCCTCGAACAGATTGACGTCGCCGACGAACTCGGCGATCCAGCGCGAAGCGGGCGCCTCGTAAAGCTCGCGCGGGGTTGCGACCTGTTCGAGACGGCCGGCATCCATCACGCCGATCCGGCTCGCCACCGTCATCGCCTCTTCCTGATCGTGGGTGACGATGATGAAGGTCATGCCGAGCCGCCGCTGCAGCTCCATCAGTTCGAGCTGAGTGCTTTCGCGCAGCTTCTTGTCAAGCGCGGCCAGCGGTTCGTCGAGCAGCAACACTTTCGGCCGCCGCGCCAGGGAGCGGGCCAGCGCCACGCGCTGTTTTTGACCGCCGGAGAGCTGATCCGGCTTGCGTTGCTCGAGCCCCTCGAGCTTGACCAGCGCGACCATCTCGGCGACGCGGGTATTGATCTGCGAACGCGACGTGCCGGCGCGCTTCAAACCGAAGGCGATGTTGTCCCGCACGGTGAGATGGGGAAATAACGCATAATTCTGAAACATCATGTTGATCGGGCGC
Organism: Bradyrhizobium sp.; assembly: GCA_035693465.1. Classification (GTDB taxonomy): domain Bacteria; phylum Pseudomonadota; class Alphaproteobacteria; order Rhizobiales; family Xanthobacteraceae; genus Bradyrhizobium. The sequence continues at coordinate 477 of DASSGM010000032.1, read as the reverse complement.
TGGTGCGGCAGAACTTGCGCGATGTCCTTGCCGCCAAGCAGAATCCGGCCTTCGTCCGGCGTCTCGAAACCGGCGAGCATTCGCAATAGCGTGGTCTTGCCGCAGCCGCTTGGACCAAGCAGGGCGAAAAACTCGCCGGCCCTGATGTCGAGCGACACCCGGTCCACGGCGCGGAAGCCGCCGAATTTTTTCACCGCGGCATCGATGCGCAACAAGGGAACCTCGGCCGCGTCTGCGCCCGCCCCCGGTTTCGAAAATTCCTCAGCCATCTTCCTCGCCAGCCCATTCGCGGCTGCACGCTAGCGGCGGATCGGCATCGGCTCAACCGCGACACCGGGCGCAGTCACAATATTATCGATAGAACCTCCACAATCCGCTGGTTTCATGGTGCAATGGAGTTCACCCTCATCTGGCGGGAGTGGATGATGAACCGGGACAGGTACGAGCTGCCGCTTACCACCCGGTCGGACCGCGCCG
>DASSGM010000031.1:0-2853 GCA_035693465.1 Bradyrhizobium sp. | reverse complement strand
AGCGAAGCCGGCAGCTGGTTTGCGCGAATCTCGTGGCGCGCGCGCAACAGTTTGACCACCTCGTCGGACAATTCGCGATCATCGGTAATGGCATCGAGCGACCTAAGCGCGGCAGCCAGCGCTTCGCGCCGCGCCGCGAGTTCCGATTCATGCTCCGCCAGATGTTCGGCGCGACCGGCTTGCACGAGGCCGAGCCACCGGACCACCAGCGGCAGCCCAAGCCCGAGCCCTACCAGCGTGATGAAAATGACCCCGAACGCGACAAACAGGATGAGGTCGCGGTAGGGAAAACCCTCGCCACTGGGCAGCGCGTAGGGCAGCGCCAGCGCCGCGGCCAGCGAGACGGCACCGCGCACGCCGGTGAAGGAAAGCACGAACGCCCATTGCCAGGGCGGCGAAGGATCGCGTTCGCGCAGGCGTTTGCTCAATATTCGCGGCAGATAGGTTGCGGGATAAACCCAGGCAAAACGTGCCACGATAACCATGATGGTAACCAGTGCGGTGGCAATCAGGATATCGTCAAGCGGAAACGCTTTCGATTTGTCGAACAGCGACCGCATCTGGAATCCCGTCAGCAGGAACAGCAAGCCCTCGATCAGATAGATCACGAGGTCCCAGAAGAAGATGCCCTGCAGCCGCGTCGCGGAAGAGATCAATAGCGGCCCGTTCCAGCTCATATAGAGCCCGCAGGCGACGGTCGCGATCACTCCGGAGCCGCCGAGATGCTGGGGCACCCAGAAGGCGACGTAGGGCGTGATCAGCGACAGCGTGATCTCGACCTGCGGATCGCGGGCGCGGTGACGCATCCTTAAGCTGAGCCAGCCGGCGGCGGCACCGAATAGCATCTCGCCGACGATGATGACCGCGAACGTGCCCGCAGCCTTCGGCAGCGAAAAGGCGCCGGTCGAAATCGCCACCACCGCGAAGCGATACAGGATCAGCGCCGTGGCGTCGTTGGCCAGTCCCTCGGCCTCGAGGACGACGAGGATGCGGCGCGGCAGGCCGAGCTTGCGCGCGATCGCCAGCGGCGCCACCACGTCCGGCGGCGCGACAATGGCGCCGAGCAGGAAGCCGATGCTCCACGGCAGCCCGATCAGATAGTGCGTCGCGGCGGCGACTGCGCAGGCGGTGAAGATCACGCAGCCGACCGAGAGCAGGATGATGGGGCGCAAATTATATTTGAATTCGCGCCAGCTCATGGCGACGCTGGCGGAATAGATCAGCGGCGGCAACACCACCAGCAGCACCAGTTCCGGCGGCAATTCCAGCGACGGCATGCCCGGTACGAAGGCGAGAGAAATGCCGGCCAGCAGCAGCAGGATGGCCGGTGCGACGTTGATCCGCCGCGCCAAGAGCGCGGTCCCCGCCAGCACCGCCAGCAGAATCACAAATATCTGGAATTTGGCTTCCACGGTGTGGAGTTCCTGTGCCCGGTCAATTTGCCCAGACCGGCGGCGCCGTCAATGCCGTGGAACAGTGGTGGCTATTCCCTCAAGTCGTAGCGGTACGATTTGGAGACGATCTGCCAGCCGTCGTTGAGTTTCATCGCCACCAGATAGTCGGTGAAATAGCGCGGCGGCAACTGGCAGCGCACCTTGATGAAGGCGGTGGAATCGTCGGAGCGGTCGATGGTGACGATGAAATCCTCGCGCGGCTTGCCCTCGGCCTTGGCCGACGGCCGTTTCCTGACGCGGTCGAGCCAGTCGGGCACGGTAAGAATTTGCAACTCGCCCTTCTCCAGCCAGCGCAGGTCGGCGGAAGGGTGGAAGATCGCCGCCAACTTGTCGGCATTGCCCTCATACAGGCCGTCGAAATAATGCTGGACCACGGCCTCGACGGTGGATCGGTCATGACTCATTGGTTGGCACTCCTGTTGCATTTGTCATTCCGGGTCTGCGCCAAGTGGCGCATCCACGATGTGCAATTGCACATCGGGGAATGACGATCAGGGTCACATCAGGAACACGCCCTTGCCGTCGACCTGCTTGTCGAACAGTTTGTAGGCCTCGTCCGCCTGATCGATCGACCAGCGATGGGTGAAGAGGTTGTCGACGTCGATACCGCGCTCGACCGAGAACCGTGCACACTCCGCCTGGATGATGTTGGAGAACGTCCATGATGCCACCAGCTTCAATTGCCGGCGCAACAGATGCGGGCTGACGTCGATATGCACGTCGCCGCCTTCGCCGACAAAGCACATCGTGCCCCACACCTTGGTGCTGCGGATCGCACTCAACCGGGCATCAGGGTTGCTCGAAGTATCCAGTGTCAGGTCCGCATAGCGGCCATGGGTGAGGTCCTTGATCGCAGCTACCGGATCGTTCGAGCCGGGATCGACCACCTCGTCGGCACCGAACGCCTTGGCGCGGTTGAGCCGCGGCTGGCTGATGTCGAGCGCGATCACCCTTGCGCCCATCGCCTTGGCGTATTGGGTGGCCGCTAATCCCACCGGTCCCTGGCCGAAAATTGCGATGGTGTCGTTGCCCGACAGATTTATCCGACGCAGCGCGCTGTAGGCGGTGCCGGAACCGCAGGCAATCGCCGCGCCGGCGCTGAACGTCAATTCGTCGGGAAGCGGCACCAGCGTGTTGGCGGGCACCTTCAGATATTGCGCGTGGCCACCATGCGCGTTGTTGCCATAGACCTTGACCGGCACCTCTTGACAGAGCTGCTGCCATCCGGAGCGGCAATGATTGCACTGCGTGCAGCCCTGATAGTGATGCACCATGACGCGCTGGCCGATCCGCGCCATTTTCGCGTCGACGGCGCTGCCGACCTCAATCACCACCCCGCAGGGTTCGTGCCCGACGATGACAGGACCCTCGCTCACCGGAATGCCGGTGGCCTGTGGCT
>DASSGM010000030.1:0-11450 GCA_035693465.1 Bradyrhizobium sp. | reverse complement strand
TCGGGGTGGTAGCCGGCGGCGCGATGCCGATCGCCTCGAGTTCGGCGATGTGCCTGTCGCGCGCGACCGGATCCCGGCCGGTCCAGCCGGCCATGACCGCCCGATCGATCGGAAGCGTCAGCGGCGTCGTCGCATCCTGGGTTTCGACGGTGAATGTGAGATCAAACACGGATGGCGTCCTCCATTGCGGCGGCGAGTTCAAAGATGCGGCGGTCCGATCCGGCTGATGCCGCAACCATTAGCCCGACCGGCACCTCGCCTTCGCGGTGGCAGGGGACCGAAATCGCGCAGCCATCGATCATGTTGATCAGGGTGCAATTGCGCAGCGACCGCAGGTTGGCTTTCGTGAAAGCCTTGTCGTCGGCGAGATCGGCGATGCGCGGCGGCGTGTTGGCGGTGGTCGGCAGGACCAGCGCGTCATAGGGCGCGAGGCGAACCGCGGCGCGCGCGATCAGCGACTTCCGCGCCTCGAGCAAATCGATATAGTCCGCGGCGGTGATGGCTTCGCCGCGAAGGATGCGAATGGAGACGCGGGGATCGTAGACGTCGCCCTTGCTGGCGATCAGATAGCGATGCCAGGCATAGCTTTCCGCTGCGGCGAAGCCGCCCTTCTCATTCATCAGGGACACGTCCAGGAATTCCGGCACCGTGATCCGCTCGATCAGCGCGCCCTGCCGCGACAGGGTCTCCAGCGCGCGCTCGAAGGTGCGCGCCACTGCATCATCGAGTTCGTCGAACGCCACCGTGGTCGGTACCGCGAGACGCATTCCCTTGATCGGTCGCGGCTGCAGCGGAACAATCGGCTCATTGGCGAGCACGGCGTCAAGCACCGCGCAGCATCCAACGCTGCGCGCCAGCGGCCCGAAACTGTCGAGCGTGAACGAGAGCGGCACGCCGCCGTCAAGCGGAATGCGCCGCTGCGTCGGCTTGAAGCCGACGATGCCATTATAGGCGGCCGGGATCCGGCACGAGCCGCCGGTATCGGTGCCGAGCGCGCCATGGGCCATGCCATCGACCACGGACACCGCCGCCCCCGAGGACGATCCGCCGGGCACATGCCCCACATCGCGCCGCCATGCGCCCTTAGGCGTACCGTAATGCGGATTGATGCCGATCCCGGAATAAGCGAACTCGGTCATGTTGGTCCGGCCGATCACGATGAAACCGGCGCGCCGCAGCCGCGCCACCGCAGGTGCATCGGCATCCGCCGGGGCTGAATCCTCCAGCGCGCGCGAGCCGGCGCGGGTCACCTGCCCCTTGATGTCGAACAGATCCTTGATCGATACCGGAATGCCGGCAAAGGGCGACGGCGCCACTTTCACCTCGCGCAACCGGTCCATCGCTTCGGCCGCCTCGATCGCCGCTTCCGCATCGACATGGAGAAAGGCGCGTCTGCCCTCGCCCGAGCTGTCGGCAATCCTGGCAAGGCATTCGTCGACGAGCTTGCGGGCGCTGGTGCGGCCGTTTTCGAGATCATCGGCCAGCGATGCAAGTGTCGGCGTGTTCGGCATTGTTCTGTCGCTCGTCTGTTTTGACGGATCAGTCGTTGTCGTAAAGCCTGCTCGATCTTCAGATCGAGCAGGCGGAGCGGATTTGCCGTGGGCATCGAGCGCCAGCGACCGCGTGACGCCGCCGCCGGGCATCTTTCTAGCGCGGGAGATCGAGACCATACAAGCATTCCTGACCAGCGATTGTGCGCAGGTCGGAATATGCGCCATGCGGCAGGATCGCTGGACCGTTGACGGCGGATGGTCAAATGTCGCATCAAGAAACCAACAAGCGGGCCACGTGGCCTGATCCTCAAGGGAAGGAAACGGCAGATATGGCTGAGCCAGCGCGCGCGCGACCGAAACCGACGCCGGAAACCCAGCACTTCTGGGATGGCACCAGGGCGGGCGAACTGCGCCTGCAGCGCTGCGACGCCTGCACCAACGTCTATTTCCCGCCGCGCCCGTTCTGCCCGGCCTGCGCTTCGCGCAAGGTCAGCGTGTTCAAGGCCAGCGGCAGAGCAAAACTCTACAGCTACGTGATCCATCACCGTTCGGTGCCGGGCTTCACGCCGCCTTATGCCATCGCCGTTGTAGAACTGGACGAAGGCCCGCGCATGATGAGCAACATCGTCGATTGTCCGCAAACGCCGGAGGCGCTCGAACTCGACATGAAGCTGGAAGTCGCGTTCGAAAAGCTCGACGACAACATCACCCTTCCCCTGTTCCGCCCAGCGAAGGGTTGAGCATCATGCGAAAGAATCAGGTTGCCGTCGTCGGCGCTGCGGAAACCACCGAACTTGGGGTTATTCCAAATGTCTCGCAGATCCAGCTGCATGCGGATGCGGCGCTGAACGCCATCGCCGACGCCGGCTTGAAACTGTCCGACATCGATGGTTTTGCAACCGCGGTCGAGACGCCACAGCAGGTCGCGCACTATCTTGGGATCACGCCGACCTGGGTCGACGGCACCTCGGTCGGCGGCTGTTCGTTCATGCTGCACGTCCGCCATGCCGCGGCGGCGATCGAGGCCGGACTGTGCAAGACGGTGCTGATTACCCACGCCGAAAGCGGCAAGTCGAATGTCGGCCGCACCCCGCGAATGATCGGCCCCGACAGCCTCAACGGACAGTTCGAGCTGCCTTACGGCGTTTCGACGCCGGCCAGCATGTTTCCGATTCCGGTGTTGCGCTACATGAAGACCCACGGCATTACCCATGAGCAGATCGCCATGGTCGCGGTGGTGCAGCGCGAATGGGCCGCGAAGAATCCGCGCGCCACGATGAAGGCGCCGATCACGGTGGCTGACGTCCTGAACTCGCGGATGATCGCCTATCCGTTCCGCATCCTGCAATGCTGCCTCGTCACCGACGGCGGCGGCGCGTTGATCCTGACCTCGGGCGACCGCGCCCGGGACTTTCCAAAGAAGCCGGTCTACATCCTCGGCACCGGCGAGAGCGTGGAAACGCCGATGGTCAGCCAGATGCAGACGTTTGACAGTTCGCGCGCCTTCAAGGTCGCCGGCCCCCTGGCCTTCAAGGAGGCCGGCATCACGCACAAGGATGTCGATCACCTGATGATTTACGATGCGTTCGCGCATCTGCCGCTCTACGGCCTCGGCGATCTCGGCTTCATGCCCCACGAAGACACCGGCAGGTTCATCGCCGACGGCAACACCCGGCCGGGCGGCAAACTGCCGCTCAACACCAACGGCGGCGGCTTGAGCTACATGCATTCCGGCATGTACGGCATGTACGCGCTGCAGGAGAGCGTGCGGCAGATGCGCGGCATCGCGCCCGCGCAGGTCAAGGATGCAAAAATTTCGGTGTGCCACGGCGTCGGCGGCATGTTCGCGGCAAGTGGCACCATTATTTTTACGAACGACAAGTAACAACTTTCGTCATTCCGGGATGCGCCTCTTGGCGCAGGCCCGGAATCCATACTCTCGATCGTGGTTATGGATTCCGGGCTCGCTCGCTTCGCTCGCGCCCCGGAATGACGACAACAACGGGAGGGAACAATGGCGCAGCATAGATCACTCGAAGGCAAATCCATCATCGTCACCGGCGCCGGGCGCGGCATCGGCCGCGAGATCGCCCTGCTTTGCGCGGCGGAAGGCGCCAAGGTGGTGGTCAACGATCCCGGCGTCGCCGCCGACGGCTCGGGATCGAGCGCATCACCTGCGGAAGAAGTGGTCGAGGAAATCAAAAAGCGCGGTGGCACGGCGGTAGCGAATTTCGAAACCGTTGCGGAGGCAATTCCCGCCAGCAAGATCGTCAGAACCGCGATCGACAGCTTTGGCAAGCTCGACGGTGTAGTCAACAATGCCGGTATCCTGCGCGACGCGATCTTTCATCGCATGAGCATCGATGCCTTCGAGTCCGTCATCAAGGTGCATCTGATGGGCTCGTTCTACGTCTCGCATGCCTCAGCGCGGTTGTTTCGCGAGCAGGAAAGCGGCTCGTTCGTTCACTTCACCTCGACTTCCGGTCTGGTAGGAAATTTCGGCCAGGCCAATTACGCCGCCGCAAAGCTCGGCATCGTCGGGCTGTCGAAATCGATCGCGCTCGATATGAGCCGGTTCAATGTCCGCTCGAATTGCGTGTCGCCTTTCGCGTGGAGCCGCCTGATCGGAACCATTCCGACCGAGACCGAGGCAGAGAAGGCGCGGGTGGCCAAGATTCAGCAGATGGGCCCGGAAAAGATCGCGCCGATCGTGGCCTTCCTGCTTAGCGACGCCGCCAAGGATGTCACCGGGCAAATCTTTGCGGTGCGGATGAACGAGATTTTCCTGATGAGCCAGTCGCGACCGTTGCGTTCGATCCATCGCGGCGAGGGATGGACACCGCAGACCATCGCCGAACACGGCATGCCGGCGCTGAAGTCGTCCTTCTACAAGCTCGACCGCTCGGCGGATGTTTTCAATTGGGACGCGATCTAGCGGTCATTCCCCGCGCAAGCGCGTAGCGCTTGTCGCTGAGGGCGGTGCGAAACATCGAACCCGGAATCCAGAGGCGAGCAAGCAGCCAGATTCCGGGTTCGCGCTGGCGCGCGCCCCGGAATGACAGCTAGCCGCTGTTGCGTAACCCCGCCGAAATCCCGTTGATCGTGAGCTGGATGCCGCGCAGCACCTGTTCATCCGGATTCTGCGCGCGATGTTCCTTCAGCAGTTCGACCTGCACGTGATTGAGCGGATCGAGGTAGGGAAAACGGTTGCGAATCGAGCGTTCCAGCAGCGGGTTGCTCTGTAGCAGGCGCTGCTGTCCCATGATGTCCAACAACGTCTCGATCGAATTGTGCCATTCACGCCGGATGCGCCCGAAGATATTGTCGCGCAAAGCCGTATCCGGCACCAGTTCGGCATAGCGCGAGGCGATCGCGATCGAGCTTTTGGCCAGCACCATGTCCATGTTCGACAGCAAGGTGCGGAAGAACGGCCATTCGCGGTAAAGCTCTTTAAGGAATGGCATGCCCTTGTCGGGATGCTCTGCGATCCATGCCTCGACCGCGCTGCCAAAACCATACCACCCTGGCAGCATCAGCCGGCATTGCGCCCAGCTGAACACCCAGGGAATGGCGCGGAGATCCTCGATGGCGCGGGTTTTCTTGCGCGACGCCGGGCGGCTGCCGATATTGAGCGTCGAGATTTCGGTGATGACCGTCGAGGCCCAGAAATAGTCGACAAAACCCTCGGTCTCGTAGACCAGCCCGCGATAGGCCTTGAAGGCGAGCGCCGACAGCTGGTCCATCGTCTTCAGATATTCTCCCGATGGCGCGCTGTGCTTTGGCTGAAGCAGGCTGGCCTCAAGTGTCGCCGCGGCGAGAATTTCCAGATTGCTGCGGCCGACTTCGGCATTGGAATATTTGCTGGAGATGATTTCGCCCTGCTCGGTGATCCGGATCTGGCCGTTCACCGCGCCGCCGGGTTGCGCGATGATCGCGTCATAGCTCGGCCCGCCGCCGCGGCCGACCGAGCCGCCGCGGCCGTGAAACAGCCGCAACCGTACCCCATGCCGCTCGAATACTTCGACCAGGCCGATTTCGGCCTTGTAGAGCTCCCAGCCGGAGGTGACGAAGCCGCCGTCCTTGTTGCTGTCGGAATAACCTAGCATCACTTCCTGCACCGAGCCGCGGCTGTCCACCAGCCTGCGATAGTCGTGCGTCGACAGCATCCGGTCCATGATTGCGGCGGACGCCTGCAAATCCTCGATGGTCTCGAACAACGGCACGATGTTGATCGCGCTGCGGCCGGAGGGATTGACAAGGCCGACCTCTTTCAGGAGCAGCGCGACCTCCAGCATGTCGGATACCCCCTTGCACATGGAGATGATGCATTGGGGAATCACTTCCGCGCCGAACCGGATATGCGCCTCGGCAGCCGCATGGAAGACCGCAAGTTCACCAACGGTCTCGTCGGAGTATTTCACGAAGGCAGAAGCGAGCGGCCGCGCGTTGCGCAATTCGTTGGCCAAGAGCGAGATCCGCGCCTCTTCGTTCAGCGCCAGATAGGACATGCCGGGCATTGCCGCGTCGATAAGCTCGGCGACGGTGCGTTCATGTGCCGCGGAGTTTTGCCGCATGTCGAGATTTGCCAGGTGAAAGCCGAAACAGTCCACCGCGCGGCGCAACAGTCGTAGCCTGCCGCGCGCGATCACGCCGGAATTATTCGCGATCAGCGAGCGGTAGAGAACGTCGAGGTCGGCCTTGAGTTCGCTCGCACTGGCATAAGGAGCCGCTGCTCCCACCGGCTGCCTCATGGTTTCCACATCCAGCCTGATTGCGGTCGCGGTGAGCCGGGCGTAAATGCCGGACACCGCCAGCCGATAAGGCTCGCCGCTTCGATGCGGCGACGTGTCGGGCGACCGCGCTGCAAGCGCGCGCAGATCTTCCGAAACGTCGGCAAGATGCGCCGCGAGTGACAATTCGGAGCCGAGCACGTGCAGTTGTTCAAGATAGTAGCGCAGCACGCGGCTCGACTGCATGCGCAGCGTGCCGCGCATCACGTCTGCCGTGACGAACGGGTTGCCGTCGCGGTCGCCGCCGATCCAGCTTCCCATCCTCAGGAACGACGCCAGTTCTCCTGCGCCGTTGTCGCCCTCGCTCAATCGATCTTCCAGCACGCAATGCAGCCGCGGGACCTCGTGCAGAAAGGTGTAGTCATAAAACGAAAGGCCGTTGGCAACCTCGTCGAGCACGGTGAGCTTGGTACGGCGCAGCAGATTGGTCTGCCAAAGCGTCAGCACCTCGCGGCGCAACTGTTCGTCGCTGGCCGCGAGTTCCTCCGGCGTGAGCTGGACGCGTTCCCGCCGGTCCAGCAGCGCGGCGATTTCCATCTCGCGGTCGAAGGTGCTCTTGCGGCGAACTTCGGTCGGGTGCGCGGTCAGAACCGGGCTGACCAGGGCTTTCGCGAAAAAACCGCGCAGCTCGGCCGCGCTGAAGCCGGCCGCATGCGCGTGCGACAGCGTCAGCGCAAGCGTGCCTGCGCTCGACGATCCGCCGGCACTCGAGCGCGCCCGCATCTGGCGGATGTTGTTATGATCTTCGGCGATGTTGGCGAGGTGCGAGAAGTAGCTGAAGGCGCGCACGATGCGGAGGGTTTCAGAGATCGACATGCTGTCGAGGATGATCTCGAGCTCGCGCCGCGCCGGCCGGTCGTTATCCCTGTGGAACCGGATTGAGGTCTGCCGGATGCGTTCGACCAGATCGAACACATCGGCGCCTTCCTGATCGCGCACGGTATCGCCGAGGATGCGCCCGAGCAGGCGGATGTCCGTCCGCAGCCGGGCGTCTTCTTCAAGGGCCTGCGCCTCCTCGGCGCGCTTGGACTTGAGCTCGGCGTCGGAAGGCATGATCTGGGACGACATGGCTAACTGCTCCAGCCCCGGCGATCCCTTGAGTCGCAATTTTTCAGCGCTAACGCAAGACCAAGAAAAGGGCGGCTCCTTCGTCCCTGCGAAAGCAGGGACCCATAACCACCGCCTTTGCTATCCCGCAGAAAAACCGAGAGGACACGGCGTATGGTCCCGCGCGCTACGGCACTCAAAGCGCGCGCCGGGACGGTGGATCTAAATCCGACGCCCCGCGCGTTCCCAATAGGGATCGCGCAAGCGCCGCTTGAAAATCTTGCCGGAATCCTCGCGCGGCAGTTGGCTCTGGATTTCGATGTGCTTCGGCACCTTGTAATCGGCGAGCGAGATTTTCAGTTGCGCCCGGATGTTTGCAACGTCCAGCGTCACCCCTGCTTCCGGTTCCACCACCGCCATCAGCGCTTCCCCGAATTCATCGTCGGGGATGCCGAACACCGCGCAGTCGTGAACGCCGGGGATCGCATGCAGCGCGGCCTCGATTTCGGCGGGATAGATGTTGACGCCTCCCGAGATTACCATGTCGCGCTTGCGGTCGCAGATGAAGACATAGCCGTCCTCGTCGATATAGCCGACATCGCCGGAAGTGATGAACCCGTCGCGCTCGATCTCGGCGCGTTTCTCCGGCTTGTTGTGATAGGTGAAATCCGGATTGGCCGCGATGCGCGAGTAAATCTCGCCGATCTCGCCCTGCGGCAGAATTCTTCCATCGTCGCCGACAAAACGAAGCTCCGCGCCCGGCGAAACCTTGCCGACGGTGCCAGGCTTCTTCAGCGCGTCCTCGGAATTGGCAAAGGTGACCGCACCCGATTCGGTGCTGCCGTAAAATTCATAGATCACCGGCCCCCACCACTCGATCATCGCCCGCTTGACGTCGGCGGGGCATGGTGCGGCGGCATGGATCACATGACGCAGCGAGGACACGTCGTATTTCCGCCGCGTCTGTTCCGGCAGCTTCATCAGCCGGATGAACATGGTCGGCACCATGAAGATGGTGTCGACCCGTTCAACCTCGATCAGCCGCAAAAATTCCTCCGGATCGAACCGCGGCATCAGCACCAGCGCGCCGCCGAGGCGGCCGGCGCGCAAGCCAAACGAGTTGGGCGCGGAATGATAGAGCGGGCCCGGCAGCAGCGCGCGCGCCCCCGGCTGCAGGCCGTAGATCATCGCGCGCATCCGCTCGGCTGAAGCGCTTTGCTCCGGCGTCGGCGCATTGCGCCGCACCCCCTTGGGATGCCCCGTCGTGCCCGAAGTGTAGATCATGTTCGACGGTTGCGGCAGTGCCGGACCGTCGTAGGGGCGTTGCTGCTGGAGCCAGGATTCAAGATCAGTTGCAAAACCGGGGGTAGCAAGATGATCGGCGTCGATCTTGTAGTTTGCGAGAATTTCCGGCGGCGTCGGTGCGCTGAGAACGGTGATGCCAGTGGGAATGGCGTCGCGCAGTTGATGCAGCATGTCGGCATGGCCGATCAGCACCGACGTTCCGGAATCCTTCAACACATAGTTGATTTCCTCCGGCTTGAAGTGCCAGTTGATCGGCACCGCATAGGCGCCGAGCCGCATCGCGGCATAGGCCGCCTCGATGAAAGCGATGTCGTTGCGCATCTGGATGCAGACGCTGTCGCCCTGCTTGACGCCGAGGCTCTGCAAACCGCCTGCGATGCGATCGGCGCGACCGGCGACCGCGGCGTGGCTCCGTTTCCTGCCGCCGCTGATGATGCCGAGGAAAAGTGGGGATCTATCGGTCATTGCCTTGTTCGTTCTTGGACAAACACCGCGAATTGTCGTCATCACCGGGCTTGTCCAGGTGATCCACGTCTTACTTCTGCTTTTCGCAAAGTGAAGTCGTGGATGGCCGGGACAAGCCCGGCCATGACGGAGAGCTAGACATCCGCGAAGCGCGGCGGCCGCTTGTCGATATTGGCGCGGACCGCCTCGAGCTGATTGGCGCCGCCCATCAGTTTCATCTGCTCGACGGATTCGGCAAGCAGCGCCGCGCCGGGGTCGACGGAAAGATTGTTCAGCAGGCGCTTGGCGGCGCGGATCGCGTCCGGACTCTTGCCGGCGATTTCGCGCGCGACTTCAAACGCCGCGGCGCGCGGGTCATCGCAGATCCGCGTCGCAAGCCCATAACTCAGCGCTTCCTGCGCCGAGAAAATCCGCCCGGTATAGGTCAGCTCGCGCAGGATATCGTCGCGCACGAGGCTGGCCAGGATCGGCGTCCCCGCCATATCGGGCACCAGGCCCCATTTGATTTCCATGATCGACATCCGCGCATCGGGGCTGAGGAAGCGCATGTCGGCGCCGAGGGCGAGCTGAAAGCCGCCGCCGAATGCCACGCCCTGAATCGCTGCGATCACCGGCACCGGAAGCTGCCGCCATCCCCATACCGCCTGCTGAAAAAAATTCGCCAGGCCATGGCTGCGCGTCGTCAGATCGCGGTCTTCGCCGCCAGCTACCCCATTACCGCCCTTCTCTTTCATGGCGGCGAACCGGCCCATGTCGAGACCGGCGCAAAACGAGCGGCCCTCACCGGACAATACTACCGCCCGCACGCCTTTTTCCCGGGCTAGCCGTTCGGAAGTGGCGACCAGCGCCTCGAACATCGCGGCATCGAGCGCATTCATCTTGTCCGCCCGCACCAGACGGACATCGGCGACGCCGTCCGAAATTGTCAGCGAGACGCGCTTCTCCATGGATGGTTCTCCCTGCTCTTCTTTGTTTGCCGCTTTACAGAAAGGCGTCGGCCGGATTTAGTCGACGAACCAATTAACAGACAATCCCTTTGGGCGGAAAGCTTCAATGTTTAACCAACAGCTACTCACTGGCCGGCGCATTCTTGTCACCGGCGGCGGCACCGGGCTCGGCAAGTCGATGGCGGCACGCTTCCTCGAGCTTGGCGCCGAGGTTCATATCTGCGGCCGCCGCAAAAGCGTCTGCGACGAAACAGCGACCGAACTGATGGACCTGTATGGCGGCAGGGTCATGAGCCACGGCGTTGATATCCGAAATCCACTGGCGGTCGATGAAATGATCGAGACGATTTTCATCGAGGGCCCGCTCACCGATCTCATCAATAACGCCGCCGGCAATTTCATCTCGCGCAGCGAGGACCTGACACCGCGCGGCTTCGACGCCGTCGCCAATATCGTCATGCACGGCACCTTCTACGTGACCCACGCCGTCGGCCGGCGCTGGATCGCCGCAAAACAACGCGGCAACGTGGTGTCGATCACCGTGACCTGGGTCCGCAATGGCAGCCCTTATGTGGTGCCGTCGGCGATGAGCAAGTCCGCGATCCACGCGATGACGATGTCGCTGGCGACGGAATGGGGACGCTACGGCATCCGCCTTAACACTATTGCGCCCGGCGAGATTCCGACTGAGGGCATGAGCAAGCGCATCAAGCCCGGCGACGAAGCCGGCGCGCGAACCATCGCAATGAACCCGATGGGCCGCGTCGGAAAGATGGAAGAACTGCAAAACCTCGCGGTGTTCCTGATTTCCGGCGGCTGCGACTGGATCAACGGCGAGACCATCGCGATGGACGGCGGCCAGGCGCTGGCGATGGGCGGCAACTTCTATCAGTTGCGCGACTGGACCGATGCCGACTGGACCCAGGCGCGCGAGGCGATCAAGGCGCAGAACGAAAAAGACCGCGCTGCGCGGGGGTGATTCCCTGTTGTAGTCGTCCCCGCGAAAGCGGGGACCCATAACCACCGGCGCTAATTGTTTCAAGGCAACTACCCCATCACCCTATTGATGGGCCCCGGTGTATGGGTCCCTGCTTTCGCAGGGACGACGTTGGCGTATTGTCTTTGGCGCGCCTTGACGCCAGTATCCGCGGCAATGAACCAATAAACGTTACGGGAGAAACATGTCTGCCTCGGGAGAACCGGCAAACCTTGCCGAGATGGTGCGCGCGCGGGCAAAGAGCCGCGACAACGCCACCGCATTTGAATTCGAGGGACGCCGGACCAGTTTTGCCGAATTCGATATCAAGACCAACCGCGTCGCCAACGCGCTCAAAGCCCTCGGCGTCAAGCCGCGCGAGCGCATCGCCTATCTCGGCAAGAACAGCGACATCTATTTCGAGCTC
>DASSGM010000029.1:0-6879 GCA_035693465.1 Bradyrhizobium sp. | reverse complement strand
GATCCGCTTGGACGGCCGCTGCACGGGCACGAATACAGCGATGATTATTCGGTGAAGATCCCCGGCGAAATCGATGTGCAGCGGGTTCGCCGCATTCTGGAAGAACTCCGCCGCCGCCTCTCCGATCCGCAGCGCCCGCAGCTCGAGCTTGATTACATCGAGCGGCTGCTGAAGGATTATTAGGTTCGTGTTCAGCATAGAGAGTGTCATCACCCGCGAAAGCGGGTGATCCGGTATTTCAAAGGCGTTGGCGATCGGACCGAGAGGCCGCAGCGTACTGGATACCCCGCTGGAGCCTGTCATCGGGCTCGCCGAAGGCGAGACCCGGTGGCGGGGTGTGACGAGGAGAGGATTCGGCCGCTTTCTCTTCGCCGCTAAGCCGTCTTCGTCGCCGCCAGCGCGGCGGCTACCGCAGCGCGGATGTCGGACACCGAAAACGGCTTGGTGATGACGTCGTGCACGATCGCGTTGAGGCCGTGCGCGCGCTCGCGCTGATCGGCAAAGCCCGTCATCAACAAAATCGTCAGTTCAGGAAAATCGCGCGCGGCGGTCAGCGCGAGCGCGATACCGTCCATCACCGGCATCTGGATATCGGTCAGCAACAGATCGAACGCGCCCGGTTCGCGGCTCAGGATCTCCAGCGCTTCGGCGCCGTCTTCCGCGGTGACGGTGGCGTGACCGTCCATGCCAATGGCGCGCGCCACCAACTTGCGCATGGAGTCTTCATCGTCGGCGATCAGCACGCGCGGCATCGAGCATCCATCGTCCGCGGGCGCGGTCGCGTTTCCCGGTTCATACGCTGCCGCCGGCGATGTCCCGCTTGCTGAAGAAGCGGACATCGATATTGCGGCCTTCCGGGGGCGGCGAGGCCAGTCGT
This sequence comes from Bradyrhizobium sp., assembly GCA_035693465.1. GTDB lineage: Bacteria > Pseudomonadota > Alphaproteobacteria > Rhizobiales > Xanthobacteraceae > Bradyrhizobium. The sequence continues at coordinate 6,002 of DASSGM010000029.1, read as the reverse complement.
GACTTGAACCAGGCTCTTTCGCCTGGATTGAGCACCGCTTGCTCCAATAGCGCATTCCAGGCGTAGATCTCGGCGCCTTGCGCATCGCGAACGCTGAAGCGCAGCCGCGGCAATTCGACCGGCTTGGGGGCGAGACCGACGATAACGCCCTCGATCACCAGCACCGGCTTGCCCTCGATGGTTTCGGTTGTGATCTTCACGTCCTTGAAGGAGAGACCGCGCACATTCACCTCAAGACCGACCAGCTTGTAGAATGCGGCGGCCTGCGGCAGGAGCCGCACCACGTCGACGCGCCAGATCACCAGCGCCAGCACCAGCGCGCCCATGGCGGCGCAGATCGTGGGGAGAGTGATAAATGGCTTGCCCGGCGGGCGAAGCCGCGCCTGCGGTCTTAAAAGCTTTTGGAACCAGGCTTGGTGTTGCCGCGCCGCCATGGCGGCATCGTGCCGGGCTGTCGACGGCCAGTCGGACCCAGCAAGGCGTGACGAGCCTTCGCCATCGACGGGCCAGTCGGCTGATATCGAGGGGCTGTCGATGACCGGAGTTTGCTGTGCCCCGCCGTCGTCTGTGCGTGCGAGAGCGTCCAAATCCGCGGCGGCGTCCGCATTCGCGGCCGGGTGGCCGGCCTCCGCCATCGCTAGCGCCGAAGCCTTGACCTCCGCCGCGTCCTCGGGGCGTGCCAGCCAGACTTCCTTGCAACGGGAGCAACGGACGGTGCGGCCTGCCGCGCCCAAGGTAGCCATATCGATGGCGTAGGACGTTGTACAATGGGGGCAAACGATGTGCATGGAGCCAATCTCCACAATGAACTGGCCGGGATGCTACAAGGCGACCGTTAACGAATCGGAAACCATAATCGAAGCACAACCATTTTGTTTGGTTCGCAGCCGCGGCGAAACCAGCGAGCCCCACGGCTTCGGTTTCCGGGTTCCGGTCGCACCCCACATCGAACGGAGCTGAGCTTGGTTCGGTTCGAAAATGTCGGATTGCGCTACGGGCTCGGCCCGGAGGTTCTGCGCGACCTTAGTTTCCTGATCCCCGCCCATTCCTTCCAGTTCCTCACCGGCCCATCCGGCGCCGGCAAGACCTCGCTGCTCAGGCTGCTGTTCTTGTCGCTGCGGCCGACGCGCGGCCTGGTCAATTTGTTCGGCCATGATGTCTCGCTGCTGGCCAAGGATGAGATCGCCGATCTGCGCAAGCGGATCGGCATCGTGCTACAGGATTTTCGCCTGCTCGACCACATGACAACGTACGAAAACGTGGCGCTGCCGTTCCGGGTGATGGGTCGCGAGGAATCCAGCTATCGCAAGGAGGTGATCGATCTCCTGAAATGGGTCGGCCTCGGCGAGCGAATGGATGCCCTGCCGCCGATCCTGTCCGGCGGCGAGAAGCAGCGCGCCGCAATCGCGCGCGCCGTGATCTCCCGGCCGCATCTATTGCTGGCGGATGAGCCGACCGGCAACGTCGATCCGACGCTGGGGCGGCGACTGTTGCGGCTGTTCATCGAATTGAACAAGTCGGGCACCGCGGTTGTCATCGCGACCCATGACATCACGCTGATGGATCAGTATGACGCGCGGCGACTGGTGCTGCATCAGGGGCGGTTGCATATCTATGAGTAGAACTGGCGACGAGCATGGCCCGTTGGTGGATCTCGGGCGCGAGCGACCGCAACTGCCGGCGCGGGCGCGCAATCTGTCGCCGATCGTGCCGCGCGCCTCGATCGCCGGTCGGGCGCTGGTCGCCGTGGTCGCCATCATGACGTTCCTTGCATCGATCACCACCGGCACGGTGCTGCTGGTAAGCGCGTCGGCGGCGGAATGGCAGTCCGAGGTCGCGAGCGAAATCACCATCCAGGTGCGCCCGATGGCCGGGCGCGATATCGACCGCGATGTGGCGGCGGTAGCCGAAGCGATGCGCACACAGCGTGGCATCGTCGAAATCAGGCCCTTCACCAGGGAGGAATCGGCCAAACTGCTCGAACCCTGGCTTGGCAGCGGACTTTCGCTCGACGATCTGCCGGTGCCGCGCGTCATCATCGCGCGGGTCCAGCCCGGAACAGTGCCTGATCTGACCGCGCTGCGCAGCCGGGTCATGCAGGTCGCGCCCGCCGCAAGCCTCGACGATCACCGCGCCTGGATTGAGCGGATGCGGTCGATGACCGGGGCTACCGTGTTTGCCGGCATCGGCATCCTGGCCTTGGTGATCATTGCGACCATCATTTCGGTATCGTTCGCAACCCGCGGGGCGATGGCGGCAAATCGCCCGATAGTCGAGGTCCTGCACTTCGTCGGCGCCGGCGACCGTTACATTGCCAACCGGTTTCTTCGGCATTTTCTGCGGCTTGGGCTGGAGGGCGGGGTGATCGGCGGCGGGGTTGCAATGCTGGCCTTTGGGTTTTCTGAATCGATCGCCGGCTGGTTCTCGGGCACGCCGGTCGGGGACCAGTTCGCCGCCCTGCTGGGGACATTTTCGCTGCGCCCGTCGGGCTATCTGGCGCTGGCGGTGCAGGCCCTGCTGATCGCGGCGATTACCGCCTGGGCCTCGCGGCGAACGCTGTTTGCCACGCTGGACGATATCGACTGACTCCACTTCGGCTGAAAACGTTCTAAGCTTGCAAGGGGGGAGGATCGCCAAGACCACATGACCCTGCAGCCCGACGATAGACTGCCGAAAGCGCCGGTCGCCGCGCCGCGGCGCTGGCCGGCCGCGGTTGTGGTGTCCCTGCTGGCGATTGTGTTTGTCGGCGCGGCGACCGGCTTCGTCGGCTTCCTCTCGCAGTTGCGCGGCGCCGAGATCACGCCCGACCGCAGGGCCGACGGCATCGTGGTGCTGACCGGCGGCTCGTCGCGCGTTTCGGACGCGATGGAATTGCTCGCCGCCGGCTACGGCAAGCGGCTCCTGATCTCCGGCGTCCATCCGACCAACGCAGCCAGCGACATTTCCCGTTCGCTGCCCGACAATCAGTCGCTGTTGCGCTGCTGTGTCGATCTCGACCGTTCCGCAGTCAACACCCGCAGCAACGCGGCGGAGGCTCGGCGCTGGGCGCACGAGCGCGGCTTCAAATCGCTGATTGTGGTGACATCGAATTACCACATGCCGCGGGCAATCCTCGAATTGTCGCACGCCATGCCTGATATCGCACTGATCCCGTTCGCGGTAGTCGGCGACAAATGGCGCGACGAGCCGTGGTGGACCAGTGGCGCGACGTTGCGGCTATTGCTATCGGAATATGCCAAATACGTCGCCGCGGAGGTGAGGGTGCGGCTGGCTGATGCCGGCCTTGAACTGATGCCCGAGCTTGCCGACCAGCCGGCCGGTGCGCTCGCGCCGCGCAGACCGGCCACGGCCGAAGCCAACTGATCGGGTTTTCGATGGTTTTGATCTTCCTGCGTTCGCTGGTCTTCAACGTGCTGTTCTATTTGTTGCTGGTGTTCTGGATAATCGTGGCAATTCCCACCTATCTGATGCCGCGCCGGGCCCTCATGAACGTCGCCGGATATTGGGCGGGCAGCAGCATCTGGCTGATGCGCGTGATCTGCAATATCAAGGTGGAATATCGCGGAGTGGAGAAAATTCCGAAGGGACCGCTGATCGTTGCATCGAAACATCAGTCGATGTGGGAAACCTTCGCGCTGCTGCGGTTCTTCGAGCAGCCGCTTTTTATCGTCAAGCGCGAACTGAAATGGATACCGGTGTTCGGCTGGTATTTGATCAAGTCAAACATGATCGGAGTTGATCGCAGCGCCGGCGGCCGCGCGTTGCTGGCGATGGCGCGCCGCGCCGGCGAAGAAGTTCGGCGCGGCCGTCAGCTGGTTATCTTTCCCGAAGGCACGCGGACCGCCGTGGATGCGCCGCCGCGCTACAAGACCGGCATCGCCCAGATCTATGTCGATTGCGGCGTGCCTTGCTTGCCGGTGGCGCTCAATTCGGGGTTGTTCTGGCCGCGACGGACATTCATGCGCTATCCGGGAACGCTGGTGGTCGAATTTCTCGATCCATTACCGCCCGGCCTGCCGCGCCGCGAATTCATCACGCGCATCTCGGGCGTGATCGAGGACGCCACCAAGCGGCTGGTCGAAACCGCGCGTCGCGAGCAGGCGCAGCTGTTCGGCCGCGTGCCGGGTTCGGCATCGGCGAAAGCGTGAGACGGTGGTTATCGTTCTTCCTGCAAAGGCGGGTGAAGGTGCAGCGGCGTATCATCGTGCAGCATCAGCGCAAGCTGATGCAGTTGCTGGTCGCGAAAGCCTTGCGCCTCGATGGCCTTTACGGTCGACAGGACGTAATCGCGATTGTTTCCGGAACGGCCGTGCCCCTGCTGCACGTGACGGAGTTGCTCGGCCAATGACAGCCGGCCGGCATATTGCACATGGCCGCGATCGACCACGAAGGCCAGCGCGCTGACCCGTTGACGGGCTTCGTTTTCCAGCCAGACCGAACGCACCACTTCGCGATAGACGTTGGTGGTCTGCTCGCGACTGCGCAGATATTGCACGGTGTCGTTGCGCTGCCTGGCCGCGACGCGAAACGCGATGCCGCGACAGGCGCCGCCGCGGTCGAGCCCGAGCACGAGGCCGGGCTTTTCCGGCGTCCCGCGATGATCGAAGGAATAGACACACAGCGCACGGTGCTCGCCGATCAGCCGCGCCGGGACTTGCTCGAGGAACTCAAAGCCCGGCCGCCACATCAACGAGCCATAGCCGAACACCCAGAGGTCGCCTTTGGACGATTCCGCTTCGGAGGGGATTTTCGCTGGCATCGCGCGCACGGCTACCAGAACCCGGAAATGAAACGAAGCAAAATCCGCGTCTTTCGCTGCCCGTACCACCCGCTTACATTTTGACAAAATCATCAGCCAAAGGTCGCCGCATGTCCGATATCAGCCTCGCGCCGCGCCGGCGCCCGCTTTGGCGGCTTTTCATCCTGCCCATCCTGCTCGTTGTCGCCGCCCTGGGCTGGAGCGCGTTCTGGTTCTATTCGGCCTCCCAGGTCGATAGTGCATCCGACGCCTGGCGCGCCCGCGAGGCGAAATCCGGCCGGGTCTACGATTGCGCCAGGCGCTCGGTGGCCGGCTTTCCGTTCCGTCTCGAAGTCCGCTGCGACGGCGTCAGCGTGTCGCTCTCGTCGCAGACGGCGGAGCAGACCGCGACGCAAGCGCCGGTCACGGCAAAGCTCGGCGAAATCCTTGTCGTGGCACAGATCTACGATCCGAAATTGCTGATCGCGGAATTCACCGCGCCGGCAACGATTTACGATCGCGGCCAGCAACCCTCGATGACGGTGAACTGGCGCACGGCCCGCTCAAGCGTGGTGGGATTGCCGGGCGTCCCGCAACGCGCCTCCATTGTCTTCGACGATCCCGCGATCGATCGCGTCAACGGAGCGGTGCAGGCGCCGCTTGCGCGCGCAAGGCACATTGAACTGCACGGCCGCCTCGCCGAAGGCTCAGCCCTCGATCGTCCGGTGATTGAGACCGTGCTGAAGATCGAAAAAGGCAGCGTGCAGGAGGTGCACCCGCTGCTCGCGGAGCCGTTCGATGCCGATGCACGGACCATGCTGAGCGGTCTAAAGGATTTCTCGCCAAAGCCCTGGCCGCAGCGGTTTCGCGAAATCCAGGCCGCCGGCGGACATGTCGAGATCGTGCAGTCCCGGATTCAACAGGGCGACCTGGTCGCGGTCGCGGCCGGCACGTTGGGCCTCAGCGCCCAAGGCCGTCTCGACGGCGAATTGCAGATGACGGTTGCCGGCATCGAGAAGGTGATCCCGGCGCTTGGCATTGAGAAAATGCTGGATGAGGGTGTGCCGCAGGCAACGCTCGATCGCGTCGCGCCGGGCGTCAAGACATCCGACGTCAATAATCTGTTCGGCGCGCTGGACCGGGCGATTCCCGGTCTCGGCAAGGTGGTCAGGCAGAACGCCAATATCGGCGTCGTTGCCGGGATCAACGCACTCGGCAAGGAGGCAGTGCTGGAAGGCAAGAAGGCGCGGGCCTTTCCGCTGCG
>DASSGM010000028.1:0-5111 GCA_035693465.1 Bradyrhizobium sp. | reverse complement strand
GTTCGTCGATCTTGTGGACAAAGGCGCGAACCGGAAACCCGCGCGCGAGCAGCATTCTGGATACGTGCCGCCCGGTCTTGCCCTGCCTGCCGCCGGCCGCTGAAGTGACGAGGACTGGTTTTGCCATGGCTGCCTCCTTGTGCATCTTGCGTTGTCTTGGTACCATGCGGTACCAGCTGTTCTGAAACTATGGTACCGACTGGTACCGAGTCAAGGAGAATCATGCCGACGCAAGCGAAGGCGAAACAACGCCAGTCAGGCTCCGACGAAACCCCGGCTCGCCAGCGCATCCTCGAGGCGGCCTTCTCGGCGTTCATGGAAAGCGGCTTTGCCGCGGCGAGCACGCTCGAGATCGCCACGCGGGCGCGCGTCTCAAAACGCGAGCTTTACGCGCTGGTGGGTAGCAAACAGGAAATGCTGATGGCTTGCATCCGCGAGCGCGCCAAGCGGCTGCAGATGCCCGCCGACCTGCCCGAGCCGCATGACCGGGAGGCTCTGGCGCGAACGCTGGAAACGTTCGGCACACAGCTGCTGCGCGAGGTCAGCGATCCGACCGTCATTGCCGTATTCCGGCTCGCGATTGCCGAGGCGGTACGCGCGCCGGAAGTTGCCCGCGCGCTGAACTCCCTGGGCGTCGAGACCAGCCGTGCTGCCTTCCGGGAGATCATGACCCGGGCTCGGTCGGCGGAACTCATCAGCGGCGATGCTTCCGCGATGGCCGAACAATTTGCCGGGCTGCTCTGGGGCAACCTGAAGGTAAGCTTGCTGCTTCGGGTGGCAGAGCGGCCGAGCCCCCGCGAGATCGCGCGGCGCGCCCGCGACGCCACCGCAGCCTTCCTGAAAATCTATCCGCAACCGGACAAGGCCCGGAGCGTCGATTAACTAGCAATCAAGCTTCAGCCTGTAAAATTCCGTTGCCGACAGCACGGTCTTCTCGGCCTCGCTGTATTGCGCAGCGATGCGTTTGAACGCGTTGAAAGTCCCCTGATATGGCTGCAGCGGCCCTCACGCGACTCTGACGCATGTCGGCGTTTGGCAAGGTTCGTCGCCGGAATGCTATTTTGCGAGGATCGCGGCCACCTGCTTGCTGTCGCCGAAGCGCCGCTCATAAGCACGAATGTAGGCCTCCTGCGAGGGTTTGAGGTGGCGTCGCGCGAGCGCGATGAGGTCGTCGCGGCGCGAAGTACGCAACGCTTCGAGCATTTCGATGTGGTCGCGACGCGCCTGATCGAGGGCTTCGGGAAACGCATTGGCATACGAGCGAATGCCGTAAGTCTTTTGCGCGAGTAATTCGATCGCCTCGATCAGGCATCTATTTGAGCACAAGCCGAACAGCATCTGATGAAAATGCAGATTGCTGTAGAAAACTGTAAGCAAGTCGCCCGCGTCGATCGCTGCGCTGTGCTTGCGCTGGAGTTCAGCGAGCTTATCGAGATCGCTTTTGGCGACGGGGAAAGGAAGAATGCGCAGCGCCATCACCTCGAGTTCTTCGCGTACCGCATAGATCTCCCTCACTTCCTTCGGCGTGAGATCGCGCACAATGGCGCCGCGGTTCGGAATACGCCGGATGATTCCCTTCTTTTCCAGTTCGAACAGAGCGAGGCGCACATCGCCGCGATGGGTGTTGAAGCGCTCGCAGAGATCCTGTTCGACCAGGTGCTCGCGCGGATGGCGTCGGCCGAGAACGATGTCCTCTTCCAGGCTCCTCGCGATGACGTCGGAGACCGATTGCTTGCGGACGGAGACCGTCGGCTCTTCACGCGCTGTACGCGGCGTCCTGGTGCGAAGGTTACGGGTCACAGGTTCTCGTTTGGCAGACCGAACGGCCATGGCAATGCTCCGTCGCGTCCGGGTAGATTACAATATTAAAAACTATATTGTAAACAATCTTCGCCGGCCGTAAGCTCCGCTGGGTGTCGACAAGGCGGGCACTTTATGAAGGCACTCGATCATTCGCGCAGAAGATTCGGCGAACAGGAGCGGTTCATGCTCCTCTTGATCGCGCCGGCAGCGCTTTTGATGGCGCTATTTCAGGTCGTGCCGATCGTGATCGGCGCCAATGCCAGCTTCCGCGACTGGGCGTTGAACAACCCGAAAAAAACCTGGGTCGGCCTTTCTCACTACATCGATGTCATCACCGATCCCGCATTCCTGCAGGTCGTGCTGCCCAACACATTCCTGTTCATGGCGGTGAGCGTCTGCGGCGCGCTCGTGGTCGGGCTTTGTCTCGCGCTCGTGCTCAACCGCGGATTCCGTGGCCAGAAGCTGGTGCAGACCATGTTGCTGCTACCCCTGATGGTGGCCCCCGTGATCGCAGCGATCATGATGCGCTGGATGTTCAATGATCAATTCGGAATCGTCAACGTCGTCCTTGAAGCGGTTGGTATCGAAGGCCAACCGTGGATGGCGCAGCGCTGGAGCGCGTTCGGCGTCATACTGCTTACCGATATCTGGCTATGGACGCCGTGGTTCATGTTGCTGCTGCTTGCCGGTCTGCAATCTCTTCCCAAGGAGCCATTCGAGGCGGCAGCGATTGACGGCACGAGCTCGTGGCGGGTGTTTCGCTACCTGACGCTACCCATGCTGCGTCCGGTGATCGTCGTCTGCGTGGTGATCCGCTCGATCGATGCGTTTCGCACTTTCGATATCGTGTGGACGCTGACCGGCGGTGGTCCAGCGCGCTCGACCGAGCTTTTCAGCCTCTACGCTTATGTTCACGCCTTTCTCAATCTTGACTTCGGCAAGGGATCGGCAGCGGCCATTATCGGCGCCGTCATCATTCTGGTGGTCGGCCTGCTGCTTTACCGTCTCATCGACCGCGTGATGAAGGTTTAGCCATGGGCGTGGTGCAACAACCGATGTTCAGCGAGGTCGCGCCCGGCGCACGGCGTGCCTTTTTTGCACTCGCCGTTTTCGCCGTCTGTCTGTTGTTCATGTTCCCGGTGCTGTGGCTCATCCTCACCTCGCTGCGGCCGGTATCGGGTGTGTATTATGTGCATCGCGGCCTCGAGTTCACTCTCGGCAATTTTGCGGAGGTGCTGCGCGACGAGCGCATCGTGCACGCTTTCGTCAATAGCGGCTTGATCGCGACGCTCGCGACGGTGCTCTCGCTCATGGTCACAGTCTCGAGCGGCTATATGCTGTCGCGCTTCCGCGGTCCGATCGCCAGAACCTGGTTTGGCACGATCTACGTCTTCCGATGCGTGCCGTATATTTCCTGGGTGCTGCCGTTGTACTTTGTGACTCAGAGCTGGGGTATCTACGACACCTATCTCGGTCTGCTCTTGCCGCACATTGCGGTCCATATCTGCTTCTTTTCCTGGCTCATGAAAGGCTTCTTCGACGGCATCGATCCCTCGATGGAATATGCGGCGTTGATCGATGGCTGCACCCGATGGGGAGCCTTCTTGCGCGTTGCGCTGCCATCGGCCATCCCGGCGATCTCTGCATTGGCGGTATTGTGCTGGCTTTTTACCTGGAACGAATTCCTGTTTGCACTCATCCTAACCGGCCAAAAGACCCCGGTCATTACTGTGGTCATGGCGCAGTTCGTGAGCGAAATGGGTCTGCAGTGGAATCTGATGAGCGCCACGGCGGTGATGGCCCTGGTGCCGGCATTCGTGCTTACGCTGTTCGGACAGAAATATGTCATCCGCGGGCTGAAAATCTGACGCCGGCGGGCGGCAATTGCGTCAAGAGCGACAAGAAAAACAGAGGCAACCAAATGGGAGGTAGCGATGAAGTGGTTCAAGACATCGGCCGTCAAGACCTGGATCGTCGCCGGTGCGGTCGGCATCTCGCTTGCGGCCGGCTCAGCGACGGCGCAAGACAAGGAACTCCGGGTTGGATACCAGCCCAATCCGATTCAAGACGCCTCGATTGCGATGATGGAGAAATGGGGCGCCAAGAATGGGGTCAAGATCACCAAGGTCCCGAACTCCTACGGTGTCTACGTCGAGAAAATGACCGCGTCCCTGACGTCGAGTTCGGATCAATACGACGTCATTTGGCACAATGACGATTGGGGCCAGCTCTGGGCGCATTTGCTCGAGCCGACCGACGATGTTGAAGGCCTCAAATACGCGGACAAGTGGGGGATGGACGGCATCATCTTCAACAACGCGCAAGGCCAGAACACAGTGGTGCCGATGGGCCAGACCTTCGGGGTGTTCTACTATCGAACCGACCTCGTCAGCGAGAGCGAATTGCCAAAGACGCTGGACGACCTGGTGAAGGTCAGCAAAAAACTTCAGGCTGAAGGCAAGGTGAAGTTCGGCTATGTCGGCGGCATGGCCATGAACCATACCTGGTTCACCTGGTTCTGGTCGATGTGGAGCAACAATTGCGACGTGTTGCTGCCGGTGTTCGAGCGGGCCAATGCGAAGTTGGCCGCCAACAACTGGAAATCGGCGCTAGAGGAGCCGTGCATGCGCCAGGCGGCCGAGTTCTGGTGGGACGCCATTAATACCCACAAGATCAGTCCGCGCGGCATGCCGACCTATGACCGCAACGAGGCCAATGCGGTATTCATGGCGGGCGATGCGGCCTTTACGGTAGGCGATTCAGTTTACTGGGCGACGTTCAACGATCCGGCGAAATCGAAGGTCGCCGGCAAGGTCAGCATCACCTTCTTTCCGCTCGGTCCCAACCGCAACGAGCCGATGGCCTGGAACGATATCTGGGGCTGGGCAATTCCAAAATCCGTTCCGGCCGAGCGCAAGGCTCTCGCCAAACGGATGCTCTCCGACATGATGCTCGATGAGGAGGGCCAGCGCGAGTTATGGAAAAGGACCGGCGCCCCGCCGCCCAACAAGGAATTGTGGGACAAGATCGCCAAAGACGACGTGTTCATGCAGAAGTTGCAGAAGTTCAATCTTGGCGTCACCAACAAGGTGCGCAGCGCTTACTATTTTGAGAAGTGGCCGGGAGTACACAAGGCCTTCTCCGATGCGGTCACCAAGGCGGTGACAGGCAGCCGCGAGGACATTCCGAAGGCCCTTGCCGCTGGTGCGCCCTTGGTCAGCAACGCTGCGAAATAACAGCCGCGAACGCCCGCCGCGGCTGTGCGCGGCGGGCTCTGTGCGAAAAGACGGCCCAAAATGTCTGAAGTC
>DASSGM010000027.1:0-17956 GCA_035693465.1 Bradyrhizobium sp. | reverse complement strand
GTGATGCGCGACGGCAAGCTGCTGCAGATGGGGACGCCGGACCAGATCTATAATCGGCCGGCCGACCTGTTCGTCGCCAATTTCACCGGCGCCACCAACGAGCTCGCCGGCACCCTCGTTGGACGCAACGGCGAGTTTGGTGTCATCGACTTCGGCGGCGGGCGGCGAGGGGAGGCGGCGCTGCTGCATCCGCTCAATCCGGGTGACAGAGTGCGCATCGCGCTGCGGCCGGAAAACATCGGCATTGGTCGGCAGGACGGCGCCAACATATTTCCCGCGCGCGTGCTCGATCGCCGCTATCAGGGCACGCAGACCGTCTACGACATCGATCTGTTCGGCCGGCGGTTGGAGGTCCTTGAACTCGGCACCGCTGCCCGCCATCAGGTCGGCGTCGAGACGTTGGTTTCTTTGCCACGCGAAGGCTGCTGGGCCTATCGTGACACCGGGCCATCGTCTTACGAATAGCGGCTGGGCGGTTAAAAGGCGGTCGAGGCAGATGTCAGCGGTGATCTCGGAAGGCGGCAGCCGGTCGAGCCATCGTGGAAATCCTGCAATCGGAAATGGCAGCGTCGGCGGCGGCGCGTTAGGCGCGCGTTCGATCTTTCCTAGAGCATGATGAGATTAGATTGAACTGCAACGGCAACGGAGCTGGGCTCTCTCTCCCGTTGGGTCGAGACGAGCGAAGCTCGCTCTTAGAGGGCTGGGGTCAGGGGTTACGGTATTTCGTTGGTCCAGCACCCCTCACCCCGATTTGCTGCGCAAATCGACCTCTCCCGCCGGGGAGAGGTGGACTGTGCGGCGGACAAGCCGATTCAATCAAAGATCATCCCGCTCTAGAACTGATATCGGCGAAGCCCGCCGTCGACCGGAATGACCGCACCGGTAATGTAGCGTGCCTTCGGCGAGGCGAGGAACACGGCAAGCGCCGCGAGATCCTCCGGTTCACCCCAATAGCCGACCGGAATCTCCTCTTCGGCAAATTGCTTCCGATAATCTTCCGGATAATTGCGGCGAATCTGCTCGCTCACGATTCGGCCGGGTGGAATGCAGTTGACCGTAATGCCGTGCGTTCCAATCTCGCGGGATAATCCCTTTGCCCAGGCATGAACCGCGGCTTTCGCCGCAAACGCGGCATTGAGTCCTTCGGGTTCGGATTTCCCGGTTATATTGATGATGCGTCCCCAGCGTCGTTCGATCATTTGTGGTAACAGCGCGTGCGCGACTTTCCGATAACTCGTAAAGTTCAAGGCAATCGCTTCATCCCAATCGCTGTCGGGAGCGTCCACCGGCAAAGGTCGGCTGCCACCGGCGTTGTTGACCAGTATGCCGACGTGACCCACTGCGGCGAGCGCAGCGGCTGCAAGCTTGCTTGCGGCATCCTCTCGCGTAATGTCTTGCACGACCGGAATCACGGGGGCACCTCCCTCCGCGAGGACCTCTCGGGCAAGCTTCTCAAGCAGGTCATTCCGCCTGGCCACCGCGACCACACGTACCCCCTCAATCGCGAGCGCCTTGGCGATTGCGCGGCCGATCCCGATGCTGGCTCCGGTCACGACGGCGGTCTTGGACTTGAGATCGAGGTCCATGTTTGAAAGCCTTCTTCCCGTTAACACCATGCGCGCATGTTAGGATGGATTTGGTCTGCTACGCATTCCGAATTTCCCGGTGCGGCGCGTTGCCGACCTTGGCGCCGGGGCCGGCAATGTCACCAAATTTAAGCGCCCGAACCAAGCCCCAGGCTCGCGTAAATTCGCCGCGCATAGGCGCCGAATTTGTCCGTGGTCTTGATCAGCAGCGCGCGGAAACGGCAGGTCGATCGGGAAATATTCCGCCATGCGCGCAGGGCCGGCGGTGAGCACGGCGCAATGCGAGGCGAGGAACACCGCCTCCTGGCCAAGCCAGTTCAGCGATTGCGCCTCACTGCGGCGTTATCCCCGAGGCCTTGACCACCGAGGTTAGCTTCTCGTAATCCGCCTTCATCAGGCTTGCGAGTTCGTTCAGCGGCATCGGCTTGCCGGGGATGTCTGCAACGGACAACTGGCGTTGCACGTCGGGATTTTGCAGCGCTTTGTTGATCGCCTCGTGTATTTTTTCGATCAGAGGGTCCGGGGTCGCTGATGGCACATAGATGCCGTACCAGGGGACGTAGGCCGCCTCGGCATATCCGGCCTCCGCGATCGTCGGCACATCGGGAAGATCCGGAACGCGCTTCTCCGTGAACACCGCGAGCGGCTTGATGGTGCCTTGCTTGATATGCGGCAACGCAAGCGCCAACGAGACGATCTCAAAGTGCATCAGGTTGGTCATCAAATCGATCAACGCCGGAGGCTGGCCCTTGTAGCCGACATTGGTCAGCTTGATGTCAGCAGCCTGGAACAGCTTCTGCGCCGTTAAATCGATCGACGAGCCGGTGCCGGGATTGCCGAAATTGAGCTGCCCGGGCTTGCTCCGCGCCAGCTCCACGAATTCGGCGAGCGTCTTGGCCGGCATCGAGGGATGCACGACCGCGACGCTTTGATTCCAGACCGCGAGCCCGACGCATTTGAAGCTTTGCATCGCGTCCCACCCGGCGTCCTTGTAGAGAGCGGGGTTGACCAGCACCGCGGGTCCGGTCACCAGCCAGGTGTAGCCGTCGGGATCGCTTCTTGCGACCGCCGCGGTACCGATATTGCTGTTGGCGCCGGGTCTTGCTTCCACGACGATCGATTGCTTCCAGTCGCGGCCAATCTGCTCGGTCACGGTGCGGGCGACAATATCGACAATGCCGCCTGCGGGATAAGGCACAATGATGTGGATCGGGCGAACAGGATAATTGCTTTGCGCCTGCGCGCCCGCGTCGATGCCGAGCAGCACCGCAGCGACGCTTGCGGCAAAGCTGAAGGCGCGGATTGCTCTCATGCTTTCCCTCCCATTGTTTTTTACTTCAATCTCATTGCGGCGCGATCGATCGCGCTCTGACCTGTTCTTCGTAACAGTCCGGATCGTTGATATCGAATGAACCGGCGGATGATATATCTGTTGCTGGACAGCAAGAACACAGTCCAGGGCCTACCACACGAGAAAAGAAAATGGCTCGCGGACTGAAACGCGCTTTATAGTGCTGCTCCTTGAAACGGGGAGGCAGCATGGATTTCGAGCTATCAGGACGGTCGGAGCAGTGGCGACAAAAGCTCCAAGCCTTCTTCGACCAGGAGGTGCTTCCGCGCCATCGCGCTTGGCTCGAACACACCGCGGTTAGCCGCGAAACCCCGCCGTTCATGCGCGAGCTGCAGCAGAAGGCGCGGGCGGCGGGATTGTGGAATCTCGGCTTACCCGAACTCGGCGATGCCGAGCCGGGGACACGCCTTTCAAATCTCGAATATGCGCCGCTCGCCGAAATCATGGGACGGCTGTTCTGGGCCCCCGAAGTTTTCAACTGCCAGGCGCCCGACGTGCCCAATATGATCGCGCTGCAGCACTGCGCGACGCCGGAACAGAAGGCGCGCTGGCTGCGCCCGCTTCTGGAAGCCGAGACCCGTTCGGCGTTCGGGATGACCGAACCCGATGTGGCTTCTTCGGATGCGACCAATATCGCGACCAGAATTGTCCGCGATCACGACGACTACATTATCAGCGGGCGCAAATGGTTCATCACCGGCGCCGCGCATCCGCGATGCAGTTTTCTGATCGTGATGGGCGTGACCGAGCCGGACGCGGACCGAACCCATCGCCATTCCTGCGTCATCGTGCCGATCGATGCGCCCGGCGTGCGCCTCGTTAGGCCGCTTCGCTGGATGGGCTGCGAGGATCACGTTGCGCCGATCGGCGAACTCGCCTTCGACAATGTCCGGATACCCCGATCGAACCTGCTTGGCCAGGAAGGCGAAGGTTTTAAAGTCGCCCAGATCCGCCTTGGGCCTGCGCGAATTCACCATTGCATGCGTTCGATCGGACTGTGCGAGCTCCTGATCGAACTGATGATGGTGCGGTCGAGGGAACGCTCCGCGTTTGGACGTACGGTTATTCAATACGATACCGTGCAGCGCTGGATCGCCGAATCCCGCGTCGAACTCGAGCAGGCTCGGCTACTGGTCTGTCGCTGCGCGTGGCGGCTCGATCAGGCCGGCCACCACGGCGCTTGGCGCGACGTCTCGCTGATCAAGATCGCGGTTCCCGCCATGCTGCAGCGGATTGCCGACCGCGCGATGCAGGTGTTCGGCGCGATGGGCGGCTCCGACGATACGCCGATCCACCAGGCGCTGGCCTGGGGGCGCCTGCTCCGCATCGGTGACGGACCCGATGAAGTGCACCTGCGACAGATTTTCCGGATGGAGGCAATGCCTTCCTGGTCGATCGCCGATTCGCCATATCTTGCGGCACATCCGGCCTGAGTCGAATTCGATTTTTTGCAACACGCGCGGGGAGGAGGAGAACATGAGCGAAACAGGCACCAGCGAAGCACCCAAGGCGGCTGCCTCATCGGTTGTCGCTCGGCATGCGGCGACGCTGAAAGCGCTGCCGTTCTCCGACACGCGTGATTTCGAGGATGCATCGCGCGGCTTTCTCGGCACGGTGGAAAATGCGCGGATCACTTCCGCGCAGGGCAGGGTGGTCTGGAGTCTCGAGCCCTATGGCTTTCTTGCCGAGGCGGAGGCTCCCCCGACCGTCGATCCGAGCCTGTGGCGGCAGTCGCGCCTCAACATGAACCACGGGATTTTCGAGGTGGTGCCTGGCGTCTATCAAATTCGCGGGCTCGACATCGCCAACATGACGCTGATCGAGGCCGATACGGGCGTGATCGTGGTGGATACGCTGACCTCGATCGAAGGCGCCCGCGCCGCGATGGAGCTCTATTTCAAGCATCGTGAACGCCGGCCGGTGACGGCCGTGATCTTCACTCACACCCATACCGATCATTGGGGCGGCGCGCGCGGCGTGCTCGATGACGAGACGCTGGCGAGCGGCAAAGTCCCGATCATCGCGCCCAATTTCTTCATGGAACATGCGGTCTCCGAAAACATCATCGCAGGTCCGGCGATGCTGCGGCGTGCGCAGTATCAATTCGGGCCGTTCCTGGCCAAGGGCGCGCGCGGTCAGCTCGATTGCGGCCTTGGCAAGTCGATGGCGGCGGGCTTGGTGGCCCTGCTGCGCCCCACCGATCTCGTCATGGCGACCGGAGACAAACGCACCATCGACGGCGTCGAATTCGAATTCCAGATGGCGCCCAACAGCGAGGCGCCGGCGGAGATGCATTTCTTCATCCCGCGCTACAAGCTGTTGAACCTCGCGGAAAACTGCACCCACAATTTCCACAATCTGCTGCCGTTTCGCGGCGCCGACGTGCGCGATGCGCTCGCCTGGTCGAAATATCTGGGCGAGGCGTTGCAGATGTGGGGCGGCAAGGCCGAGGCGATGTGCGGCCAGCATCACTGGCCGGTCTGGGGCAAGGAGCGCATCGACAGCATGATCCGCCAGCAGCGCGATCTCTACAAGTTCGCGCATGACCAGACGGTCCGGTTGATGAATCACGGGCTGACGGCCTGCGAGATCGCGGAGACCATAAAACTGCCGGCGAGCCTTGAGGGTGCGTGGCACGCGCGCGGCTACTACGGCCACATCCGGCATAACGTGAAGGCGGTCTACCAGAAATATCTCGGCTGGTACGACGCCAATCCCGTCAATCTCGATCCGCTGCCGCCGGTCGAGGCCGGCAAGAAATACGTCGAGTACATGGGCGGCCCGGACGCGATTCTTGCGCGCGCGGCGAGGGATTTCGTCAGGGGCGAATTTCGTTTCGTCGCCCAGGCCGTCAGCCATCTGGTGTTCGCCGAGCCCGACAATCAATCAGCCCGCGCGCTGCTGGCGGATACGTTCGAGCAACTCGGCTACTCCGCGGAGAGCGCGACCTGGCGCAACGCCTATCTGTTCGGCGCGCAGGAGCTGCGGCAGGGCATGCCCAAGGCGCCGCCACGGCCGCCGATGCCGCGCGAGACCCTCGCCGCATTGCGCACCGGGCAGCTCTGGGATGTGCTGGGGGTTCGCCTCAATGGTCCGAAGGCCGAAGGCAAGCATATCGTGCTCAACTGGAATTTTACCGATACCGGCGAGACTTTTGTTCTCACGCTGGAGAACTGCGCGCTGACCTACATCGCCGGCGCGCAGGCCGCCGCGGCGGACGCTAGCTTCACGCTGTCGCGCGGCACGCTGGATGAGGTGATCGCGAAACAGACCTCGTTTCCGGAAGCGGTCGCAGGCGGCAAGATCAAGGTCACCGGCAACGCCATGCGGCTTGCCGAGTTAATGGCGCTGATGGACGAATTTCCGCGAATGTTCGAGATCGTGGAGCCGAAGCGGGCAGCAGTAAGCTAGCAGCCGTCATTCCGGGCCGATGCCAACGGGTCCGGCCTATGGCCGGCCCGATGACAGGCTCCGCATCGAGCCCGGAAAAGGATTCCCCGATGCGCAATTGCGCATCTGAGGTCTGGTGCTGACGTACCATTCCGGAATGACGGCTTCCGGATTGCTTCGTCGCTTGCTCCTTCGCTCGCTGAGCTGTGGCGGACAGGTCGCTCCTCGCAATGACGTTAGCAGCCTGCAGGATGGGGTTGAGCGAAGCGATACCCATCCTATGCGCTCAATGTCGTCGCCGCTTTCGCGGGGACGACCTTAAGAGTTTGCGCGCTAAGAGATGGCGCTCCAAGCCCGTTGCGCCAACCCGTTGGGCCCTGCTATTCGGCGCTGCTCACCAGCTTGATACGCGGCTTGGCGGCGTCCATCAGGCTGCGATAGGCGGCGAGATAGTCTAGCGCCATGCGACGCGCGGTGAAGCGGGTCTCGAACTGTTTCCGGATCGCGTCTCTGCTCAATCCGGAAAGCCGATCGACCGCGGCGACCGCGCTGATTTCGTCCTCCACGATGAAACCGGTCAGTCCGTCATCGATGATCTCCTGGACCGAACCGCGGTTGTAGGCAATCACGGGGGTGCCGCACGCCATCGCTTCGATCATCACGAGGCCGAACGGCTCCGGCCAGTCGATCGGGACCAACAATCCGATCGCCCCGCTCAGGAAATCCGATTTCTCGGCGTCACCGATCTCGCCGACATATTCGACAAGCGGATTGCGCTCGATCAGCGGGCGAATAACTTCATCGTAATAGTCCTGATCGGCGCGGTCGACCTTGGCGGCGATCTTGAGCGGGATGCCGCATCGCGTCGCTATCTTGATCGCCCGATCCACCCCCTTCTCCGGTGCGATCCGGCCGAGCACCCCGAGATAGCCGGGCTTAATCGGTTGCGGCGTCAGCAGTTTCTCCGGCAGGCCGTGGTGGATGGTACGCAACCAGTTGGCCTGCGGCACCGGGCGCCGCTGCGCGTTCGAGATCGAAATCACGGGAACGGAGGAGAAGGTCGTGAACACCGGCTGGTGCTCGGGCAGATCGAGGCGGCCGTGCAGGGTGGTCAGAAACGGCGTCGGCTGCCGGGAGAACAGCGAGAACGGATAATAGTCGAGATGGAAATGCAGGAAATCGAATTCCTCATCGTCGCATTTCTGCCGGACGCGTTCCAGCATCACCATGTGCAACGCGTTGGGATCGCGGACGGACCCGTCGAGGCGCAGCGCCTTCGGCCATGTTGCCTCAAGTTTTCCCGAGGTCCGGGAATCGCCGCTCGCGAACAGGGTGACTTCGTTCCCCAGCGCCACGAGTTCCTCGGTCAGCCAGTATACCACCCGTTCGGTGCCGCCATAAAGTCGGGGGGGAACAGCCTCCGTCAGCGGAGCAACCTGCGCGATGCGCATCTATCCGTCTCCTCTTCTTGTCATGCATTGAATAAAGCCCCACTTCGCGGGTGGCAGCAGCGTGCCGCGGAGGAGGGAACGTTTTTGCATTTGCGAAGTTCCCGACTCCACGTACTTCTTTCGTATCGTGGTCCTGCTCATGCCATCACGCCCGATCAGACTTTTATGGTCGTTAAATGCTGCACGATTGTTGCGCAGTGATGGCAGCACGATGCGGACTGAGAAGCACCGCGCGTCGCGACGGAACTTGTCCGTCTAAGACACTCATCCTCAACAGGTTTGCGATCACATGGACAATCTCTCAGGATACGCACACCGTCCGCTTCCGTTCGTGCTGCGCTATCTTCGCCAGCGTCTTGCATCGCATCTCGTTATCGTGATCAGCGTTGTGGCAGCTGTTGCATGTTCGGTGGGCACGCAATATGGCGTGAAGTATCTGGTCGACGGACTGTCGGCCGGGCCCAGCCGAGCAGGCACCGTATGGCTGGCATTCGTTTTTCTCATGTCGCTGATTGCAGCGGATAATTTTCTGTGGCGGATCGCGAGCTGGACCGCGAGTTTCACATTTGTGGGAGTAACCGGCGATCTGCGGCGCGACATCTTCCGGCATCTCACCGGCCACGCACCAAGCTATTTTTCCGACCGGCTGCCGGGAATGCTGACCAGCCGTATCACCGCGACCTCGAATGCGGTTTTCACGGTTGAAAACATGTTCGTCTGGAATGTGCTGCCGCCGTGCATGGCAACCCTTACCGCGATCGTATTGATCGGGACCGTAAGCCCGGCGATGTCGGCGGTCCTGAGCATTATCGCGGGGGCAATGGTGATCGGGATGTTTCACCTGGCTGCTGCGGGCAAGCCGCTGCATGACGATTTCGCGGACAAGGCCGCGGCGGTCGACGGCGAAATGGTCGATGTCATCAACAATATGCCGCTGGTGCGGGCGTTTTGCGGCTTCAGCTTCGAACATGACCGGTTTGACGCCACCGTTAACCGGGAGCTGACGGCGCGGGGACGCAGCCTCCGTTACCTCGAAAAGCTGCGGCTCACGCACGCCGCGATCACGGTGGTGCTGACGATTGCCTTGCTGGCCTGGGCGATTATGCTTTGGCAAAGCGGCAGCGCCACCACCGGCGACGTCGTGCTGGTCTGCACCTTGGGACTTTCCATCCTCAGTGCGACGCGCGACCTGGCCGTGGCGCTGGTCGATGTCACCCAGCATTTCGCCCGCTTGACCGAAGCCATTGCCACGCTGTTGCTTCCGCACGAACTGCGCGACCATCCGCAAGCCGGACCGCTGGTAAAGAGCGGCGCGGCCATCGCCTTCAACAACATCTCGTTCCAATATCCCGGTGGAGTCCAGGTGTTCGACAAATTCAGCCTTCGTATTCAACCCGGACAAAGGGTTGGGCTGGTCGGTCAGTCCGGAGGCGGAAAATCCAGCCTGTTCGTGTTGCTGCAGCGGTTCTACGACGTCCAGAAGGGCAGCATCACGATCGACGGCCAGGACATCTCGAGGGTGACGCAGCAAAGCCTGCGCCAGGCGATCTCGGTGGTACCGCAGGACATCTCGCTGTTTCACCGCTCCATCCTGGAAAATATCCGATATGGTCGGCCGAACGCCACCGACGACGAAGTGCTGCGGGCGGCAATCGCGGCGCGCTGCGATTTCGTCGAGACCTTGCCGGAAGGACTTGCGACCATGGTCGGCGACCGCGGCGTCAAGCTGTCGGGCGGTCAACGTCAACGCATTGCGATTGCGCGCGCGTTTCTGAAGGACGCGCCGATTCTGCTGCTCGATGAAGCGACCGCCGCACTTGACAGCGAATCGGAAGAAGCGATACGCGAAGCGCTAGCCCGCCTGATGCGGGGGCGGACCGTCATCGCGATCGCTCATCGCCTCGCGACCCTGCGTAATTTCGATCGGGTGGTACTGCTGAAAGCCGGTAACATCATCGAAGACGGCCCGCCGGACGGCTTGATGAAGGGCGAGGGCCCGTACCGTGAGCTGGTGACGCGGGAATTGAACCGGCTTGCCAAATACGCGGCCTGATGTACCGAGGTGGCGTGGGGTGCTAATGCGCTTGTCGCCAGGGGGTCAAATGGCAGCCGATGTCGCAACCCAGATCATGACGGCCCGAGTCGACGAACCGGTCGTGGAATCGCCGTTCTACATCCCGATGACCGGTCCCGCGGCGCGGCCGCGGCGCTCGCTCAAACACGACGATACTTTCATCGTGCTCGACAGCCATGGCGACATCGGTGCTTCGGCCGGCGGACCGGATGGCCTGTTCAACTGCGACACGCGCTATCTCGCCCGGCTCGAACTTCTTCTCGATGACCTTCAGCCGCTGCTGCTCGGCTCGAATCTACGCGATGACAATTCCGTATTGACGGTCGATCTGACCAATCCCGATATCTATCGCGATAGCCGCATCGTGCTGCAAAAGGACATGCTGCACATCGTGCGCACCATTTTTCTGTGGCGCGGAACGGCCTACCAGCGGATCGGCTTGCAGAACCATGGAGACCGGCCGGCGAGCCTTGATCTGACGTTGCTGTTCGACAATGACTTCGCCGATCTGTTCGAGGTGCGCGGCGAAAGGCGCCCACACCGTGGCGTCGGCTCCGGCAAGCTGCTTGGTCCCGCCGATGTCATGCTCGAATACAACGGGCTTGACGACAAATGGCGCGGCACGGTGCTGCATTTCGATCCGCGGCCGACGCAGCTTTCGGTGAATGCCGCGACTTATCATCTCGATCTGGCGCCGCGACAGGTCAGCTCGCTGTTTGTTGCCGCATCCTGCAACAAGCCGGCCACGTTCAGGCCGGAGCGGTTCTTTCGCGGATTGCTGGCGCATCGTCGCGAGATGCGGCGGTTCACCGTGGGCGCCGCCAGCATCGAAACTTCAAATAACATCTTCAACGAGGTGCTGTGCCAGTCGATGGCCGACCTCAACATGTTGATGACGAACACGCCGCAGGGACGATATCCCTATGCGGGTATTCCCTGGTACTCGACGACATTCGGTCGCGACGGAATCATTACTGCGATGCAGATGCTGTGGATCGATCCGCGGGTCGCGCGCGGTGTGCTGAGACGGCTGGCATTCTATCAGGCCAAGACGAGCGATCCGCTCGCGGACGCCGAACCCGGAAAGATCCTGCATGAAATGCGCGGCGGCGAGATGGCGGCACTGCGCGAGGTTCCGTTCGCGCAATATTACGGCAGCGTCGATGCGACACCGCTGTTCGTGCTGCTGGCCGGTCTCTACGTCGAACGCACCGGCGACGAAGAGACGCTCGCCGAATTGTGGCCCTCGGTCGAGGCGGCGCTGGGCTGGATCAACGGGCCGGGCGATCCCGACCAGGACGGATTCGTCGAGTACCAGCGGGCGTCCGAGCAGGGTCTGGCCAATCAAGGCTGGAAGGATTCCTACGACGCGATCTTTCACGCCGACGGCCGTTTGGCCGATGGTTATATCGCGCTCGCCGAAGTGCAAGGTTATGTGTATGTCGCCAAGCGACTGGCGGCACGTTGCGCGTCGCGGCTCGGCAAGAGCGCGATGGCGAAAAAGCTGGAGATCGAGGCGCGGCAGCTCGCCGAACGTTTTGAGCAAGCGTTCTGGTGTGACGACCTTGGCACCTATGCGCTTGCGCTCGATGGCGCCAAAGAGCCGTGCCGGGTACGCTCGTCGAATGCCGGCCAGCTCCTGTTCAGCGGCATGCTACGCGAAGACCGCGCCCGTCTCGTCGCCGCCGATCTGATGCGGCCGCATTTTTTCGCGGGCTGGGGTATTCGCACCGTGGCGAGTGGCGAGGCGCGCTACAATCCGATGTCCTATCATAATGGCTCGATCTGGCCGCACGACAACGCGCTGATCGCGCTCGGCCTTGCGCGCTATGGTCTCAAGCATTCTGTCGCGCATTTATTCAAGGCCCTGTTCGACGCCGCTGCCTACATGGATTTGCGGCGGCTTCCCGAGCTGTTCTGCGGCTTCCGGCGTGAAAGGCGGCGCGGACCGACGCTCTATCCGGTCGCCTGCGCGCCGCAGGCATGGGCGAGCGCGACGCCGTTCACGCTGCTGGAAGCGGTGCTTGGGCTTGAATTCGACGCCCCGCGCGGTGAAATTCGTTTGCGTAACCCGCGCCTGCCGGCCTTCCTCAACGAGGTGCTGATTCGCGATCTGCAGCTTGGCTCGTCAAGCGTCGATCTTGTGGTGCGCCGTCATGGCGACGAGGTGTCGCTCGAGGTCCTGCGTACGCGTGGCCAGATCCAGGTTTCGATCGTTCTGGCGCACTGATCGAGGCGGGAGCGCGGGGACGCTGGCCCGAGAGGCTTCGAACTTTGATCGCGCTTCGCTGGCGCGAATCGCGGTTGCAATTCAGGAGGTCGTATGCGCGCAAGACGCCAATTCATCCTGATTGCCGCCGCTTTTGCGACATCGGCGGTTGCGAATTCGTGGGCGCAAAATGACACAAGTTCGCCGAAAGCGGATTCCAACGCGCCGCCGTCCCAACAGCAAAATGCGGCTCCCCCGGCCACACCAAATCCCGCCGCGGCACCGAAGGAGCCGGCGCCGCCGCCGTCGGTTACCATCATCGGCGCAAGGGATGCACATGGCGTGCTCGGCCGCGAGGTTCGCAGCGCGGCCGATGAGAACATGGGGCGTATCGTCGACGTGATCGTGGATCGCTCCGGAACGGTGCGCGCGGCCGTCATCGATTTCGGAGGTTTTCTCGGCGTCGGCAGCCGGAAAATCGTGGTTGACTGGAACGCGCTGCATTTCGGGCGCGTTGCCAACAAGAGCGACAGCATCACGCTCGAGTTGACCAAGGAACAGGTGACGGCGGCGCCGGAATACAAGGAGGATACGCCGATCGTGGTGCTCGGCGCTTCCGGCAGCTTGCAGCCCTTGTCCGAGCCGTGAAGATTTGGAGAAGCAGACTGTTGGTGCGCGCATCCAGACAGCCGACCGACCCAATCGATACCCGCCGCCGCGAGGCGACCAGCCGCGGTGGCGATCCGGTGCGGCCGCCGGAACCGATGACGCGCGGCCGGCCGGCACCCTCGCAACAGAGCTTGCGCGGCCTCGACTGGTTCATCTTTTTTCTCGCCGATGTGCAGACCGGATTCGGGCCGTTTGTCGCGGTCTATCTGACGACGCAGAAGTGGACCCAGGTCGAGATCGGTCTCGTGTTGTCGATCGGCGGCCTGATCGGCTTGATCGGACAAATGCCGGGCGGAGCCATCGTCGATGCCGCGCGCTCCGAGCGGCTGGTCGCCAGCCTTGCCGTCGCGACCATCGGCACAAGCGCGCTGGCATATGCGGCATGGCCAATCTTTCCCGTGGTGGTGGCCGCTGCGACGCTGCACGCCGCCGCCAGTTGCGTGCTCGGTCCGGCGATTGCCGCGATCAGCCTTGGTCTGGTCGGGCCACTCGCGATCGGTGAACGGCTCGGACGCAATGCCCGCTTTGCCTCGCTCGGCAATGGGACAGCCGCGGCCGTGATGGGCACGGCCGGCTATCTCTTGTCCAGCCGCTCGGTATTTCTTGTCACCTTCCTCCTGGCAATTCCGACCTTGCTCGCGCTCGCGCGCATCCGCGACCGCGAAATTGACGTGGCCCAGGCCCACGGTGCGGTGCCGCGCGAGGTACCCGATGCCAAGGCAACCAGCGTTCTTAGCCTGGTGCGCCGGCGTCCGCTGCTGATCTTCGCCTTCAGCGTGCTGCTGCTGCAGCTCGCGAATGCGGCGATGCTTCCCTTGATGGCGGGTGTCGTGACCACCCGATCGGCCCAATGGGCGCCGGTATTGATCGCCGCGTGCATCATCGTGCCGCAAGCCATCGTCGCGCTGATGTCGCCGTCGGTCGGAAGCAAGGCGCAGAAATGGGGGCGGCGGCCGTTGCTGCTGATCGGTTTTGCCGCGCTGGCTACCCGCGGCGTGCTGTTCGCGACCGTCAGGGATCCATATCTGCTGGTCGCGGTGCAGGTGTTCGACGGCATCACCGCGGCCGTCTTCGCCGTCATGGTGCCGTTGATCGTTGCCGACGTCGCATTCGGCAGCGGACACTTCAATCTTGCACAGGGCATTGTCGGCACCGCGACCGGTATCGGTGCATCGCTCAGCACCGTGCTCGCCGGTTATGTCAGCGACAAATTTGGCAGCAGTGTCGCTTTCATGGGGCTTGCCGGCGTTGCCGCGCTCGGCCTCGCCATGATCTGGCTTGTGATGCCGGAGACGCGGCGCACCGCATTGACTTAAGGAGAGAAGGCCTTGCGGTAGAGCGCGCCGTACAAGGCTGCCGAAACGTCCCAGCTGAATGATCGCGACATCGCAGTGCGGCGCATCGAGTCGAGACGATCCTTCGCCATGAAGGTCGTGAACGCACGCCGAATGCCGCCGAGAAAGGATTCGGTTGAGGGTTGAGTGAACAAAAATCCGGTCTCGCCGTCGGTGATGGTTTCTGCGAGCCCGCCGGTCTGGTGCCCGATCGGCAGCGATCCGAATTTTTGCGCGTACATCTGGCTCAATCCGCATGGCTCGAAGCGCGAAGGCATCAAGGTAAAATCGCTGCCTGCAAAAATTCGTCGGGCCTGGGCGTCATTGAAACCGATCGCGACCCCGATTGCGTCCGGCCTGCGGCGATGCGCATCGACCAGCGCCTGTTCGATCTCGGGCTCGCCGCTGCCGGTAACGACGATCTGTCCGCCGGCCTGGATGATCTCGTCCGCGGCTGACAGCACGAGATCGATGCCCTTCTGATGAACGAGGCGGGCCACCAGGCCGAAGATTGGGCCGCGCGACACCGCCAGACCGAACTGATGGCGGACGTAGTCCGAGTTTGCCCGCTTGCCTTCCCAATCGCCCGCGCCGAACGGCTGCGCCAATTGGGCGCAGGCCCGCGGATCCCAGCTTTCGTCGATGCCGTTCAATATGCCTGTCAACTGCGCGGCATCGGAGCGGCGGCGAAGCAGGCCCTCGAGTCCGCAGCCAAGCTCGGACGTCGTGATCTCCCTGGCGTAGGTCTCGCTCACGGTGGTCAGATGCGAAGCATAGACGATGCCGCCTTTGAGGAACGACAGCTTGTCGTAGAACTCGAGGCCGTCGATATGGAAGGAATCTTCCGGCGCGCCGATCCGGAGCAACGACTCCTTTGGAAACAGGCCCTGATAGGCGAGGTTATGGATTGTCAGAACGGTCGGGACCTTGGCCGCATTCCAGGCAAGATAGGCCGGCACCAGCGCCGCCTGCCAGTCATTGGCGTGAACCAGATCAGCTGCCCAATTCCTGTCCAGAGTGCCTGCTGCCAGCTCAGCCGCGGCGGAGGCAAACCGGCCGAAACGCACGTCATTGTCCGGCCAATCCCGACCCGACGCGTCGCCATACGGATTGCCGGGGCGGTCATAAAGTTGCGGGCAGAGCAGGACATAAACCGGCAGGCCGTCCCTGGTCGCGGTTAGCCCGAGCGAGCAGGCCGGCATATCCGCGAGCGGCGCGCATTGGCCGACGATTTCGATATGCAGGAATTGTTCGATGACGTCGCGATAACCAGGAAGGATGATCCTGACGTCGCTCCAGGAGCGCAACGCCCGGGGCAGAGCCGCCGAAACGGCTGCGAGGCCGCCCACCCGGACGAAGTCATCCATTTCCGTGGTAACAAACAATACTCTCAAAAAAGCCCCCGCACCCGCGCTGATAAGGTCATGCAAGATCGGTTCCAGTTTGAACGGGAAGCCAGGAGAGGCAGGCCTCCGCGAGACCAAAGCATTTGGTGTCGGGAATTGCTTCCCTGAGGTGACAGCGCGATTTAGGGTTCACGCCGCGGCCGAAGGCACGCAGGCGGAGTTTTCAGGATGACGATAGCTGATCGTGATGAGGGGATTTTGACAAAGAGCTTTGCGGGCCTTCGCGTGCTTGATTTTTCAACCACCATTGCCGGTCCGCATTGCACCCGGATGCTTGCCGACATGGGAGCGGAGGTCATCAAGGTAGAGTCGGTTGAAGGCGAGACCATGCGAACCCGTCCGCCCGTTCGCAACGGCTTCTCCTCGGCGTTCGGCCAGCTCAATGTCGGCAAGAAAAGTCTCGTTCTCGATCTGAAATCGCCCGACGCGGTCGAGATCATCCGACGGCTTGTCTTGAGCGCTGACATCCTCGTCGAGAATTTTCGCCCGGGCGTGATGCGGAGATTGAAGCTGGACTATGGCTCACTGCGAGAGCTCAATCCGAAACTGATCTATTGCTCAATCTCCGGATACGGCCAGACCGGACCGTCCGCCGAGCTGCCGGCCTACGCGCCCGTCATTCATGCCGCTTCGGGCTACGATATGGCCCATCTGGCCTACCAGCCCGGGCGATCGCGGCCGGACTGTTGCGGTATTTATCTCGCCGATGTCGTTACCGCCGTCTATGCATTCGGGGCCATTTCGGCGGCGCTGTACCAGCGGCACGGCACTCAAAAAGGCCAGTACATCGACGTATCGATGCTCGAATCGATGCTCAGCCTGACCTTGAACGAATTGCAGTGGTCGCAATTCGAGGTGAGGCAAACCCAGCGGCCGATGTTCGGACCGGTCGAAACGGCGGATGGCTACGTGATGTTGGCGATCGCAAGCGAGAAGACGTTCCAGAGTCTGATCAAGGTGATCGGTCATCCCGAGTGGATTGCCGATCCGCGCTTTGCGCTATACGCCAACCGCCGCGACAACTGGGCTGAATTGATGAATGGCGTCGAGCAGTGGTCGCGCACGCTCACAACCGAAAAATGCCTAACCGAGTTGAATGGTCACGGTGTTCCCTGTTCGGCCTATCGCACGGTGGCCGAAGCCTTGCGCGATCCCCAAATCGCCCATCGCGGCGCCCTGACCGAGGTCAGAGATGGCGGCGGCACGTTCAAGGTCCTTAACCTGCCGTTTCGCATGTCCGGCGCCAATGTCTCAGCGGCAAAGCAGATGGCGACCCTGGGCGAGCACACCGTTGCATTTCTCCGGGAGAGCGGCCTCTCGGAGGAGGAAATCTCCGCCTTTAAAGGCAAATCGCTGGCGGCCGAGCGGCGCTGACAGCACGAGCATTTTCACGACCAAGCGAGACCCTGCGGCTTTTCATCCGCGGCACGTCTCCGGCCTTGCCGGAGCCTTGGATTCCAGCCAATCTGACGACAGTCATCAACGATCCGCAACACCGGACGGTCTTGGAGGGAGCATCAAATGACAGCGGTATCGCGCTCGAGCAAGCTCGCGCAAATTTTCCTTGGTACGGCATTTGGAATTGCTGTGTTTGCCGGCGCCGCCGGCGCCCAGAAGCGGGGCGGCAGCATTACCATGGGCCTGGAGCTGGATATTGCCGGGTTTGATCCGCTGAAGGTGGGCGTTTTCGATACGGCGGCGGGAACAGCCGCGGCCGCGATTTTCGATACACTCACTTATCTTGACGACAAGGGCAAGCCGCAGCCGAAGCTCGCACTGTCCTGGGAACCCTCGGAAGATTTCAAGATCTGGACGTTCAAACTGCGGCCCGGCGTCAAATTCCATGACGGCATGCCGTTCAACGCCCAGGCGGTCAAGGAAAATTTCGACCGGCAGAAGGACCCGGCCAACAAATGCCGCTGTGCCTTCTACATCTCCGGGATTCACGATGTGCAGGCGCCAGACGAACTCACCGTCGTTTATAATCTCAACGATCCGTCCGTGAACCTGCCAGCACTTTTGACCGTCCAGAGTTCTAACAATGTCATCCAATCGCCGACGGCATGGAAGACCAAGGGCGACGACTACAACCGCAACCCCATCGGTACCGGTCCGTACGTCCTGAAGTCATGGACCGCGGGCGATCGAATGGTGCTGGAAAAGAATCCGGACTACTGGAATAAGGGTCATCCTTATCTCGACAGGATCGTTCTGAAGCCGCTGCCGGATGCCCAGTCGCGCTTCGCCAGCCTGCAATCGGGCGAGGCGGATATCATCTGGGACGATGAAGCCGATGCGGACAATATTCAGAGAGCGCAAAAAGATCCGAAGCTGACCGTCCACACCTATGCCGGGTCCGGCGCTGCGGTCGCGGCCTTCAACACCAAGGTCGCTCCCTTCGACGATGTACGCGTGCGGCAGGCCCTGGTGATGGCGATCGATCGCAAAAAGATGTCGCAGGCCCTTACCAATGGTTTGGCCCGGCC
>DASSGM010000026.1:0-13754 GCA_035693465.1 Bradyrhizobium sp. | reverse complement strand
ATGGACAACATCCTGTTTTCCGCGCTGACGTATAATCCGGCGGCTGTCCACATTGATCACGAATATGCCAAATCGACTGAATTCGGCAAACCGCTGATGAATTCAATTTTCACGCTCGGTCTGATCATCGGTCTATCCGTGCAGGACACCACCCTGGGAACGACAGTCGGCAACCTCGGCATGGAAGAGACCAGGTTTCCGCGCCCGGTCTTTGCCGGCGATACCCTGCGGGCGGAGACGAAAATCCTGGCCGTGCGTGAGAGCAAGTCACGCCCGACCCAGGGGATAGTGACGTTCGAACATCGAGGTTTCAATCAGCGCGATGAGGAAATTGTATACTGCCGCCGTAACGGGCTGATGATGAGGCGTCCCACATGAAATTGCGCTCCCTTCTATTTGTCCCTGCCGACAGCGAGCATAAGTTCGCGAAGGCGTCCGGTATAGGCGCCGACGCACTGATTCTCGATCTTGAGGATGCTGTGGCGCCACCGCGCAAGGCGCTTGCGCGCGATATGGTGAAAAACCTGCTGGGCGGCTCCCCGCGCGACTGGGCGTTTCTGGTGCGCATCAATCCGCTCGGAAGCGGGCTGACGCTTGGCGACCTCGCTGCGGTCGTCCGTCCGGGCCTCGACGGCATCCTGATCCCGAAGGTCAACGGTATTCAGCACATCGAACTCATTTCGAATTACATCGATGCGCTGGAGATAGCGGCGGGCGTAACGCCAGGTCACGTGAAGCTGCTTGTGGTGGCAACCGAAACGCCGGCCGCCATGATCGGCTTCGCCGGTTATGCAACCCCCAGCCGCCGGCTCATCGCCATGACGTGGGGCGCCGAGGATCTCGGCGCAGCCCTGGGCGCGCTGTCCAACAAGGAAGCCGACGGAAGTTGGACGTTTCCATATCAGGTGGCGCGGGCGCAATGTCTGTTTGCCGCGGGGGCGGCAGGCGTCATGGCACTCGAGACCCTGTATGCGGATTTCAAGGATCAGGATGGGCTCGCGCAGAGCTGCAGGATCGCGCGCCGCGATGGATTTGTCGGACGGATCGCCATTCACCCCGATCAGGTCGCGACCATCAATGCATGCTTCACCCCGTCGGAAGCCGATCTGGCGCATGCGCGCCGGGTCGTTGCGGCCTTCGCGGCCCAACCCGACGCCGGAACGCTCGGCATCGACGGCAAGATGTACGACATGCCGCATCTGATTGCGGCGAAACGCGCGCTCGCCTCAGTGGGGGAGGACGTCACATCATGAGTACGGTGCTGGTCAATGAATTCAACATGCCGGACGATCACGTGGCAATTCGAGAAGGTGTGCGCTCGGTTGTGACACGCTTCGGCGATGACTATTGGCTGGCGCGCGACGAGGACGGGGTGTTCCCCTTCGAGTTTCATCGCGCAATGGCTGACGCGGGCTGGCTCGGGATTACCATGCCGGAGGAATACGGCGGCTCCGGTCTCGGCGTGACAGAGGCCGCGATCATGATGCATGAGGTCGCAAGCCATGGCGGAGGAATGTCCGCGGCTTCGGCCGTCCACATCAACCTGTTCGGACCTCATCCCATTGTCGTGAAAGCAACGCCAGAGCAAAAAGCGCGCTGGGTTCCGCGGCTGGTCGCGGGCAAAGATCAATGCTGCTTCGGTTTCACCGAGCCGGATGCCGGGCTCAACACCACTCGCATCAAAACCTTCGCACAGAAGGTCCCAGGCGGCTACGTCGTTCATGGTCAGAAGGTCTGGACATCGACCGCTCAGGTCGCAAACAAGATCATGTTGCTGACGCGGACGACCCGTTATGAGGACTGCGCCCGTCCGACTGACGGAATCACGATCTTCTATACCGATCTCGATCGTTCGAAGATCGATGTTCACCGAATTCCGAAAATGGGCCGCAAGGCTGTCGATTCGAACGCTATCTTCATCGACGGCCTGTTCATTCCGGACGAGGATCGGATCGGCGAGGAGGGCAAGGGCTTTTCATATATTCTGCACAGCCTCAATCCCGAGCGCATCCTGGTTGCGGTCGAAGCGATCGGAATCGGTCAGGATGCGCTGCGCCGCGCGGCAAAATATGCGCGCGAACGTGTGATATTCGATCGTCCGATCGGACAGAATCAGGCCATACAGCATCCGCTCGCCGAGAACTGGATGTATCTGGAATCGGCCTGGCAAATGGCGATGCGCGCCGCCTGGCTCTACGATCATGACAAGCCATGCGGCGCCGAAGCCAACAGCGCCAAATTTCTCGGTGCCCGCGCCGGTCATGACGCGGCCTGGCAGGCGATCGCGACCCACGGTGGCTTTGGATATGCCAAGGAATATCATGTGGAGCGCCTGTTCCGCGAGGTCTGCATCACGCGGCTGGCGCCGATTACCGAACAGTTGATCCTCAGTTTCATCGCCGAGAAGGTGCTTGAGCTGCCGAAAAGCTACTGAATTGCCTGGAGTTCAAAGGCTTCGAGATTTCCGAGGTGCCGATCGGAGATCCAAAACGCGCGCGTCGGCATAAAGACGGCAGATTTCTTATTCGCCCAAGGAGCGGTAGTCGCCGAAAAACCGCAGGCACTGGTCGACGACCCGGCCAATGCATTTTTCGTGATCCACAGCTTCGCTGTTGACGCAGCACAGTTGTGAGCCCGTGATTGATGTACTCGCGAAGGCAGTGATCGACATAAGCCAGCCGACGGGGAGGCAGGATTTCAAGTTAGCCAGCTTGAATTTCGATTCCGCGTCCCGCGGTGCGCGTGGCTTGGGCGAAACATATGAACTGTTTTCCCGGTGACTGGAACATCTGTTGCATCCGGGACAGTCCTGATCTAGCCTGTGTTCATCCTCTCGCGATGGCCGGGTAAAACCTTGCGATGAAACCGCTGTTCGATGAGCTGACCGCGGGTTTTGAAACCCTGCCTCCGCAGCTGAGGGAGGCCGCGCGCTGGGTGATCGATCACCCGGCCGATGTCGCTCTTCTCACCATGCGCGAACAGGCGCGCCGGGCGGGCATTCCGCCGGCGACTCTGACCCGGCTGGCCCAGCGCTTCGGGCTGAAGGGCTATGACGAAATCCGCAAGCTTTACGCCGAGCTGGTTCGGCATCGCCCTGAAAATCTACGCGGCCGCGCCGAGCAGCTGTTGCGGCGGCGTGACAGCGAGGGCGACGAGGCGCTGATCCAGGACATTTTTTCCTCGCTGGCCCAGCACCTGCAAGCGCTCTCGACATCCGATTCAATCGAACGATTTACCGCGGCCGCGGAAATCATCGCCAGGTCCAAGCGCGTGTTCTGTCTGGGGCTGCGCTCGACCTTCTCGGTCGCTTACAACTTCCATTATGTGCGCTCCTTGCTCGGCGCGGCTTCGGTACTGGTCGATGGCCCCGGCGGAATCGCAACCGACACCTTGCGGATGATCGGCCCGGCTGACGTGCTGCTGGCGATATCGGTAA
This sequence comes from Bradyrhizobium sp., assembly GCA_035693465.1. Lineage (GTDB taxonomy): Bacteria > Pseudomonadota > Alphaproteobacteria > Rhizobiales > Xanthobacteraceae > Bradyrhizobium. Next base: position 10,318 of record DASSGM010000026.1, on the reverse strand, counting down.
AGCCGTATACCCGGCAGACCGTGCAGGCTGCGCGATACGCCAAAAAACGCGGGGCGCGGGTCATCGCCGTCACCGATAGCGAGGTCTCGCCACTCGCCGCAATATCCAACAAGACCCTGATCGTGCGAACCGAAACCCCCTCGTTCTTTCACACCATGGCGCCCGCCTTCGCCGCGATTGAATGCCTGACGGCGTTGGTTGCCGCGCGCAGGGGGAAACAGACGGTCCAGTCGCTCGCTGCCAGCGAACAGCAGCTCGACGCATTCGACACCTACGTCCTGACAAGGAAGAAACGGCCAAAGCTGTCATGACCCACATCCTGCACCGGCAGATCAACCACGCCTATCCGACTGCGGTGAGCGCGAACGGCATCTTTATTCGCGACGCGACGGGAAAGGACTATATCGACGCTTCCGGCGGTGCTGCAGTCTCGTGTCTTGGGCATTCTCATCCCGAGGTGCTTGCCGCGATGCATGAACAGCTCGACAAGCTTGCCTACGCGCATACAAGCTTCTTCACGACGCGCGTTGCGGAAGAGCTTGCTGATGAATTGGTCGCTCATGCTCCGGAGAGAATCGATCACGTCTATTTCGTCAGCGGCGGATCGGAGGCGATCGAAGCCGCGCTGAAACTGGCCCGGCAGTTCTTTGTCGAGCGCGGGGAGATGCAGCGCCGGCATTTCATTGCTCGCAAGCAGAGCTATCACGGTAACACACTCGGTGCGCTTGCGGTTGGCGGTAATGAATGGCGCCGCCAGCAGTTCGCGCCGCTTTTGATCGAGACCTCTCACGTTTCGCCTTGCTACGAATATCGCGATCGCCGTGACGACGAATCGCCTTCTTCGTACGGGGAGCGGCTCGCGAAGGAGCTCGAGGCGAAGATTGCAGAGCTCGGGCCGGAAACCGTGATCGCTTTCGTCGCCGAAACGGTCGTTGGCGCGACGCTTGGCGCAGTCGCCGCGGTTCCCGGCTATTTCAGGCGGGTTCGCGAGATCTGCGATCGGCACGGCATTTTGCTTATTCTCGACGAGGTCATGTGCGGCATGGGCCGCACCGGAACGCTTCACGCATGCGAACAGGAAGGCATCATTCCTGATCTGATGGCGATCGCGAAAGGTCTTGGCGGCGGCTACGCACCGATCGGCGCGGTGCTCGCCAGCGGCTCGATTGTCGAGACCATCGGCAAGGGTTCAGGCATGTTCCAGCACGGCCACACCTATATTGGCCATCCACTCGCATGCGCCGCAGCTCTCGCTGTCCAGCGCGTGATAAGGCGCGACAACCTGCTGGCCAAGGTGCGCCAGCGGGGCGCATATCTCGCCGACCGCCTTGGGCAGCGCTTCGGCAACCATCCCAACATCGGGGACGTGCGCGGCAGAGGCCTGTTTCAGGCGGTCGAAATCGTTGCCGATCGTGGCAGCAAGGAGCCATTCGATCCCGCGCTGAAATTGCACGCACGCATCAAGCGCGAGGCGATGGCGCGCGGGTTGATGGTCTATCCGATGGGGGGCACGATCGATGGAAGCCGTGGCGATCATGTGCTGCTGGCGCCGCCGTTCATCGCCGACGCCGCGGCGATCGATGCCATCGTGGAGCGGTTGGGAGATGCCATCGATGCATCTGTTCTGAACGGCGCTCAGGCGCCGGTGCGGCGATAGAGAGATCAAACCAGAAGAGGGAGCCTGAGCATGAAAAGAAATAGAAATCGCGCTAGACACGGGGGCATCGCCGCGGCGGCAATATTGGTGCTGGGGTCGTTCTCGATGCCGGCCGTGGCCCAGCAAAAATTCATTACCGTCGGCACCGGTGGGGTTACCGGTGTGTACTACGCTGTGGGGGGAGCGATCTGCCGATTGATGAACAAAGATCGGCAGAAGACTGGCATCCGCTGCTCCGTGGAATCGACAGGCGGCTCTGTTTTCAATGTCAACGCGATCAAGTCAGACGAACTCGATTTCGGCATGACTCAATCCGACGTTCAGTACAATGCCTACAAGGGAGAAGCCCAGTTCAAGGACAGCGCGATCTCGGACTTGCGTGTGGTCTTTTCCGTCCATCCCGAGCCGTTCACCGTGCTGGCGCGCAAGGAGGCGGGTGTCACGAAGTTCGAGGATTTCAAGGGCAAGCGCTTCAATGTCGGAAATCCCGGCTCCGGAACCCGCGCATCCATGGAGCAGTTGCTTGACGCGATTAAGTGGACGATGAAGGATTTCTCGCTCGCCGCCGAACTCAAGGCCGACGAGCAGGGCCCGGCGCTGTGCGACAACAAGATCGACGGATTCTACTATGGCGTCGGCCATCCGTCGGCAGCGATTCAGGACCCAACCACGACGTGCGGCGCGAAACTCATATCGCTCACCGGCCCGGCGATCGACACGCTGCTGAAGAACTATCCCTATTATTCGGTCGCAACGATTCCCGGTGGCATGTATTCCGGCAATCCCAATTCCACCATGACCTATGGCGTTCGCGCGTTGCTGGTGACGAGCGCCAAGGCCCCTGATGACGTGGTCTACAATCTCGTCAAAGCCGTGTTCGACAATTTTGACGAATTCAAGAAGCTGCATCCGGCGTTTGCAACTCTCGACCCGAAAGACATGATCAAAGCCGGCATTACGGCGCCGCTGCATCCGGGGGCGGAAAAATTCTACAAGGAAAAAGGCTGGATGTAGCAAGCAAGCGCGGGGGAGAGGGCGGTTCGTCCTCTCCCTCCTGGCTGGAGGCCGGCATATGGAACGGGTCGCATTGCAAGTCGAGGAAGATCCGGCGGCACCGCACGACGTCGACCTCCAGCAGCTCGTCGCCGAGTCTGATCTTGGCGGGCGCCGCCCGACAGGCGCCATCGGCATGGCGCTCAGCGGGATTGCCGTCGCATGGTCGCTGTTCCAGCTCTGGTATGCGTCTCCGATCCCCTACATGATCGGTGTCGGTGTCTTCAACGACACCGAGGCCCGCGTCATCCATCTGTCGTTCGCGTTGCTGCTCGGCTTCATGGCCTATCCGGCTTTCAAATCGTCGCCCCGCAACCGCATCCCGCTTCTGGATTGGGCACTGGCAACGCTGGCGGTGCTCTGCGTCGTCTATCTCATCTATTTTTATCGCGATCTCGCGGTGCGACCGGGTTTGCCGACGAGCGCAGACATCGTGGTCTCGGTGGTCGGCGTGGTGCTTCTGCTCGAGGCCTCGCGTCGTGCAGAAGGCCCATGGATGCCAATCATTTCCATCGCGTTTCTGTTCTATGTATTTGCAGGACCGTATCTGCCTGGCCTGTTTGCACACAAGAGCATCTCGGTTTCACGCGCTGCTTCGCATTTCTGGATCACATCGGAGGGCGTGTTCGGCGTGGCGCTGGGCGTCTCGACCGCGTTCATCTTTCTGTTCGTGCTGTTTGGCGCGCTGCTGGAGAAGGCAGGCGCCGGCAATTATTTCATCCAGCTTGCATTCTCGCTGCTCGGCCAGTTCCGCGGTGGCCCGGCGAAAGCAGGCGTTGTTTCGTCGGGCATGACAGGCATGATATCTGGCTCGTCGGTCGCCAACGTCGTCACCACCGGCACGTTCACGATTCCGCTGATGAAGCGGGTCGGTTACACCCCGACCCAGGCCGGCGCGATCGAATGCGCCGCAGGCGTCAACGGTCAGCTGATGCCGCCAGTGATGGGTGCGGCGGCGTTCCTGATGGCCGAATATGTCGGCATCACCTACGCCGACGTGGTGCGGAGCGCTTTCCTGCCCGCCATTATTACCTATGGAGCGCTGTTCTATATTGTCGATATAGAAGCCGCGAAGGCTGGAATGACCGGACTGCAGCGCACGCGCCGTCGAACGATGCTGCAAGGGGCTACCAAGGGCCTGCTGACCATTTGCAGTCTCATCATCCTGTCCGGGTTGATCTACTGGGGCCTCGGCTGGACCAGGGACGTGTTCGGCGACGCTACCAGTTTCATTGCGCTTGCGGTCGTGGCCGTCGCCTATGTCGCTCTGATCGCCAATCGCGCGCGCCATCCCGACCTGCCGATCGATGATTTGCGCAATCCCCTCGTCACTGTGCCGGATTTCTATGAGGTCGCCCGAACCGGGCTGCATTACCTGCTGCCGGTGATAATTCTGATCTGGTGCTTGCTGATCGAGGAAATGTCGCCTGGCCTGGCCGCGTTCTGGGGCGTTCTGGCGATGGCGGCCGTGGTGCTGACCCAGGGCCCGATGACGGCGCTGTTTCGCGGCGAAGGCGACATCGGCCGCAGCTGGCGGAGCGGCTTTCACGATTTCCTCGGGGGTCTCGAGAACGGCGCGCGCAACATGATTGCGGTCGGCATCGCGACCGCGACCGCCGGCATCATCGTCGGCACCGTGACATTAACAGGCGTGGGCCTGGTGATGACCGAGATCGTCGAGCTGCTGTCGGCCGGCAACTTCGTGTTCATGCTGATCCTCACTGGTCTGATTTGTCTTGTGCTCGGCAGCGGCCTGCCAACCACCGCGAGCTACGTCGTTGTCGCAACCTTGATGGCGCCGGTGATCGTCGACCTTGCCGCGCAGAACGACATCGCCGTACCGCTGATCGCGGCGCATATGTTCGTGTTCTATTTTGGGTTGATGGCCGACGTGTCGCCGCCGGTCGGTCTCGCCGCTTACGCCGCCGCCGCGATTGCCGGCGCCGATCCGATGAAGGTTGGTTGGCAGGGCATGCGCTACGAAAACCGCACCGCCTTGTTGCCGTTCGTTTTCATCTATAATCCCGCCATCCTGATGATCGATATCGGCGGCCCACTGCATTTCATCGTGGTCATTTGTTGCTGTGTTCTCGCCATGGGCGCGTTCGTGGCCGCGAGCCAGAATTGGCTGCTAACCCGCAATCGCTGGTATGAGACCGTTGCACTCCTCGTCATCTGCCTGACGCTGTTTCGCCCCTCGTTCTGGCTCGACATGATCAGCGCGCCTCTCACCAATCTGCCTGTGACACAGATCGCGACGGAAGTGCAGAAGGCACCGAAGGACGGTGCCTTGCGATTGCGCGTGGCGACCCAGGATTCGAGCGGCGATACGGTCGACAAGCTTGTCCGCCTGACTCTTGGCGCCGGCAATTCTGTCGCGGAGCGGCTTGCGACAAGCGGCCTTACGCTCAATCAGGCCGGCGATGAGATAATGATCCAGTCAGTGCGTTTCGGAAGCGAGGCGCGCAAATATGGATTGCAACCGGGCGACAAGATCAGCGCCGTCGTGGTGCCTGCGGATCGCCCCACGGCTTACTGGTTTGCGATTCCGGCGCTTGTCGTGCTCGGGCTCATCCTCGTTGCCCAGCGCCGCAGGCGAGCGCTTGCGCGCCACGAGGCTTCAGGTGGCCTGGCAGCCGTCGTGCCGGATGCGTGATCTTGAACGGACGCGTCAGCATTTGCTGTTCGCAGCCTGAAAGGCGCGCGATCCGGGAAGGTGAGGGCGTCGCGAGGGGGGGGAGTCGAGCTCGAACGGCGCTTGCGATCGCAAGATCGAGAGAGGCGCCAGCTAGCTCCGCTCGACTGGGACAGCGAACACATATCCGACCCCGCGCTCGGTCTGGATCACCCGCGGCGCGCTCGGGTCGCGTTCGAGCTTGCGCCGGAGCCGAAGAATCTGCACGTCGATGCTGCGGTCGAAGACGTCCTCGTGGACGCGGGTCGCCTGCAACAGCTGCTCGCGGCTGAGCGGACGCTGCGGTGCCTCGAGAAAGGCCAGCAACATTGCATACTCACCCTTGGTCAATGCAACCACCGCGCCGGCCGGATCGGTGAGCTGGCGGGACTTGCGGTCGAGCTGCCAGCCGGAAAATCGAAAGCGGCCGCGCTCGGGATCACGCGGCGGCGCTGCGCGTCCGACATCGAACCGTCGTAATATTGCGCGGACCCGCGCAAGCAGCTCACGCAGGTTGAACGGCTTGGTCAGATAATCGTCGGCGCCGAGCTCCAGCCCGACCACCCGATCGATGTCGTCAAGGCGGTGACCGGTGATGATGATGACCGGCACCTCGGAGCTCAATCGGACCTTCCGTAGCAGATCGAGCCCGTCCTCGAGGCCCAGCCGAAGGTCGAGGATCACCAGGTTCACCTCGGCGCTGGCGAGGTGATCGACCATCTCCTGGCCATTGGATGCCACCAGGGTACGGATGTTGTTCTCCGCGAAATAGTTTAGGATCATGCGCTGCAAGGCAGGATCGTCCTCCACGACCAGAACGCACACTTGGCGTTCGACACTTCCGCGAAGGCCTGGGTCTTTTACCGATGAACTGCTCATTCCATCGAGCCCCTTCATTAATGCCGCCGGCGCCGATCATGCCCGTACACAAGTACAGTATGGCCTATGTCCTGCTGGCGCTAGCTTGGCTGATCGCCTCGCCGGCCGCCGCTCAGTCGCCTACCCTCCAGCCTCGCGCCGGCCAGGAGCCGATCACGCCAATCACTGCCGGCCGCGAAGACCCACAACGCGTGGCGCTCGGAGAAAGATTGTTCAGTGACCGGCGTCTGTCTCACGGTAATACACATAGCTGTTTGTTATGCCACGATATAGCGACCAATGGAGCCAGCGCCAATGTTCTCGACGTCCCCAGGGGCGGACCGGCGGCGCTCAATACTCCCACGGTCTTCAATGTAAGTTTGAACTTTCGCCTGAACTGGGAAGGGAAATTCCGCTCGCTCGAAGAAGGCGCCGAGCATACTCTCCGCAATCCTGCGATCATGGCATCGAGTGTGGAAGAGGTCGTGAGCAAACTGCGTTCGGACCCCGAAACCGTGCAGCAATTCCGTGACGCATATGGGAGGGAGCCCGACGTCGCTGCCGTGCTGGATGCGATCGCGACATACGAACGGTCTCTGGTTACGACGGGAAGCCGTTTCGACCGATGGCTTTTAGGCGAAGCCGACGCCATCACGCCGGAAGAGTTATCTGGCTATCAGCTTTTCAAATCACTCGGCTGTATCACTTGCCATCAGGGCGTCAATGTGGGGGGCAATCTGTTTCAGCGGCATGGCATTTTTCATCCACTGGGTTCGCCGGAGCCGGTGCTGCTTCGCGTTCCCAGCTTGCGAAACGTCGCAACAACTGCACCCTATTTCCACGACGGCAGCGCGCGGACGTTGCCGGAGGCGGTGAGGATGATGGGCATCGCCCAGCTCGACCGTGTGCTGACCGAGACACAAATCGCCGCCATCGTCGCCTTCCTCAACACGCTGACCGGCAGCTACCGGGGACAGGTGGTGCGGCCGGCCAGCGCCACACCACGCGTAGGCCCTGCGCTCCGATGAGGAATTTGGCGGCTGCGCTTGGAATTTCACTGCTGCTCGCGCTGCTGACCTGGCTGTTGCTGCGTGGAATCGACACCAACGCACCTGCCTATGCGATGACGCTGCGGGCCTTCGACGATTACGCGCTCGCCGAGGCCTCTCTCCATCGCGACGTCCTGCAGGCGCGAGCCGGTCTGCTTCGCAACTACGACAGCCTCCACGGCGCGACGCAGGCCATGACAGACGCAGTCAGGCGGCTCCGTTCCTACGCGCAGACTGAGCGCCTCGACACAGGCCCTGTTGACCGGCTTGCAGCAGCGGTGGTTCAGCAGGAAGAACTGATGGAACGTTTCAAGACCAGCAACGCACTCCGGCAGAATTCACTGTCCTACGTTGGGCTCTTGAGTACAAGTCCGGCGTTCCGCGCCCAGGATACCCAGGTCGCGTCGGCAACCGACGCTCTGGCGGCCGCTATTCTCAATCTCTCGCGCGATACATCAGAGGACGCCGTCAAGGCCCTCCAGCAGCGGATCGATCGGTTTGCAGGGCAAGCGCCCGCCGTTGGGCCGGACGCGGAAGCAGCACGGGCGATGCTCGCGCATGCTCGTTTGCTGTATGCCGAGCTGCCCGCGCTCGATGCCACACTGAAGGCCTTCATCGCCGTACCCAGCCGACAGCTGCTCGAAGAAGCCCGCGCGCTGTTTTCCCAGCACCGGTCCAGGGTTGAAGCGGGAGAACAGCGCTATCGGGTGCTGCTATACCTGATTTCACTGCTGCTGCTCATCATGCTCGTGCTTCTCGGCCTGCGGCTGCGTGCCCGCGCCGTTGCGCTGCGGCGGCGGGCAGCATTTGAACATGTCATAGCCCAGAATTCCACGCGTCTGATTAATTGCTCGCCGGCCGAAACCGGGGCGAGGCTGACAGAAGTGCTCGGCGAGTTCGGGCGGACGATCGGCGCGGATCGCGCATATGTGGTGCTGGATGAAAAACCCGTGCGGGCATACACATGGTCCGCGGACGGTAAAACCTTCCCGCCGGGCTGGCCTGGAGGGGCGCTCACATTGCCCGCCCAACTTGGCGCGGCTGACCCGGACATTGTCAGCGTTTCCGACGTCACCGCCTTGCCCCCGGGCCCCGTGAAGGACGTGTTAACGGCTGCCGGCGTGCGTGGCTGGGCCAGCGTGCCGTTGACCCGGCCGGGCCGGGTCCGAACCATCATGGGCTTCGACGCCTTTCGGCCGATACGCAACAGGACTTCTCCAGTGCCGATCGTGCGGCTTGCCGGGGATGCCGTCGCCAATGCCATCGAACGCGAACTTCTTGAGCGCGACAGGGCGAAGCTGACGGTGCGCTTGGAACGCGCGCGTCGCATGCAAATGGTCGGATCGCTTGCAAGCGGGATTGCGCATAACTTCAACAACATCATCGCCGCCATTCTCGGCTATTCGGAAATGATCGAGCCGCAACTTGAACGCGGAACCAAGCCGGCGCAGCACATCGACGAGATACGCCGGGCGGCGGAGCGCGGGCGTGATCTGGTGGACAACATCCTCAGCTTTGGGCGGCGTACCGACACCCGTGTCCGGCCGGTGCAGGTGCGCATTCTGCTTGAGGAAGCGGCCTCACTGCTGCGTGCCTCGTTACCCTCCGATGTCGAGCTTGTGTTCGAGAACGTCTCCCTCGACCTCGCCGTATCGGGGCAGCCCGCGCAGTTGCAGCAGGTCATCCTCAATCTGTGCAGCAATGCCGCGCAAGCGATGGAGGGCAGCGGTTGCATCCGGGTGACTGCGAAGCAGGAGGAGCTTGCCGCTCCGCTGCAAATGAGCGACGGCGAGCTTTCGCCGGGGCGCTACGTGTGCATCGCTGTCAGCGATAATGGGCGCGGCTTTGATGCGCGGGTGGCGCGGCGGATGTTCGAGCCATTTTTCACGACGCGCCTGGCGGGAACCGGCTTGGGGCTGGCAACTGTTCGCGAAATCGTTCGCGACCATGATGGAGCCATCGGCGTGCACAGCAAACCTGGGCAGGGAAGCCGCTTCGAAGTATGGCTGCCGGCGACGGCGGCCAGTACCGCAGCGGTCGGGCACGAGATGCTGCCGCTTGGGCGTGGCGAAACGGTTCTGATCGTCGAAAGCGAACAAGAACGTCTGCTGCGGGATGAGGAAGAACTGGCGGCGCTAGGCTACGAACCCGTCGGGTTCGAGCGCCCGGCCGACGCACTGGCTGCGTGCAGTTCGGAGCCCGGTCGATTCGATGTCATTCTGGTTAGTCACGGCTCCCAAAACCACGGCGGGCTGGATTTGGCGCGCGCCTTTCATGAGATAGCGCCAAAACAGCCCGTGCTGCTCGCCGCTGCATCCTCCAACGATGTCAGCGTCGATGCATTGGCGGAAGCGGGAATTTCCGAAGTGCTGCGCTGGCCTTTGGCAAGCGCCGAGCTCGCCGCAGCGCTGGCGCGCAGCCTGCGTAAGCCCGGTTCGTTACAGTCGTAACACGATTACCCCTCCCTGAAATTCTCATGTAGCGCCGGGTCGCCATTCTGGGCCCTCGAAGGCATTTGACATCGGTCGCCGACCGTATCCCGGCGATCGCCCGTACCAACAGCAAACCGCGGCGCACGCCTGCGCCCACAGCAACCTTGAGGTTCGAGAGGTACCTACTTCGGCACAAACCATTACGAAATCATCACTCCAGGTCTCGTCTCACACATTTGCGCTGACCATCAACTCTTCAAAAGGATCACCACCATGGCTGTCACAGCTAGCTTTTCCCCAGGCGCCCGCGTCCTCTCTGTGTTCGGCGACAGCCTCGACAACACGATTGTCGCCAGTCGCGACGCGGCCGGCAACATTCTCATCAATGGCGGCGCCGTATCCGTTGTGGGTGGCAGCCCGACTGTCGCCAGCACCGACACGATCCAGGTGTTCGGCCAGGGCGGCAACGATACGATCCGGCTCGACGAGGCCAACGGCCCGCTGCCTGCTGCCCAGTTGTTCGGCGGCGCGGGCAACGACACGCTGATCGGCGGCTCCAGCAACGATCAGCTGTTTGGCCAAACTGGCGACGACA
>DASSGM010000025.1:0-6897 GCA_035693465.1 Bradyrhizobium sp. | reverse complement strand
GAGGGTGCGTTCTCCGGCACAACAGCCGGCCTGAACATATCTTTTGCTTTCGCAGCGGCGACGCATGAGGATTCAGATTTCAAACAGCCCGCCGTGTACAGACACGGCCTCGCGATCTCGCCGCGGCTTTCGCGCGAGGTTAGCCTAAAAACGTCCTGTCCTCCTGTTACAGAGGGCGCAGGGAATGCCGGGCGCTCAATGCGCCCGCAGCCTCGTATGCAAATGAGAAAAGCATACGAGCGTAGTCACCACGGTCACACCGGTTTCACCCGGCATTCCCCGCGCAATGGTTTTACGGCTTACTTCGTGTTCTCCCCGGTGAACCGGGCTTTCTTGCCACCGTCGCCCGCGCTTCTTATCGCAGACTTGACACCAGCGTCGGGGTGTCAGAACGACACGACTTGACCGTACGCATCGGCACCGTTCGTCAAACGGCGCCGCCGCGTCCATCGCATCCCGCCCCGCGTTTGTGACGATCGCGAAACGCCCCTCGGACGAGGCGGGACCGAATCGCTATAGTGCTGATTTTACCCTGCGGTCAAGCATAATTTCTGAAAATCAGAAATCGGTGGGTTCCGGGGATACGGGATGGCCGCGACCGGATCGCAGCCGGGATGAGACGGCGACGCTTGGAGGTGGGATTTGCCGCAGGAAAAACGCTAGACAGTATTTATCCAACGGGTTAATTTGTGACCGAGAAGCGAAAAGCAAGGGAGTGAAGCGTGGCCGAGCCGAAAGGCCCCGGAGGCGTGTCAAAGGCGCTGAATGCGCCGTGGATTCGTCCGTTCTTGTTTTTGATTTTCATCGTGGTCGCCTGGGATCTGACCATCCGGCTGTTCCGGATTCCGCCGTATCAGATCCCGGCACCCGGCGATGTGGTCGTGGTATTGTGGCACGATTGGCCCGAGCTGATGCGGCAGGCGTGGCCCACGACTTACGCGACGATATGCGGGTTCCTGCTGTCGGCGGTGTTCGGTATTCCCGTCGCGATGCTGATCGCGGGATCGAAGACCGTGGAAAGCTACGTCTATCCGCTCCTGGTGTTCTCGCAATCGGTGCCGAAGATCGCGATTGCGCCCTTGTTTGTGGTGTGGTTCGGCTTCGGCATTATCCCGAAAGTGATTTCGGCGTTCCTTTTGGGATTTTTTCCGGTGGTGGTCTCGGCGGTGCAGGGATTCAAATCGGTCGACCCTGACATGGTCGATCTGGCGCGCGCGATGCAGGGCAGCCGCTTCCATGTGTTCTGCGCCGTCAACCTGCCGCACGCAATGCCGGCGATTTTCTCAGGCCTGAAAGTCTCGGTAACACTCGCCGTGGTCGGCGCGGTGGTCGGCGAATTCGTCGGCTCCAATTCGGGCATCGGCTACGTGCTGCAACGCTCGATCGGCACTTTCGATCTGCCGACAATGTTTGCAGCATTGGTGATCCTGGCGCTGCTCGGCGTCGTCTTGTTCTGGATCGTCGACCGGATCGAACGCTTTGTGATTCCCTGGCATGTCAGCCAGCGCGAGGAACTTTTGTTCGCCGCCTGAGCGGCAAATAACTTGAAAAAGCGGCTCGAGAGGGCTGCGCCAACAGCAACAGGAGGAAGGCATGATCCGGCTTGTAACGGCATTGGCGGCGGCGCTGATCTGGACCGCAGTCGCGGCGGCCCCGGCGGCGGCCGCGGACAAGGTCGTGCTGATGCTGAACTGGTATGTCTATGGCGAGCACGCGCCGTTCTATTACGGCAAGGCCAAGGGCATCTTCGCCGCCGAAAATATCGATCTCGAGATACAGGAAGGCCGCGGCTCGGCGGCGACCACGCAGGCCGTCGCTGCCAAGACCGCCAATTTCGGCTACGTCGACGTGCCTACCATGATGCGCGCCGCCGTCAAAGGCGCGCCCGTGGTCGCCACCGGCGTGTTGCTGCAGACCAGCCCGATGTCGGTGATGGGTTTCGTTGAGAAGAACATCAGGAAGCCCGAGGATATCAAGGGCAAGACCGTCGCCATCACGCCTGCGGATTCGATGACGCAAATCTGGCCGCTGTTTCTGAAGAAGACCGGCCTGAAGGAAGCCGACTTCACCACCGTGGCTGGCGATGCCCAGACCAAGCTGAATGCCGTGATCAACGGGCAGGCGGACCTCCTGCTGGGCTATGTCATGGACCAGTCGATGAAGATCAAGGACGCCACCGGCAAGGACGTCTACCCGATCAAGTTCGCTGATTACGGCATCAACATGGTCTCTTCCGGCATCGTCGCCAACACCGACTATGTCAAGGCCAACGCCGATCTGGTGAAGCGCTTCATGTCGGCTACCACCAAGGCCGTCGAAGCCGCCGAGAAGGATCCGAAGGGTGCGGCGCAGGCGATCCTCGATGCCAACCCGAAGGGCGGCAAGATCGACACGCTGACACAAGGCTTTGAGCTGACAATCCCGCTGTATCGGACGCCGGAGACCAAGGGCAAGCGGCCGTTCCAGGTCACCGACCAGAACATGACCGACACGGTCAACCTGCTGGTCGAGTATGGCGGGCTCGACGCCAAGGCCAAGGAAAACCCCAAGGCGTTTTACACCAACGACTATCTGCCGAAAGGCAATTCCTGAATGGATTGGCTGGACCATGTTTCGATGTGATGGAATCAATCCTCCGCCGTCATGCCCCGCTTCAAGCGGGGCATCCAGTAATCATTACCGCCAGTGTGTTTCCAAAATGGGCGCCTCGGAATACTGGATCGCCCGGTCAAGCCGGGCGATGACGCGCGCAGAAGCGGTTGGGCGCAATCGGAAGCCCTTTGAATGAACCCGGCGACCAAAACGTCAGGCGTCGATCAATCGGCTGCGCATCTTCGTGTCGTGTCCGATCGTGGCGCGGGCGGCGCGTCGGGGATTCAACTCGCCGGCGTGTCGAAAACCTATCGCTCGCGCGAGGGCGACGTGCCGTCGTTGCGACCGCTTGATTTCCGCATCAACGCCGGCGAGTTCTTTGTCGTGGTCGGACCATCCGGCTGCGGCAAGTCCACGCTGCTCAAAATGATCTCCGGGCTGCTGCCGCCTTCGACCGGGGAGATTTTCGTCGAAGGCGAGGCGGTGACAAAACCGCACGGCAATGTCGGGATCGTGTTTCAGAATTCGCTGCTGCTGCCATGGCGCAATATCCTCGGCAACGTCATGCTGCCGATCGACATGAAGCAGCTGCCGCGCCGCGAATATCTGCCGCGCGCGATGGCGCTGTTGAAGCTGGTCGGGCTCGAAGGCTTTGAGAAGAAACTACCCTGGCAATTGTCCGGCGGCATGCAGCAGCGGGCGTCGATCTGCCGGGCGCTGGTGCATGATCCCAAGATCATGCTGATGGACGAACCGTTTGGCGCGCTCGATGCCATGACGCGCGAGCGAATGAACGTTGAACTGATGCGCATTCAGCGCGAAACCGGCAAGACCGTGCTGCTGATCACCCATTCGATTCCCGAGGCGGTGTTCCTCGCCGATCGCGTGCTGGTCATGACCGAACGGCCCGGCGCGATCGCCGCGATCTATGAAGTGCCGCTGCCGCGCCCACGTTCGCTCGACACCATGGCCGATCCGGTATTCACCGAACTGGTACAGCGCATCCGCAAGCATTTCTTCACCCGAAGCACGCTGGACTAGAGCCGAGGAACACCATGCCGCCACGTTTGGTCGTGCGGGACATCGCATTTTTTGAACGGCCGGTTCCGTTTACAAAACCGTTCCGGTTTGGCGCTGTGGTGATCAACGCCTCAGTACAGGCCTTCGTGCGGGTCGAAGTCGAGGTCGAAGGCAAGGGCACTTCCGTCGGGACCAGCGCCGAACTGATGGCGTCGAAATGGTTCGACAAGCGCGGGCACCTGTCGCCACAACAAACCGTCGAGGAGTTACGCCGCTCGCTGGCGATTGCGCGCGATCTCTATCTCTCGCATCCGGGATTTGACACGGCCTTCGGCACCCATGCTGAGCGGATTGCGGCGCAGGTCGATGCCTGTGCGAAGGAAGATATCCCACCGCTCGCCGCCACGTTTGGGCCGGCCGAGATCGACAAGGCGATTCTGGACGCGCTGCTGCGTTCGCTCGGCGTGAATTTCTTCGACGGCATGACTCAAAATATCGCGGGAATCGATGCAGGTTTGTCTCCCGATTTGCGGGATGAGGATATTGCGCAGTTTCTCGCTGGACGTCGGCGGCTCGAGCGTGTCGCGATCAGGCATACCGTCGGCCTCGACGACAAGGTCGAGGGCGCCGGCAGCGTCGCCGATACAGGTGAAAATGCCTGCGCACGCTATTTCAAGCTCAAACTCAACGGCGATCCGGAACACGATGCGGCGCGCCTGACCCGCATCGGCAACGAACTCGCCACGCTGCCATACGACTATCACGTCACACTGGACGCCAACGAGCAATATGCCGACCTGGCCGGCTTAAGCGCGCTGATCGATCGTCTCGACCGTGACAGGGCGCTAACGCCGGTCGCGGCAAAGCTGCTGTACATCGAGCAGCCGATGCCGCGCGAGATCACCAGGCAATCGCCGCTCGGCGCGCTGGCCCGCCGCGATTTCATCATCGACGAGGCCGACGATTCCTATGATGCGTTTCCAGTGGCGCGCGCGCTCGGTTATCGCGGCGTGTCTTCCAAATCCTGCAAGGGAATCTACAAGTCGATCGTCAATGCGACCCGCGCCGCCAAATGGAGCGCGGGCGGCGCAAGGTTCTTCGTATCGGGCGAAGACCTGACCTGTCAGGCCGGCCTCGGCGTCCAGCAGGACCTCGCGCTCGGCGCCCTGATCGGCATCACCCATGCCGAGCGCAACGGCCATCATTATGTCGACGGGTTTGGCGACACGCCGGCGGCGGAAGCCGACGCATTTCTCGCTGCGCATCCCGATCTCTATGTCCGCGACGGCGACAAGGTTCGTCTCGCGATTCATGACGGCGACCTGCTGACGGGATCGCTGACATCGCCGGGGTTTGCCACAGGCGCGCATCCAAACTGGTCGGCGTTGTCGCCGCTCGAGCAACCAAAAACAAGAATTCTGAAGGAGCAGGCGATATGACGACACAACGCCTCGGCGTGATCATGAACGGTGTCACCGGCCGCATGGGGCTCAACCAACATCTGATCCGCTCCATCATCGCTATCAGGGATTCCGGCGGCGTGCTGCTTGGCAATGGCGGCCGCGTGGTGCCGGACCCGGTCCTGGTCGGTCGCGACGCCGACAAGCTCGAGCGTCTTGCAAAACAGTTTTGTGTGCAGCGCTGGACCACCGATCTCGACAAGGCACTGTCCGAGAAAAGCGACAGCATCTTTTTCGATGCTGCGACCACCCAAGCGCGTCCGGGGCTGCTGACCAAGGCGATCAATGCCGGCAAGCACGTCTATTGCGAAAAGCCGATCGCGACCAACCTCGAGGAGGCGGTGGCGGTCGTCAGGCTTGCCAACGCCAGGGGCATCAAGCACGGCACCGTGCAGGACAAGCTGTTTCTGCCGGGGTTGAAGAAGCTGGCGTTCCTGCGCGACTCCGGCTTCTTCGGCCGGATGCTCTCGGTGCGCGGCGAATTCGGCTATTGGGTGTTCGAAGGCGGCTGGCAGGAGGCGCAGCGGCCATCGTGGAATTATCGCAGCGAGGACGGCGGCGGCATCATTCTCGACATGGTCTGCCACTGGCGCTACGTGCTCGACAATCTCTTTGGCGAAGTCGAGAGCGTGAGCTGTCTCGGCACCACCGATATTCCGGAGCGCTTTGACGAGAAGGGCAACAAGTACAAGGCCACCGCCGACGATTCCGCCTACGCCACCTTCCGCCTCAAGGGCGGCGTGATCGCACACATCAACATGTCCTGGGTGACGCGGGTCTATCGCGACGATCTCGTTACCTTCCAGGTCGACGGCACCCACGGCTCGGCGGTGGCGGGGCTCAGTGATTGCGTGATTCAGGCCCGCCAGGCGACGCCGCGGCCGGTGTGGAATCCCGATGAGAAACGCACGCACGATTTCTATGCCGACTGGCAGACGCTGCCCGAGAACGCCGTCTACGACAACGGGTTCAAGGAACAGTGGGAAATGTTCATCCGCCACGTCTGCGAGGGCGCGCCGTACAAATACACGCTGCTGGAAGGCGCCAAGGGCGTGCAGCTTGCCGAATGCGCGCTGCAGAGCTGGCGCGAGCGGCGCTGGATCGACGTCGCGCCGATCAAGGTGTGAGGAGAAAACACCATGAACAAACCGGTTTTGCCCGTCTCATCGCTGTCGCTGAAATTGCCCAGGGCTGATCACTCGGTCGAAACCTATCGCCTGGCGGCATCGCGGACATTTCCTACAAAACTCGAGGGCACGCTGAACCGCGTGGCGTTTTCCGCAGCCCATGTGGTGGCCGATCCGCTTGCCGATGTCGACCCATGGCTTACCTCGGCGATCGACTGGGACAGGACGATCGCCTTTCGCGAGCACATCTGGGACCTCGGCCTCGGCGTCGCCGAAGCGATGGACACCGCGCAGCGTGGCATGGGGCTGGATTGGTCGACCTCGCTGGAACTGATCCAGCGCTCGGTCAAGGCGGCGAAGGCAAGGGGCAACGCCCTGGTGTTTTCCGGCGCCGGCACTGATCACCTCGCACCCGAGGATGCCAAAACCATCGACGACGTGATCCGCGCCTACGAAGAACAGATTGCGGCGGTCGAAAAAGCCGGTGGACGCATCATCCTGATGGCGTCGCGCGCGCTCGCCAAGATCGGCCGCAACGCCGATGACTACACCAAGGTCTACAATCGCGTGTTGTCGCAGGTGCGCGAGCCCGTGATCATCCACTGGCTCGGCGACATGTTCGATCCGGCATTGGCGAATTACTGGGGCACGCCCAGTCTCGACGAAGCGATGGATGTCGCGGTCGGGGTCATCAACGC
>DASSGM010000024.1:0-3718 GCA_035693465.1 Bradyrhizobium sp. | reverse complement strand
TTGCGCAAGCACCACCGGATCGGCCGAGGCAGGCAGCTCGCCTTTCTGCCTGGCGAGCCGGAAGCAGGCCGCGAATGCCTTGTCGAGTTCGGCAAGCCCCTCCAGCACCATGCCGCGGATATCAGGATCGGCAACGGCTTCCGACGCTGCCGTCATCACGGTGAAGCAGCCGCGCGGGCCAGCGTCGCCGGAGAGATAGATATCGAGCGCCACCGCGAAGATGCGCTCCAGCCGTTGGCGGATCGGCTGTTCGTCCCTGAAAATGTCGATCATCGCCGCGGCGGCGTCGGCGCGGTAGCGCTGATAGGCCTTGATATAGAGCTCGCGCTTATCGCCGAACGCGCCGTAAAGGCTCGGCCGGTTCATGCCGGTGGCAGCGCTGAGATCGTCAAGCGAGGTGGCGGCAAAACCACCTTTACGAAACAGATCGAGCGCCTTGCCGAGCGCGACCTCGGGCTGATAGGCGCGCGGGCGGCCGCGGCGCTTCGGGGCGACGGGGGTAACGGTTCTTGCCCGCGATGCCGGTCTCTTATTTTTTTGTACCACTTCGCAAAAAATCCCTTGACGCCGATTATATTATGCAGAACAGTATAAAAATCAATCCCGGCTCGGAAATCCGAACCACAGCCGCCAAGGAGGTATCCATGGACCTGTATTTTTCGCCACTGGCCTGCTCGCTCGCGACCCGCATCGCGCTTTATGAGGCCGGTGCCGAGGCCAATTATCTCGAGGTCGATCCCAAAACCAAGGTGGTGCAGAACGACGGCTCGGATTTTTACCAGGTCAACCCGCTTGGGCTGGTGCCGACGCTGCGCACCGACGATGGGCTGGTTCTCACCGAGAATGCCGCAATCCTGCAGTATGTCGCCGATCGTTTTCCGCAGGCCGGCATCGCCGCCGGACCCGGCATGGAGCGCAGCCGGCTACATCAATGGCTCTGCTTCATCGGCACCGAACTGCACAAGGCATTGTTCGTGCCGATGCTCGACAAGAACGCGCCGCCGGAGATGAAGACCTATGTCCTCGGCAAGGGCCTGTCACGGTTGGATTATCTCGAGAATTATCTGAAAGGCCGCGAATTCCTGCTCGACCATTTCAGCGTCGCCGACGCTTACCTCGTCACCATCATCAACTGGACCATGGCGACGCCGCCGATTGAGCTTGCGAAATGGCCCACCGTGAAAGCGTATTACGAGCGGCTGCGCGCGCGTCCCTCTATCGCCAGAGCGGTCGCGGAGGAATTCAAGCTCTACCAGGCCGAACTCGCGCGGCACAAGGCGGCGGCGTGAAGCAACGGTGGTGCGCTCTCTCCCGTGGGAGAGATTAGGGTGAGGGGATGGTCCATCGTTAGGCCGTAACGCCTCACCCGGTGCTGCGCGGTTGCGCAATTTGATGTGGCCGAAACTGCGTCGGAACGATCCGATGACGGCTACTCACGAGCGCTAGATCAGATCGGCCTTGAGCAACACCCGCAGCGCTTTCGGAATCGGCTGCGCCCGCCCCTCGCTGATGAAAGCAACGCGCACCTGCGCTTTGACCAGCACGTCCTCGCCGCGCCGCACCTCCTGCGCCAGCGTGATCGAGGCGCCCTTCACCGCGACCGGCCACGTTACCACATCGAGCACGTCATCCATGCGCGCGGGCTTCAGGAAATCGATCTGCATCGAGCGCACCACGAATGCAAACCCCGGCGTTTCCGTCTGTGCTTCGGCAAACAGCGCATGCTGCTCGGCGCCCATCAGCCGCAGATGATTGGTCCGTCCGCGCTCCATGAAGCGCAGGTAATTGGCGTGATAGACGATGCCGGAAAAATCGGTGTCTTCGTAATAGACACGGATCTGCATGTGATGCCGGCCGTCGCGGATCACCCCGTCAAGAATTGGTGCAGACACCTGCGGCCTCGATCACTCTTGGAAAGCAACTGTTTTGCGCAAAATCCGTTTGACGCGCAAGCCGGAGTGTTCCGCGCTCTATGCCACGGCCGGAGTTGATCCACCCAATGTCACCAGCACGATTTCCGGCGGGACGCCGAGGCGGAATGGCATGATGCTGCATCCAAGACCGCCGGAGACGACGACGTCGCAGTTGGTCCGGGTGTGGCCATAGGCCAGCAAGTTGCCGTAGCGCGACGGCACCACCGGCGACCAGCCGAACAACCGCACCTGGCCGCCATGGGTATGCCCCGAGAGTTGCAGCGCGACCCGTCTCGGCACGCGGATCGCGACATCAGGCTCGTGCGCCAGAAGAACGATCGGGGCCTCGTCAGTCACTTTCGCAAGTGTCGCAGCAAGATCGTCGACGCCGATGCGCTTGACGGGGCGGAAGCGCCGCGCCGGAAGATAGGCCAGTTGATCGCCGAGCCCGGCAAGCCAGAACGGGCGGCCAGCCTTGGTCAGGCGCGCGGCGTCGTTTTCGTAAACCGGAATGCCCACTCCTTCGAGCGCGCGACGGGCCACGGTCAGCCCGCGCCCCTCCCGCTGCACCGCCTTGTCTTCCCACCAATCGTGATTGCCGAGGATGGCGTGCACGCCGAGCGCGGCCTTTAGTCCGGCAAGCACCGGCGCCCATTCGCGCGCTGGGATGTAGCGCGTCACATGACGATGTCCGGCCACATAGTCGCCCAGCATGACGATGATGTCGGCCTTGAGCGCATTGGTGCGGTCGACGATCGCCTCGATATGTTCCAGCGACATCCAGGGGTCGCAGGCATGAAGGTCGGCGACGACGGCTATCTTGAGATTGAAACCGGCCGGCCATTGCGGCGGCAGCAGGTCATACCGCGCGACGCGAAGCCGCAGCACGGGCTCGACGCCGAAGCCGTAGGCCGTGGTTGAGGCGCTGAACGCCCCAAGCCCGGCAACAAATTGAAAGAAATGACGGCGTGAAATCATGAATGATTAATCGCGATGCATGCCATGCATTGCCTGAGAATAAAGCGGAATTACGATGGCTCGTCTTCCCCGTTACCGAACAATCCGAACTGCGCGGGATCGCGCGCGGGCTCGGCAAGGCCGAGATGGCGGAACGCATGCGAGGTCAACAGCCGGCCGCGCGGGGTGCGCTGCAAATAGCCGCACTGGATCAAAAACGGCTCGATGATGTCCTCGATCGCATCGCGCGGCTCCGATAGCGCGGCGGCCATGGTCTCCACCCCGACCGGACCACCGCCATAATTCATCGCGATGGTCGAGAGATAACGCCGGTCCATGGCATCGAGGCCGGCGGCATCGACCTCCAGCGCGCTCAACGCGTTGTCGGCGATCGCGCGATCAATCGAGGCGGCGTCGGCGGCGGAGGCAAAATCCCGGACCCGCCGCAACAGCCGGCCGGCGATGCGCGGCGTGCCGCGGGCGCGGCGCGCGATTTAGTTGGCGCCATCGGGAGTCATGCCGATCCTGAGCACGCGGGCGCCACGGGTGACGATCCTTTCCAGCTCTTCCTCGGTGTAGAAATTCAAGCGTACCGGAATCCCGAAGCGGTCGCGCAGCGGATTGGTCAACAGGCCGGCGCGCGTGGTGGCGCCGACCAGGGTGAACTTCGCGAGCTCGATTTTGACCGAGCGCGCCGCCGGTCCCTCGCCGATGATGAGGTCGAGCTGAAAATCCTCCATCGCCGGATACAGCACTTCCTCGACCGCGGGGCTCAAGCGATGGATTTCGTCGATGAACAGCACATCGCGCTCCTCGAGATTGGTCAAAAGCGCCGCGAGATCGCCGGC
>DASSGM010000023.1:0-4865 GCA_035693465.1 Bradyrhizobium sp. | reverse complement strand
GGCTTTGGCGCCGAAGTCCGCCGCCGGGTCATGATCGGCACCTACGTGCTCTCCGCCGGCTATTACGACGCCTATTATTTGCGCGCGCAGAAAGTCCGCACCCTGATCAAGAAAGATTTTGAGGATTGCTTTGCCAGTGGCATTCACGCGATCCTGACGCCGGCGACGCCGTCGGCGGCGTTCGGCATCGGCGAGAAGGGCGCCGACCCCATCGAGATGTATCTCAACGACATCTTTACAGTGACGGTGAACATGGCGGGGCTACCCGGCATCGCCGTTCCCGCCGGCAAGGATTTGCAAGGTTTGCCGCTCGGGCTGCAGCTGATCGGCCGCCCGTTCGACGAGGAGACGCTGTTCTCGCTCGGCGAGGTGATCGAGCAGGCGGCGGGGCGGTTCACGGCGCCGAGGTGGTGGTGAGCATGGCGGATTTCAAAGCCAGTCTGTCGGCCGCAGCCCCTGCGCCGGAGCTCGACGCGCCGCTTGCCGCGCTGTGGTGGGCCGCGAAGGGCCGTTGGGACGAGGCGCACAAGATCGTTCAGGATGAGGACACCGTCGATGCGGCCTGGGTCCACGCCTATCTGCACCGTGTCGAAGGCGATCTCGGCAATGCCGGCTACTGGTACCGGCGGGCCAATAAACCGGTTGCGACCGGCCCTCTCGAAACCGAATGGGACGGAATCGTTTCGGCGTTACTGCAGCCTGGTGATCGAGCATGAGTGCGACAGGTCCAAAACTGATTAGGGGCGCCACCGGGGATTGGGAAGTCGTGATCGGCATGGAAATCCATGCCCAGGTCACCTCCAACTCAAAACTGTTTTCCGGCGCCTCGACCGAATTCGGCGGCGAGCCAAACAGCCATGTTTCCCTGGTCGACGCGGCCATGCCTGGCATGCTGCCGGTCATCAATGAATATTGCGTCGAGCAGGCGGTTCGCACCGGCCTCGGGCTGAACGCGCAGATCAACCTCCGCTCGGTGTTCGACCGCAAGAACTATTTCTATCCGGATTCGCCGCAGGGCTACCAGATCAGCCAGTACAAGTCGCCGATCGTGGGCGAGGGCGAGGTCACGGTCGAACTCGGCGGCGGCAAAACCGCCACCATCGGCATCGAGCGGCTGCACCTGGAGCAGGACGCCGCAAAATTGCTGCACGACCAGTCGCCGTCGATGTCCTTTGTCGATCTCAACCGCTCGGGCGTGGCGCTGATGGAGATCGTCTCAAAACCTGATATCCGCGATGCCGAGCAGGCCAAGGCGTATGTGACCAAGGTACGCTCGATCCTGCGCTATCTCGGCACCTGCGACGGCGACATGGAAAAGGGCAGTCTGCGCGCCGACGTCAACGTGTCCGTGCGCAAGCCGGGAAAGCCGCTCGGCACGCGCTGCGAGATCAAGAACATGAACTCAATCGCCTTTATCGGTCAGGCCATCGAATACGAGGCGCGGCGTCAGGTCGGCATCCTCGAAGATGGCGGTGTGATCGAGCAGGAAACCCGGTTGTTCGACCCGAACAAGGGCGAGACCCGTTCGATGCGCTCCAAGGAAGAGGCGCATGACTATCGCTATTTCCCCGATCCCGACCTGCTGCCGCTCGAGATCAGCGAAACCTACGTCGCCAATTTAAAGGTTAAGCTGCCGGAATTGCCGGACCAGAAGAAAGCCCGCTTCATCGCCGATTTCGGTCTCTCGCCCTATGACGCCGGTGTGCTGGTGGCCGAACGCGAGAGTGCAGACTTCTACGAAACCGTGCTGGCGAAGGTTAAGGACAAGGTTCGCGACGGCAAGCTCGCCGCCAACTGGGTGATCAACGAATTGTTCGGACGGCTCAACAAGGAAGGCCGGGACATCTCGGCGTCGCCGGTGTCGGCCGAACAACTCGGGACCATCGTCGATCTGATCGGTGAGGGCACGATCTCCGGCAAGATCGCAAAGGACCTGTTCGAGATCGTCTGGCAGGAAGGGGGCGACCCGCGCGCGCTGGTGGAAGCGCGCGGCATGAAGCAGGTCACCGACTTGGGCGCGATCGAGAAGGTGGTCGATGACATCATCGCCGCCAACCCCGACAAGGTTGAACAGGCGCGCGCCAAACCGCAACTGATCGGCTGGTTCGTGGGCCAGGTGATGAAGTCCTCTGGCGGCAAGGCCAATCCGCAAGCCGTCAACGATCTGCTCAGGGCCAAGCTCGGCCTCTGAAGTCGGCGCGAGGCGCTCTCGCAGACGCCTCGCTTCAAGCGCGCGTGCATCAATCGTTCATCATAGGCTTTCGGTGCATCGCGAGACGCAATCACCTCGCGAATCAGCGGCGGCGATTCGCGCAAAAAAACCGGTTTTGGCGAGCAACGATGCGCCGCGAAGCCGTTGACCATGAAAATTTTTTTATTGCCAAAATCCGCGACTCAGAGTCCGCGCAACGCGCCTTTAGCTGGCCTCGATCAGTCGCGATGACATCGACTGCGCGCCGATCCTTCAATGTATCAATGATGGAAATGCCTGCAGCACAGGTGCTTCCTGCAATATTGGCAGTCGGCGGTGTCGGATTTTCACGGCGATCTCGCATCACTGCGCGAATGCATTATGGTGTTATCGCTGTATGCGCGCAGCAAGTCTGCGCTTGGCCACGTCAACACTTCCTTAAGCAGGACGCTGTTTTTTTCAATGTGTTGGTGTATTCGGGATGCAGTGCATTCGATTCCCGAGTGCACGCAGCGATCAAGCCATCTCACTACCTTAGGAGGGCAACATGGCCAAGAAAGCTAGGAAAGCAAAGAAAGCGAAGAGCGCAGTGAAGAAGACTGCGAAGAAGACCCGCCGGGTCAAGAAGAAGAAGTAAATCTCGCTTCCAGAAATTGCCGGCGGCTTGATGCCGGCACGTCACGAGAGCCTTCAGGACAATTTGCTTTTCGAAGCTGATTAAATCGGACGGCTCTGGTCGACGAAAGAGGGTGTCGGCGAGACATCAGGTCAAACGGCTGGATCGACCTTTCGAAGAGCTCGAAAACCGGTCCGGCAGAAGAAATCAGTTTTCTTCGTTCGGTGCGGATTCCTTAGCTCCGCAATTTCACCGGCGATCTTTAAGCCCAAGTGAAATCTGGTCCTGACGTGTTCGCCGACGCCCTCGTTCCAGGTGCCGCCGCTGTTGGTGCCCGGCACGTTGATTTCCCCAAAATGTCTTTTGCGATGTCGCAGCGTTGGCGTTTCGAAACGCGTTTACGTCGGATTCATCGCGATCGTTAAACCCCCTTTCAAATTTGGTCGGTGATGATCATCCCAACAAGCCGGCAAACGGCGTTGGGGGGTCACGGGGCGTCTGACAGGCGGACAGGGGCCGCGCCGGGAGGCGTGGCAAAATCAAAAGGAGATGACGGATGTTTCAGGGGCACATCGATCTGGATACGGCAGCGCCGGTGGAATCGAGTGCCGTTCCCGACGTGCTGTTCGAGCGCGGCCTGTACTGGGCAAGCGGGCGGTCCGGCGTCGTCAATCTCGTCGCGGCGCATAAATGGTTCAACCTCGCCGCCATGAAAGGCCGCAGTGATGCCATACCGTTGCGTCGCGAGGTCGCCGAGATGATGTCCGAAGTCCAGATCGCCGTGGCCCAGCGCGAAGCCCGGGCCTGGATGACCGCACGTTGACACGAGCGCCGGCCATTGGAGCGCAAGGGCTCTATATGGCGAACGCGCCAGGTGTCTCTCTACTCATTAATAATACCAGGAGATCATTGAGAGAGCAGGAGCAAGGGGCCTGCGAAGGCCGAAAGGGCATTTGGCTCGCCAGCTTCATGCACTATGATCTCGGATACTTCGACCTGGAGCAGAAAACCTTGCAACCCCTCGACAACCCGTTCGGCACGAGGTTGTCACCCATGTCTTAGGTACGATCCGTTACCTATGTCTCCGGGCCGGACACGGGAAGGGTGGCGGAGCCGGAGGGATTCGAACCCTCGATAGGGCTTTACAACCCTATAACGGTTTAGCAAACCGCCGCCTTCAGCCTCTCGGCCACAGCTCCATTAAGGCGGATATGCCCGACGCGGGGTCGAGCCGCAAGCGACAGATTCCAGGTTACCTCTTCGCAGCCATCCACGGGAATTCTGGACTCCTGATCGAGGCTCCCAACGGTATCCCCGGAGCTGGCGCCACCTATGTTATGCGCGCGTCACAAATACGTCGCGGACGAGGCAGCGTGGGCCTCAGGAATTTTTTCCATCGCGATCTGCGCGGCGGTTTTCGGAATGCAGCCGCGCCGCAGTCGCAATTCGCGAGATAAGATTTAGGCCCGAAAAATAAGGCTTTCCAGAATCTCCTCAGCTTTGATGAGAATCCTCGTCGCTGCGATGACGATCCGCGGCGCACGATGAATTTTATAACTGTCTCGATCGAACGGCGTGGCAGCGCTCCCGCGCGCGACGGCTTGATTGCCGAAATAACAGCTCTCTCGCCGATCGCTCAGCGAGAATCTGTTCGAGGCAAAACGGATCGCTTCGGTCGCTCGATTCGGCGCGGTAAGAGGCGCGCAAGGTGGAAAACCGGCGGACGGATTGTCCGTGCAACGATCTAGACGTCAAATCGAACTAATCGAAAATAGCATGAGAGAACAAAGGCTTGTCGTGAAAGCTCGATCGCGGCTGCGTGTTATTTGTGCAACACCCGTCCAAAAACGGCCGGACTCGCGCGTTCTGGGCGGTTCCTTTGTTGCGTGTGCAGAGACCATCGGTAATTGTGATGTTGCGACGGAGGGGGGCATCCCGAGGTCGTCCCGTTATAGGTGGTTCGCTTAAGTCCCTCGCGTTCATGCGGGAGTGTCCGAAGGCGCGAAGCGGCTAAGCGGGTTTTCAAGGGATTAAGGGAACCAACCTTGGGGTACTTTC
>DASSGM010000022.1:0-11269 GCA_035693465.1 Bradyrhizobium sp. | reverse complement strand
ACTCCATTGACCAGAAAGATCGTCAGTGGCGTTTTGGTTTTGCGAACGTGATTTAGGAAGGTGTCCTGTAGATTTTGTGCGCGGTCTGCCGCCATTGTTTTTATCCCGCAGTCTTGTTTGCTTCTTTTTATTGAACCGATGTTGCTCTCTTTCGGAGCGTCCCCGGTTGCCGGCATCCCCTGAGATCCCCCTCCGGGCAAGCGACAGCACGATTAGAAGGCAGGCGCGGTTTTTAGGCAAGCCAGTTCGCGCGCCAGTCGCACCGAACGCGGGGGCAATTCTCCCGAACCGGCTGGAAAGAGGCAAATTTTCTCAAGCAAATGCATGGATCGTCGGCGTTCAGCCGACGCCGAGCGCCTTGAGCTTGCGATGCAGCGCCGAGCGCTCCATGCCAACAAATTCAGCAGTTCGAGAGATATTGCCGGAGAAGCGGCTGATCTGGGCGATGAGGTAGTCACGCTCGAATACTTCCCGCGCCTCGCGTAGCGGCAGACCCATGATGTGCTCGCCATTGCTGCTGGTCGGCATCGCCGGCACCATCGAGCCTACATCCTGCGGCAGCATATCGGCGGTTATGATGACTTCCGGACCGCCGCCGGCCAAAATCATCACGCGCTCGACATTGTTGCGAAGCTGCCGGACGTTTCCCGGCCAAACGTGCGACTGCAATACCGCCATCGCATCCTGGCCGATCTGGCGTCTCGGCAGGCCGGTCGCGAGCGAGATCTGGTCCATGAAGTAGTCGATCAGTTCGGGAATGTCTTCGCGACGCTCCGAGAGCGGCGGCACGCGGATCGGCACTACCGACAGCCGATGGAAGAGATCCTCGCGAAATCGCCCTTCCGCGATTTCTTCTTCCAGGTTGCGGGCGGTCGAAGAAATGATGCGAACGTCGACATTGACCTTGGTGGTGCCCCCTTGGCGCTGGAACGTCTGATCGACCAACACCCGCAGGATCTTGTTCTGGGTCTCGCGCGGCATGTCGCCGATTTCATCGATAAACAGCGTGCCGCCATGGGCCTCCTCCAGCGCCCCGGCCTTGCGCTGATGTTCGCCATTGGATTGCTCGATACCGAACAGCTCGACTTCCATGCGCTCCGGTGTAATCGCCGCGGCGTTGATGACGACGAATGGTCCTTCGGCGCGACCTGACGCGTTATGCAGCGTGCGCGCCGCCAATTCCTTGCCCGACCCGGAGGGACCGACGATCAGGATGCGGCTGTTTGCCTTGGCGGCCCGCTCGATGGTCTGGCGCAGTTGATTCATGCAGGCCGAGCGTCCGGTCAGGACGCTCGCCGCGGGGGCGAGCTGCTTGAGTTCCTTGACTTCGCGTTTCAGGCGCGAGGTTTCCAGCGCCCGCGTCGCCACCAGAATCAGCCGGTCGGACTTGAACGGCTTTTCGATAAAGTCGTACGCCCCGCGCTTGATGGCAGCGACCGCGGTTTCGATATTGCCGTGCCCGGAGATCATCACGATCGGCAGATCGGCGTGGTCCCGCTTTATTTGCTCCAGCAATTGCAGCCCATCGAGCTTGCTGCCCTGCAGCCAGATGTCGAGAAACACCAGGTGCGGGCGGCGATTGGCAATTTCCGCAAGCGCCGAATCGCTGTCGCGCGCGGTCCGGGTGGTGAAACCCTCGTCGTCAAGAATGCCCGCGACCAGCTCACGAATATCGGCTTCGTCATCGACAATCAGAATGTCATTTGCCATGGGTCACGCCTGTCTTGTCAGTTGCCTGTTGCGGCTTCGATTTTTGCTTCATTATTGGTCGCGTCTGCCGGTTCGTCGGTTTCGGATGCCGGTTGTTTTGTTTCGGGAGCCGGTTCTTTCACTTCGGCTTTCGGTGCGTGGCCCGATATGGCAAAGCGCAACCGCATCCAGGCGCCCCGCGCGCCGGGCCGGACGTCCGCTGCATCGTTGAGCTCGATCCGGCCGCCATGGTCTTCCAGGACGCGGCCGACGATCGCCAGCCCAAGGCCGGTGCCTTTTTCTCGCGTCGTGACATAGGGTTCGAGCAAGCGCGCCCGGCTCACCTTCGGCAGGCCGATACCGTTATCGATCACGTCGATCACGATGTCATCGCCCTCGCGCGCGGCGATGACGTCGATACGCCCCCTTCCCAGCTGCTCCTGCGGGACGGCCTCAATTGCTTCCGACGCGTTCTTGATGATGTTGGTCAGCGCCTGCGAAATCAGCCGCCGGTCGAATTGCGCCCGCATCGGCTCTTCCTTGATCTCGGCCTGGATATCGATGTCGGGATGTCCGACCCGCATCAGGAACACGGCCTGCCGCACGGTGTCGGCGACGTCCTCGCCTTCAATGACGGGCTTCGGCATCCGCGCAAAGCGCGAGAACTCGTCGACCATCCGCCTGATGTCGTCGACCTGCCGCACAATGGTTTCCGTGCACTGCTCGAATACGGCCTTGTCTTCCACGATCACCCTGCCGAACTTGCGGCGGATGCGCTCGGCCGAAAGCTGGATCGGCGTCAGCGGATTTTTGATTTCATGTGCGATGCGGCGCGCGACGTCGCCCCATGCCGAGGTCCGCTGTGCAGAGACCAGTTCGGTAATGTCGTCAAGTGTGATGATGTAGCTGTCGCGCGAATGGCTGGTCTGTTCGGCACTGACGCGCACCGAAAGGTTGCGCTCATGACCGTCGCGGTTGATGGTGATCTGGCCCTGTACAAGCCGCTGCGTACCCTCCCGCGCGGTTTTCATCATGTCATCGAGTTCGGGCAGCACCTCCGATAGCGGATGACCGAGTGTCTCGGATTCGGCGTGACCGATCAGCTTTTCGGCCGAGCGATTGAGGATGCCGATACTGCCGGAGGCATCGACGCCGATGATGCCGGCGCTTGCCGAGGACAACACCGCCTCAATGAACCGGCGGCGGCTGTCGATAAGGTCGCTGGCGCTGACCAGCTCGTCGCGCTGGGTGCGCAGCTCCTGCGTCATCTTGTTGAAGGTCTCGCCGAGTTGCGCGAGATCGCCCTCCGAGCGGTGGACCGGCACCTGCACGTGCAGATCGCCGGTCGAAACGATATTGGCTGCGTTCATCAGCCGCCGTATCGGAGCCACCAGCCAGTTGGCGAAGTTCAGCCCGATCAGAACCGAGGCCATCAGGATGGTCAATGCGATCACCGCAAACATCAGCGCGAACGCCACCTGAATCCCGAGCCGGCGCGCTTCCAGTTGGGCATACTCGGCGACGCTCGCCTGGGTCTGTCTGAGCTGTGCGACCACGCGCGGATCGAGCAGGCGGGCCACATACAAGAACGTATCGTTGAAGGCGCGCAGCCGAATCACTGCCGCGACGTAGTTGGCCTCGATGAACACCGCGATCTGGGGCTCGTTTTCGTCAACATTGCTGAGGAATTCCGGCGCCGGCGTCGTGAAGCTCTGCTGAATGCCGGTTTGCGCCGTCTCCAGAATATTGCGCTCCTTGTCGATCAGCATGGCGCCCGGCAGATTGCGCGAGGCGGCACTTGCTGTCAGCAGCTCGCGAAACGTCGCGCGATCCTGATCGAACAATGGCCGGGCGTGGGCGATATCGTTGGCCATTCCCAGAATGTCGCCGCGAATGAGCTGCGCGTGCTCGTGCAGATAGGCGTTGGCGACAATCAGCGAGTTCTGAATCACCTCGCGCGTCGGGCCCGAAAACAACCGGTCTAGCCCGCGATCGATGGTCACGTTGGCGACGATCGCCACCAGCACGGCCGGCAACACGGCAATGACGGAAAACAGACTGACGATCTGGACATGCAGCCTCGCCGCGGCGCGGCCGCGGCGCCGCGCCTGAATCATCTGCCAGACTTCGCGGATGATGATGCCGACCAGGACCAGGATGGTCGCGCCATTGATCAGCAGGAAGGAGACGACGACTTCGCGGGTCGGCTCGATCGGGGTCAGGCCGGTCAGCACCACAAAGGTGAGGAAGGCCGACAGCAGGGCCAGACCCACCGCAAACGGCGCCAGCAGCCGCCGCAAGGACCATCCCTTGGGTTCTGCGAACGACGGATCGAACGAGGCGGCCGACGTATCTGCGCTGGTCATACGGCTACGGATGAACTGAAGGCCCCTTGCCGCTCACCGGGATCATGCCCCGCGGCGGGTGATGCATTCATATCACAATGTTGCCAAATTGCGACAATTCCGCGGCGCATGCTGCCGTCAAAATGCGCAATCCCCAGCAGCGTGGTGGCCACAGGGCGGTCAGCGTACCGTAGATCGAGGTCCTTAATTGCCGCTGCGGTAAACCTGAATGTCCAGGTCCCGTATCTTCTTGCGCAGTGTGTTGCGGTTGAGTCCGAGCAGGTCGGCGGCGCGGATCTGATTGCCTCGGGTCGCCGCCAGCGCTGCCGTCAGCAGCGGCACTTCGATTTCCTTGAGGATCCGGTGATAGAGGCCGGGCGGCGGTACGCCGTTGGGGAAACCGGAAAAATGCGAAGACAGATAGGCTTCAACGGCGCCGCCGAGATTGTCGACGCCGTGCTGAACGCTGCCGCCCGAAGCCACGGCCGGCGGCGCCAGTTCGCCGTCAATGACCGAGCCAGTGATCACGTCCTGCGGATATAACGCCGCGAGCCGGCGCGCGAGGTTTTCAAGTTCGCGGACGTTGCCGGGCCAGCGGTGCTGCTTGAGGCGCTCCAGCGCCAGCGCGTCGAGCTTCTTCGGCGGCAGTCCGTCCTTTTCGGCCAGCGCGAAGAAATGCCGGATCAAATCGGGCAAATCCTCGATTCGCTCGCGCAGGGGCGGCAGACGCAGCGGCACGACGTTCAAGCGGAAGAACAAGTCCTCGCGGAACAGGCCTTGCTGAATCAGGATACGCAGATCCTTGTTGCTTGCCGCGACGATGCGCACGTCGGTCTTGATCGGCGTACGGCCGCCGACGGTTGTGTACTCGCCCTGCTGGAGCACCCGCAACAGACGGGTCTGCGCCTCCATCGGCATGTCGCCGATTTCGTCGAGGAACAGCGTGCCACCCTCCGCCTGCTCGAACCGGCCGGAGGCACGGGTATTGGCGCCGGTGAACGCGCCGCGTTCATGGCCGAACAGTTCGGATTCAATAAGGTCACGGGGGATTGCCGCCATGTTGACGGCGACGAAGGGACCGTTGCGCCGCTTGCCGTAATCGTGCAACGCGCGCGCGACAAGCTCCTTGCCCGTGCCGGATTCCCCGGAGATCATCACCGTGAGATCGGTCTGCATCAGCCGCGCCAAGACGCGATAGATTTCCTGCATCGCCGGCGACCGGCCGACCAGCGGTATCGAGTCGAATTCGGAATCGTCGGTGTGATTCGCGACCCGCTCCTTCGGCTCCGCCAGCGCACGCCCGACAATGGCAATCAGTTCCTTCAGGTCGAACGGCTTTGGCAGATACTCATACGCACCACGCTCGGATGCGCGGATCGCCGTCATGAAAGTGTTTTGCGCGCTCATCACTATGACCGGGAGATTCGGCCGCATCTTCTTGATCCGCGGCAATAGATCGAACGCGTTCTCGTCGGGCATGACCACGTCGGTGATGACCAGATCGCCCTCGCCCTGGCTTACCCAGCGCCATAGCGTCGCCGCGTTTCCCGTCAGCCGTACCTCATAGCCGGCGCGCGAGAGAGCCTGGTTGAGAACCGTGCGGATCGCCGTGTCATCATCGGCCACAAGGATGCTACCTGCGGGCATCGTTATTCCTCATCTTGTGTCTTGTGAGGCATGCAACGGCGTTCCGGAAACGTCATCGCGACTGCTCTGGTCGAGGTGTTTTGCGGTATTGAACATCGGTAGCAGCACGCGGAAGACGGTTTTCCGTGGCTGGGATTCGCATTCGATGATGCCGCCGTGATCGCCGACGATCTTGGCCACCAGCGCCAGACCCAATCCGCTGCCGGTCTGTTTCGTCGTGACGAAGGGATCGAACAGGTTCGGCAGCAGATCTTCCGGCACGCCGGAGCCGTTATCCTTGACGCAGAACTCCAGCGGCAGTGACACCCTCGATTTCTTCCCCGGCACCGAGAGACGAACGCCTGGACGGAATGCGGTGGTGAGTTGAATTTCGGCGTCGCTGCCGAGATCGACCACGGCCTCGGCGGCGTTCTTCACCAGATTGAGAAACACCTGAATCAGCTGATCCTGATTGGCGAGCACCGGCGGCAGCGACGGGTCGTAATCTTCGACGAACCTGATGTTGCGCGCAAAGCCCGATTGCGCGAGCCGCTTGACGTGATCGAGCACCGAATGAATGTTGACCGGGCCGCGCGCCACCGGCCGATCGTCGCCGAACACTTCCATGCGATCGACCAGAGTGACGATGCGATCCGCCTCGTCGCAGATCAGCCGCGTCAGCATGCGGTCTTCCGAGGAAGCTGCCTGTTCCAGCAGCTGCGCCGCCCCGCGGATGCCGGACAGCGGGTTCTTGATTTCATGCGCCAGCATCGCGGCCAGCGCGATTACCGAACGCGCAGCGCTACGATGCGTCAGTTGCCGGTCCATCTTGTCCGCGATGGTGCGTTCCTGCAGCATTACCACGATATGGCCAGGCCGCTCGGTGAGCGGGGCGACGTGAAGATCCACCTGGCGATCGCCGCCCATCCGCGGCGTGCCCAGATCGACCTTGTATTCGTTGACCGGCGAGCCGCTTGAGCGCACCTGATCGATCAGCGCCAGCAAAGGACTGCCGAACGGCACAAGCTCCTTCAGCGACTGCCGTTGCAGAAATTGCGTGGAAATCTCGAAAAACGATTCCGCGGCCATGTTCGCGTCGACAATCTTGCCGTCGGGTGCAACCAGCAGCACCGGATTGGGCAACGCATTGAGGATGGCCTCGCCGTCGGACGGCACTGGTCGGCGATGTTCTGCGGCTGAAGTCATGCAGCAGCGCTCCATGCAAAGTCGTCGAATGCATCTTCAAGCGATCGATGCACGCGGTGCGGATCGTCGGATGTCAAAATTCTCTCGCGCCAGCTCTTGAGCCTCACGGCCGGCGCGCGGCTGCATCGGGCGGCGATTTCAAGTGCCCAGCCGAGATGTTTGCGCGCATGACGCAGGCCGATGCGCAGCCCATAGTGACTGCAAACCTCATCGTAGAGCGCACGGATATATTTGAGCTGCTCTGCGAGCGATGGAGGGGATTCGACGATGCCGGTTTCGAGGCGACGCCCGATCTGACCGGGCAACCACGGCTGGCCCTGTGCGCCGCGACCGACCATGACCGCATCGGCGCCCGACATTTCAAGCGCGGATACCGCCTTCTCGAACGAGGTGATGTCACCGTTGACCACAAGCGGAATGCGGATCGCGTCCTTGACGGCGCGCACCGCTGCCCAATCGGCATCACCCTTGTAGAACTGGCAGCGGGTGCGGCCATGCACCGTAATCAACTGCACGCCCACGGCCTCGGCGCGGCGCGCCAATTCCGGCGCGTTGAGCGAGCGATCGTCCCAACCGAGCCGCATCTTCAATGTTACCGGCACTCTTACAGCCGATAGCGTTGCCTCGATCAGTCTTAGCGCGTAGTCAAGGTCGCGCATCAACGCCGAGCCGGACTGACCGCCGGTCACGTGGCGCGCGGGGCAGCCCATGTTGATATCGATAATCTCGGCGCCGGCGGCTTCGGCGATCCGTGCGCCTTCCGCCATCCATTTGACCTCGCAGCCCGCGAGCTGGACCACGTGCGGACCTATTCCGGTCGCCTCGCATCGCAGCCGTGACATCGGGCGACCATTGACGAGGTCATCGCTGGCGGTCATCTCGGAAACCACGAGTCCGGCACCCAGCGCGGCGGTCAAGCGGCGAAAAGGTGCATCGGTGACGCCGGACATCGGCGCGAGAAGAACCCGGTTGGCGACCTCAATATCGCCTATTTTCAAGGGCTTAGCGCCTGAACTTTCCGGGCCGGTCACGGACTTCTCGTTTTGCTGACAGACGCCTCATCGCGACCGTCGGGGGCCATTTTGAGCACAAATCTTGTGCAGTCAAGGTTCATGCCTACACTTTAGACAGTTATCGCAATCTTGCAAGTGCACTGCAGCAAAATATGCTTTTCGCACAGCTATCGGGATTCATTCTGTTTTCGCGAGCCAGCATGATAAGGGCAGTGCGCCGGCCAACCGATGCCGGCTTCCTCGCGACCGATTCGCCCGCAATTGAGACCAATGCCGAAACTTGAGCGGACTGCAGCCATCCTTGTCGCAGCCGGACGCGGGCTTCGCGCCGGCTCGGGGGGACCGAAGCAGTATCGTTCGATCGGCGGTCAGACCGTGATCTTCCGGGCGATGGAGCCATTTTGCCGCCATCCGCAAATCTTTGCGGTGCAACCGGTTTTGAATCCCGATGATACCGCCGCCTTCAATGATGCCGTCAGCGAGTTGCGCCACGAGCCGCCCGCAACTGGCGGCGCAACCCGCCAGGCCTCGGTTCATGCCGGCCTTGAAGCGCTCGCCAGCCAAAAGCCTAATGTCGTTCTGATCCACGACGCCGCACGGCCATTCGTCTCGGCGGCTTTGATTTCGCGCGCGATCGAAGCCGCAGGCCGCACCGGCGCGGCCATTCCCGCAATACCGGTCACCGATACCATCAAGCTGATTGACGGCAACGGAAACGTCGAAGCGACGCCGGAGCGCGCGCGGCTGCGGGTCGCGCAAACGCCGCAGGCGTTCCGGTTCGATGTGATCCTCGACGCCCATCGCCGCGCGGCGCGCGAGGGACGCAGCGATTTCACGGACGACGCGGCGCTTGCGGAATGGGCGGGATTGACGGTGGCGATATTTGAAGGCGATCCTGCGAACATGAAACTGACGACACCGGAAGATTTTGCCCGCGAGGAAGCTCGTCTCGGCTCCATGCTCGGCGATGTCAGGACCGGAAACGGCTACGACGTTCATGCCTTTGGCGAGGGCGATCACGTGATGATCTGCGGCGTCCGGGTGCCGCACAGCAAAGGCTTTCTCGCGCATTCTGACGGAGACGTCGGCCTCCACGCGCTGGTCGACGCCATCCTCGGCGCACTCGCGGACGGCGATATCGGTTCGCATTTTCCGCCCACCGACCCCAAGTGGAAGGGCGCGGCGTCGGACCAGTTCCTGAAATACGCGGTCGATCGCGTCACCGCGCGCGGCGGGCGCATCGCCCATCTCGATGTGACGCTGATCTGCGAGCGCCCGAAAATCGGCCCGCTGCGCGATACCATGCGCGCGCGCATCGCCGAGATCACCGGGCTTGCGCTGTCGCGGGTGGCGGTGAAGGCGACCACCAGCGAACGGCTTGGATTCACCGGCCGCGAGGAAGGCATCGCCGCGGTCGCCAGCGCCACCATCCGCCTCCCCTGGGGCGATAAAGGTTGGAGCGACTGAAATGAGCGGCAGCGACGCCCGCGCCCTCTCCCGCTCGCTGCTCGATCTTTGCCGGATGCGCAAGCTGACCATTGCGACCGCGGAATCTTGCACCGGTGGTCTGGTCTCTGGTGCGCTCACCGACATTCCCGGCTCCTCCGACGTGATCGACCGCGGCTTTGTCACTTATTCCAACGAGGCCAAGCGCGCGATGCTCGGCGTCAAGGCAATGACGCTTGCGACATTCGGCGCGGTGAGCAAGGAGACCGCAACCGCGATGGCGGTCGGCGCGCTGGAGAAAGCCGGCGTCGATCTCGCCGTCGCCATTACCGGCATCGCGGGTCCGGGCGGCGCGACGCCGGGCAAGCCGGTGGGCCTGGTGCATTTCGCGGTCGCCGCCCGGGACGGCAGAATTCTGCACCGCGAATGCCGCTTCGGCGCGATCGGCCGCAGCACGGTGCGCCAGCGGTCCGTCGTCGAGGCGTTGCGAATGTTGATGGAACTGGCGCGCGGACCGCAGACCTTGGCCAAACCGCGTCGCGAAGCCGCCAGCCGGCTATATCCGCGCGTGGCGCGCTCGCCGCGCCGCAGCGCCGTCAAGCGCCGGCGACCGCCACGGGCGTGATCGCTCATTCTCGACCGCAGGCAAAGACAAGTTGGTTTGCTTCGTCGCTTAGCTCCTCGCAATGACGGCGGCAGATGCTCAAGATGATGCGCGGGTGGCGACCCCAGGCCTTCCATAAACCGCATCGGCGCGCTTTTCGAATGCCGCCGCGAACCGCTGGAACGCGGTGTCGAACATGCTTCCCATCAGCATCGCCAGCATCCGGCTCTTGAATTCGTAAGCCAGGAAAAATCCGACATCGCATTCTGTCTCGGATTTGGGTTCGAACGTCCAACGATTTTCCAGGTTCCGAAACGGACCTTGAAGGTATTCCACCATGATTTTCAGATTGGGACGGTCAAGCGTCACCCTACTGGTGAAGCCCTCGCGCACCAGCTTGAACGAAACCGTCATGTCGGCGATCACGATCTCGGTGCCGTCAGGTTTTGGGATGCGCTCACGGATTTTCAGCGAGCGGCACAGCGGCACGAATTCAGGGTAACGCTCGACATCGGCGACCAGGTCGAACATGTGCGAGGCGCTATGGTGAACCCGGCGCTTGCTGGAGAACTGTGGCATGGCCTTTACACTTGGCCGGAGATTGCTGCGCGCGCCGCCTTGAGCCTGGCGAAATCGTCGCCGGCATGATGCGACGAGCGAGTCAGCGGGCTCGCCGACACCATCAGGAAGCCCTTGGCATAGGCGACCTTCTCGTACCCCAAAAATTCATCGGGCGGCACATAGCGCATCACCGCATGGTGCTTGCGGGTCGGCTGCAGGTATTGCCCGATGGTCAGAAAATCCACATCCGCCGAACGCAAATCGTCCATCACCTGCAGCACCTCGTGGCGCTCCTCGCCGAGGCCAACCATGATGCCGGATTTTGTGAACATGGTGGGATCGATTTCCTTCACCCGCTGCAACAGCCGCACCGAATGGAAATAACGCGCACCCGGGCGGACGCTTAGATAGTGCGACGGCACCGTTTCCAGATTGTGGTTGAACACATCGGGCTTGGCCGCCGCCACGACTTCAAGCGCGCCCTCCTTGCGCAGGAAATCCGGCGTCAGGACTTCGATGGTCGTGGTGGGGCAGCGCGCGCGGATGGCGCGAATGGTTTGCGCGAAATGCGCGGCGCCGCCATCGGCGAGATCGTCGCGATCCACCGAGGTGACGACGATATGGGCGAGCCCGAGCTTGAAGGTGGCCTCCGCGACATGCTCCGGCTCCAGCGCATCGAGCGCACCGGGAATCCCGGTCTTGACGTTGCAGAAAGCGCAGGCGCGGGTGCAGGTATCGCCCATGATCATGAAGGTGGCGTGCTTCTTGTCCCAGCACTC
>DASSGM010000021.1:0-4378 GCA_035693465.1 Bradyrhizobium sp. | reverse complement strand
GTTGCAAAGGCAGGATATCGCGGGTTGATGGCCAACAAGCGGGCGGTGCTGCCCGGCCTTGGGATCAAGATCGTGCCGTTTCTGCTCCGGCTGTTTCCGCGCGGGTTTATCCTGTGGGCGGTCGGCCTTTTTCAGCTGGGGAGGCACCGATAAGCGCATCGGCAGCCTTTTGGCCCGCGATTTGCTTATGAAGATTTGCTTATGAATTAATCCGAACTGGTTTGAACTTACACGAAATTAACGTTCACTTAGGTATGATTTCGTCTCGATAACTGCCAACAGAACCACCAATGTCGTTTCAATCGGGCAAGATAAGCGCCGAATCACTGCTGAACTTCAGTCGCGGACCGCAGGCAGCCGCGGTCGCGCCGTCAACCGAGGCGTCTCTGCCGGTGCTGGTCGTCCTGCACCAGGAAACATCGACACCGGGCCGGGTCGGCAATGTGCTGCGGGCGCTCGGGCACAAGTTGGACATCAGGCGCCCGCGTTTTGGCGATCCCCTTCCCGAGACGCTGGATGGCCATGCCGGCGCTGCCATTTTCGGCGGACCGATGAGTGTGAACGATCCGGACGATTTCATTCGCCGCGAGATCGACTGGATCGCGGTCCCGCTCCGGGAGCAGCGGCCGTTTCTCGGAATTTGCCTCGGCGCCCAGATGCTCGCCATGCAGCTCGGCGCCCGGGTCGCGCCGCATCCGCAAGGCCGGTCGCAGATCGGATATTATCCCATCCGCCCGACGCCCGCGGGGCTCGAGATCTGTCCGAACTGGCCGGATCATGTCTACCATTGGCACCAGGAGGGATTTGAACTTCCCGTGGGCGCCGAACTGCTGGCGGAGGGCAGCGACTTTCCGGTGGAAGCGTTTCGTTTCGATCACTGCTTCGGCTTCCAGTTTCATCCCGACGTGACCTACGCGATGATGCATCGCTGGACCACGCGCGGCCATGCGCGGCTCGAATCGCCGGGCGCGCGGCCGCGCCACCATCACTTCGCCGATCGCGCGGTTCATGACGTGACCGAACGCGCCTGGCTGAAACAATTTCTCGACGGCTGGCTGGCCCGCATGCCGCGATCGGTGATGTCGGAAGCCGCAGAATAGCTCATCGGCGAGCTCGCCTGCGGCTACGCTCAAGCCCTTTCCAAATCTGCAAATATGGTAGTGTCGGCCCAAGCTTGCGGCGTCAAGCAGGCACAGGGAGGCGACATGACCGGCAACCAATTCGCAGCTCTATTGGACGGGTTCACGCGGTCGGCGGAATCCGGCGACGGCGCGCGCTTCGCCGGCCATTTCACCGAAGACGCGATTTACTACGATTACATCTATGGTGCGCACAAAGGCCGCGCCGAGATCGCGCATATGATGCAGAACCTGTTTCATCGGGATGCTGCGGATTATCGCTGGGAGATGTTCGATCCGGTGTTCGACGGTGAAATGGGATATGCCTGGTCGCTGTCGAGCTTCACCTCGAAAATCCCGCAATTCGAAGGAAAGCGCGTGGTGATCGACGGCATGAGCCGCTTCATGGTGCGTGATGGCCTGATCGCCGAATACCGCGAGTCCGTGAACGGCGGGGTTGCGATGGTGCAGCTCGGGGTCGCGCCTGATCGCATGGCCAAGGTGTTCAAGCGCTGGACCGGATGGCTCAAGGAGCGGCCGGAAACCGTGGATTATCTGGAGCGCCCAAAAGGTTTGCGCGCCGGGAGGCGCGCTTGAAAAAGTCGATATCAACAAAGAGGTTGTCGCTGATGACAACGAGCGCAGGGAGATCGCGGTGAACTACCAGCACATTCTTTATGAAGTGAGCGAGAAGATCGCGACCATCACGCTGCACAGGCCGGATCGGATGAACGCATGGACCCCGATCATGGAGCGCGACGTGCGCCATGCCATGGAAGCCGCGGCCGCCGACGACAATGTGCGCGTCATCGTGCTCACCGGTTCGGGGCGCGCGTTCTGCGCCGGCGCCGACATGGAGGCGCTGAAGGGGCTTGATCCCGACGACATCAGGCGCGCGCAAAACCTGCCGCCGTTCGACATGAACCGCAGGCCTGACTGGCAGACGCGCTACGCGTATTATCCGTCGATACCGAAGCCCGTGATCGGCATGCTCAACGGCGCCACCGCCGGCATCGGGCTCGTGCACGCGCTCTATTGCGATCTTCGCTTTGCCGCCGACAATGCAGTCTTTACGACGGCCTTTTCGCGCCGCGGGCTGATCGCCGAGCACGGCATCAGCTGGATGCTGCCGCGCATCGTCGGCCATGCCAACGCGCTCGACCTTCTGATGTCCGCGCGCCGGGTTTCGGGCGATGAAGCGCTGCGCATCGGTCTCGTCAATCGGCTTTACCCTCCCGAACAGCTGCGCGAGCAGACCTATGCTTACGCGCGCGATCTCGCCGACTTCGTCTCGCCAAGCGCGATCGCGGTGATCAAGCGGCAGCTTTACGATGTGCCGTTCCAGACGCTGGCGGAGGCGACCATCGACGCCAACCGGGAGATGGTGGTGGCATTGCGCGGCAGCGATTTTCGCGAGGGCGTCGCAAGTTTTATGGAGAAACGGCCGCCAAAATTTACGGGGAAGTGAGTGAGGCGCTGAATTGAAATGCGAGTTGCCGAGGCCGTCTTCGCCCAAGCGGGCTACGCCGCGGCAGCCTTCGCTACCATAGCCATGCCGAGCCGAAGCAGGCGCAGCCTGCGAAGGCTGGTGGAGCCAGGCGGGATCGAACCGCCGACCTCGTCATTGCGAACGACGCGCTCTCCCAGCTGAGCTATGGCCCCTTGCGCGGCCGCCGCAATGTGAGTGATGGCGGCCAGCAATCGGCGCCATTTACAATCCGCGCCAACGTCAAGTCAAGAACGGCGAAATAGCCGTTTCCGCGGCATTTGGGTCGGAACTTCCCTTGTTTGCCAAGGGGGGAACCGATATCTAGCAGCCAGCAAAACCCCGCGAGCTCATCCCCCATGCGTGCCGTTCTCGACATCGTTCTCATCGTTCTCGATCTCTATGTCTGGCTGCTGATCGCCGCGGCAATCCTGTCCTGGCTGATCGCCTTCAATGTCGTGAACACGCGCAATCAGTTCGTCTCTGCGGTGGCGGAATTCCTTTACCGGATCACCGAACCGCTGCTGGCGCCGATCCGCTCATTCATGCCTCACCTCGGCGGGCTCGATATATCGCCGATCATCCTGATCCTGATCATCATGTTTATCCAGCGCGTGATCACCTATTACATCTACCCCAGCGTATTCTGATAGCGGG
The DNA here is from genome assembly GCA_035693465.1 of Bradyrhizobium sp. Lineage (GTDB taxonomy): Bacteria > Pseudomonadota > Alphaproteobacteria > Rhizobiales > Xanthobacteraceae > Bradyrhizobium. The sequence goes on along the minus strand of DASSGM010000021.1, from coordinate 1,117 downwards.
GCATGGATGCCTGATGGATGCTTGATGGATCCTTGGCGCTATTCCACCGAAGGCATCAGCGTCGCGCTGCGGGTGACGCCACGCGGCGGCCGCGACGACATCGACGGAATAGAGACGCTTGCCAATGGCCGCACCGTGGTCAAGGTGCGGGTTCGCGCCATCGCCGAGGGCGGCGAAGCCAATCGCGCGGTGACGGAACTGCTCGCGAAAGCGCTTGGCGTGCCCAAAGGCAAGGTGCGAATCCTGTCAGGCACGACATCGCGCCTCAAACAGATCGCGGTTGACGGCGATCCCGCAAAGCTCGGCGACGCCTTGCGAAAAGCCACCGCCGCGACGCGGATTGAGGGATCGACAAAAGGATTGAGATGACCGCCCGCATCATCGATGGAAAGGTCATTGCCGCCGCGCTTCGCGCCCGCGTCGCCGACGAAGTCGCGCGGGTGCAGCGCGAGCACGGGATAACGCCCGGGCTCGCAGTGGTGCTGGTCGGCAGCGACCCCGCCAGCCAGGTCTACGTCCGCAACAAGCACAAGCAGACGCAGGCGGCCGGCATGGCGTCGTTCGAGCACGTGCTTCCGGCCGACGTCGCGCAAGGCGATTTGCTGGCACTGATCGCAAGACTCAATCGCGATCCGGGCGTGCACGGCATTCTGGTGCAATTGCCACTGCCGAAATCCCTGCACACCGAGACGATCATCAACGCCATCGATCCTGCCAAGGATGTCGACGGGCTGCATCCGATCAACGCCGGGCGGCTGGCCGGCGGATTTGCCGCGCTCGCGCCCTGTACGCCGCTCGGTTGCATCATCCTGACCAAAAGCGTGCATGCCTCGCTGGAAGGCATGAACGCGATCGTGATCGGCCGTTCCAACCTGGTCGGCCGTCCCCTGCTGCAGTTACTGCTCAATGAAAATGTCACGGTGACAATCGCGCATTCGCGCTCGCGCGATCTTGCGCGATTGTGCGCCCGGGCCGATCTCGTCTATGCCGCCGTCGGCAAGCCCGAAATGGTGCGTGGCGACTGGATCAAGCCCGGCGCTACGGTAATCGACGTCGGCATCAACCGCTTGCAGGACAAGGACGGCAAGACCCGGCTGGTCGGCGATGTCGCCTTTGC
>DASSGM010000020.1:0-3240 GCA_035693465.1 Bradyrhizobium sp. | reverse complement strand
ATGCCGTCGGCTTCGCCCTCGCAGGCGAGGCGGCTTGCGATCTGCGGCGAAAAATACCGCGACAGCGAGGCGTGGGCGCGCTCGGCTTCGGCCTGGCGGCGGCGCGCCTCGCGCATCATCTCGACGTGGCGGATGGTCTTGGCGATGGTCATTTCGAGATCGCCGAAATCGATCGGCTTGGTCAAAAAATCGAAGGCGCCGCGGTTCATCGCAGTGCGGATGTTGCTCATGTCGCCATAGGCGGAGACGATGATGGTCGATTTCTTGTCCTCGGCCTCCTGCAGCTTCTGCAGCAAAGACAGGCCGTCCATCCGCGGCATGTTGATGTCGGACACCACCATGTCGACATGCGGATGATCCTCGATCGACTGCAGCGCCTCGATGCCGTCATGGGCGAACATGAATTGCACCACCCCCTCGCGAATCTGCCTGCGGAATTTCTGCAGGACCAGAGCCTCGAGATCGGGCTCATCATCGACAAAGAGGATGGTTGCGGTCATGCGGCTTGCTCGAGCCTGGTATCGATCTCGTGGCGCAACAGCGCGAAATCGATCGGCTTGGTCAAAAGATCCACCGCGCCGCGCTCGATCGCCTTGCGCCGGGTTTCAGCATCGCCATAGGCCGTGATCATGATGACGGGAACGTCGGGCCGTTGCGCCCGCACCTTCGGCAGCATTTCGAGCCCGCTCATGCCGGGCATGTTGATGTCGGACAGAATCAGGATCAGGGAGGGATCCCTGATTTCGCAGGCGCGAACCAGCGCCGCCGGCGCTGAAGAAGCAAATTCCATCAGGAAGCGCCCGGATTTTATGTCTCGCCGGAACTGCTGGCGAAACAGGGCTTCCACGTCGGGCTCATCATCGACGACGAGTATGTAAACGCTCAATTTTTGCCTCCAAACTGTGCTTGTGCCGCTCCCGTCCGCGGAAGCGTAATAATGAATTCGGTAAATAGGCCTGGCTTGGTATCGACGTCGATCTTGCCGCCATGTTGTTTCACCACGATGTCGTGGCTCATCGACAGGCCAAGTCCGGTGCCCTCGCCGGCGGGCTTGGTGGTGAAAAAGGGATTGAACATCTTCTCCTTTACTGCCAGCGGGATTCCGGTGCCGTTGTCGCGGATCCGGATTTCGACCCTGTTGCCGAGACTTTTCGTGGTCGCGCTCAGCATCGGCTCAAAGCCCTCCTCGCCCGCTTCCCTGCGCTTGGTGGCGGCGTAAAAACCGTTGGAAATCAGATTGAGAAATACCCGCGTGATCTCCTGCGGGTAGACGTCGATCATGCCGGCATCGGGATCGAGGTCGCGCTGCAGGGTGATGTTAAAGCCGGATTTCTCGGCGCGCGCGCCGTGATAGGCGAGATTGAGGCTCTCCTCGACGATCGCGTTGATATCGGCTGGCCGGTGCTCGCCCGACCCTTCACGCGAATGAAGCAGCATGTTCTTCACGATCGAATCGGCGCGCTTGCCGTGCTGCACCACCTTTTCGAGATTTCCTCTCAGCATGTCGGTCAGTTCGTCGATATCCTCCCGGGTCTTGTCGTCGAGATCGGTCGACTTCAGCGCCTCATTCAGCTCGTCGATCAATTCCGCCGACAGCGCTGAGAAATTGTTGACAAAATTGAGCGGATTTTTGATTTCATGCGCGATGCCGGCGGTGAGCTGGCCGAGCGAAGCGAGTTTTTCGGTCTGGATCAGTCGATCCTGCGCGGTGCGCAGTTCGTCAAGCGACTGCGACAATTCCCGCGTTCGCTCCTGAACCTGTTCGAACAAGCGCACATTGGATATGGCGATGACGGCCTGGTCGGCGAAGGTTGTGACCAGTTCGATCTGTTTTGGCGTGAACGCCTCGACGCGCTGGCGGGCCAGGACGATCACGCCTATCGGCTCGTTTTCGCGCATCAATGGAACGCCGAGCGCGGTGTGCTGGTTGGCCAATGTAATCGTCTCCCTCATCGAGTATTCTGGGTCGGTGGCGACATCGAGAACTTGAACGGCGCGCCGTTCAAGCGCGACCCGGCCGGTAATCGTGCCCCGATCAACGGAGATCGGTTGGCTCTGAAGGAACTTGATAAACTCATTCGAGAAACCAACGGCGGCCCCCGCTATGTACACTTCCCCTTCGCGACGCAGGATGAATGCCATCCCCGCATCGCACAGTCGCGCCGCGGTCTGCACCAGCGTGTCCAGCACCGGCTGCAGGTCGAATGCCGAGCGGCTGATGACCTTGAGCACGTCGCCGACAGCGGTTTGCTGTTGAAGCGACTCGCCGAGATCGTCGGTGCGCTGGCGCAATTCCTTCAGCAGCCGCGTGTTCTCGATGGCGATGACCGCCTGCTTGGTGAAATTTTCCACCAATGCGATCTGCTTGTCTGTGAACGGCTTCACTTCCCGGCGATAGATCGAAATCGCGCCGATCAGCTCGTTTTCCCGCAACATTGGCACCACGACGATGGTGCGAGCACCGGCGACATCGGCCATCTCGACCGCGCCGGGGGCACCGGCAAGGTAAGCCGGACTGTTTCGCACATCATGAATGTGTGCGACCTGATGGGTGTTGACGACGGCGGCGAGACCGCTTTGCGGATGAGGATGGACCGGCGTGCGCGCCCGCAAAGCCGCGAACGCAGGCGGGACGTTATAGCCCGAAGCCATGGTGAAACTGTTCCCGTCCCACAGATTCATCAGGCCAAAATTCGCGCCGCAGACGCGCGTGGCGTTCTCGAGCATCTTCTGGAACACCGGTTCCAGTTCACCGGGCGATGAGCTGATGACCTGCAGCACCTCCGAGGTGGCTGTCTGCTGCTCGAGCGACTCGGTCAAATCATCGGTGCGCTGACGCAGCTCTTTCAGCAACCGCGTGTTCTCGATGGCGATCACGGCCTGGTTGGCAAAGCTGGCGACAAGCCCGATTTGCTTTTCACTGAACGGCCGGACTTCCTGGCGGTAAATGACAATCGCTCCGACCAGTTCCTTTTCCTTCAGCATCGGCACTGCGAGCAGGGTACGGGCCTGCAAGATCTGCGCGGTGGCTATTCGAAGGGGGTCGTGTTCCACGTGGCCAGTTTCGGCCATGATATCGGCAATGTGAACAACCTGTTTTGTTGTGGCGATTCGCCCGAGACCGGTATTTGGTCCCGGGATGACAGGTCCCTTCGCGTACATCTGTACATAGGCTGCCGGCGCATTATGCAGCTCCGCCGCCGTGAAGCCCTTTCCATCAAACAGCAGCAAATTGCCAAA
>DASSGM010000019.1:0-7510 GCA_035693465.1 Bradyrhizobium sp. | reverse complement strand
CCTCGCCGGGTGTCGGCAGCGCGTAGTCCTCGATGCGAAAATCCGACGCCTTGGGCTCGCCCACGGGGCGAGAGGCAAGAACCACACGTTTTGTAGATTGCGACATGGTTGTTTCCTCCTTTTTGTTTTCGTCATTGCGAGAAGCGAAGCTACAAAGCAATCCGGTCTTTCTTCGGCCAGAATAGATTGCTTCGTGGAGCCTGTCATCGGGCGCGTATTCGCGCGACCCGTTGGCTCGCAATGAGGACTAAGTCGTGATTTTCGCCAGCGCCGCGTCGAATGCCGCGGCTGCGCTCGGCAAATCCTTGAAGGCGCGGATGTGGCGGGTCTCCTGCAGATCCTTTTCCGAGATGCCTGGGCGGACTTCGGAGAAGGTCTTGCCGCCTTCGATCATTTCGGCCGGCGCGCTGACATGAAACTCGTGGTTCTCGATCGGCGCATCCTTCAACAGCCAGACTCCCAGCGTCACGATGTCGTTGCCGCGCCGGTAGGAGATATAGCGGTCCACCGCGACCGTCCCGTCTCTCTGATGCCCGCCAAGTTTTGCAGAGCCCTTGGCATCCAAGAGCTTGTGGGACCGAAATCCCTTCACATCAGCCGATTTTGCCTTCGCGGTTGCTTCCGAGAGGTCGTACTTCTCCGCCATCTCTTTGCCGACCGCGGCGAGTTGGGCGGACATGTCGTGCTCGAATTCCTTCAGTTCGGTGCGCGGCTTGGATGCCTTGCGGGGCTTTGCCGCGTCGCGTTTTTCCATTTCCGCCTTGCATTGCGCGATCACGTCGGCAGCGGATTTCCGTTCCGCATTGACGAGCAGGTTCTTCAGATCCTGATCTGAAAGCGCGGCAATCCTGTCGTCCGACCAATCGACCATAGTGAGCAACTTCTTTTCGAATTGTTGAGATCCTCTGACAACGGCGGGCGCAGTTGCGAACGCGGATTCCATCGCAGCCGACCACGCGCGGCTCGACAGTACCGCGTTTCGCCAACCTTGTGGTGGTCAATTTGAAGCTGGGGAACTACACCCCGCCGGGGTAATTCGGGCTTTCGCGGGTGATGGTGACGTCGTGGACGTGGCTTTCGCGCAAGCCCGATCCGGTGATGCGAACGAACTGCGCCTTCTCATGGAACTCGGCAAGGTTTTTCGCGCCGACATACCCCATCGCGGCGCGCAGGCCACCCGCGAGCTGGTGCATGACGTTGCCGACCGGGCCCTTGTAGGGCACCTGGCCCTCGATACCCTCCGGCACCAGCTTGAGCGTGTCCTTGATGTCCTGCTGAAAGTAGCGGTCGGCGGAGCCGCGTGCCATCGCACCCACCGAGCCCATGCCGCGATAGGCCTTGTAGGAGCGGCCCTGCCAAAGAAATACTTCGCCCGGCGTCTCATCTGTGCCGGCCAGCAAGGAACCGACCATGGCGATGTCGGCGCCGGCGGCGAGCGCCTTGGCAAGATCGCCGGAATATTTGATGCCACCATCGGCGATCACGGGGATGTCGGCTTTCTTTGCCGCCTCGACCGCATCCATGATCGCGGTGAGCTGCGGCACGCCGACACCCGCCACAATTCGCGTGGTGCAGATTGAACCGGGACCGATGCCGACCTTGATTGCGTCCGCACCGGCATCGATCAGCGCCTGCGCCCCCTCTTTTGTTGCGATATTGCCGGCGATGACCTGCACGGCATTGGAGAGCCGCTTGATGCGGTTGACAGCCTCCAGGACCCGCGAGGAATGCCCGTGCGCGGTATCCACGACGATCAGATCGACGCCGGCGTCGATCAGCCGCTCGGTGCGATCGAAACCGTCCTCGCCGACGGTGGTCGCGGCCGCGACACGCAGCCGCCCTTGCGCATCCTTGCAGGCCAGCGGATGCGCCACCGCCTTCTCCATATCCTTGACGGTGATGAGGCCGACGCAGCGGTATTGATCGTCGACCACAAGCAACTTCTCGATTCTGTACTTGTGCAGCATCCGCTTGGCTTCATCCTGGCTGACGCCTTCGCGCACCGTCACGAGATTTTCGTGCGTCATCAGCTCCGAGACTTTTTGGTGCGGGTCGGTGGCAAAGCGGACATCGCGGTTGGTGAGAATGCCGACCAGTTTTCCCGGCACGCCTTTGCTGCCGTCGGTGACTACCGGAATGCCGGAGAAACCGTGATCCTTCATCAATGCCATCGCGTCCGACAGTTTTGCGTCGGGACCGATGGTCAGCGGATTGACGACCATCCCGGATTCGTACTTCTTGACCTGCCGCACCTGGGCGGCCTGGCCGTCGGGATCAAAATTGCGGTGGATGACGCCGATGCCGCCCGATTGCGCCATCGCGATCGCCATTCGCGCTTCGGTGACCGTATCCATCGCGGACGCGATAATGGGAATGTTGAGCGGAATGGTGCGGGTGACGTGGGAGCGGATATCCACCTCGGAGGGCAGGACATCCGACAGGCCGGGTTTGAGAAGCACGTCGTCGAACGTGTAGGCTTCGCGAATCCCCTGAAGTCCCTGTGCCAGCGCCATTACCAACTCCATTCGGCGGCTCGTTCGCCGCGATACGATCTCGGGATGAACGTCGCCTTCGGCGACGCTTTAGGCATCGCCGTCGAATCGAGCCCATCGGTAGGGTTGGCGGTGGTCGATAGCATGGCCCCATGACGATTCAAAGGGGCCGATGCCTCAAATCCCGTTCAGCGCGGGTAACCCGGCGGTGGCCCGTGCTGGCGGATCGCCTCCACCACCTCCCGGTGCCGGCGCTCTTCCCGCTTCATATGGACCGCGATCACCGCATGCGCCGACGGCACCAGCCACAGGACGTGAAAAACCAGCCCGAAAATCGCGCAAAACACGATCAGGACCAGATTGAAAATCGCCGAAAAGGGCTGCCCGTTCAGAAGCAGCCCAAGTGGCGGCAACAAAGCGGCAAGGACATAGATCATCGTCTGATCTCCGGCGGCCTCCGGGAATTGTCACGCAGATTTAGGTAGTTTCCGGCCTTCCGCAATGGCCTGTGGGGCAACGGGATGATACAGCCCGTTCTCCTGTCTCCTGATCTCTTCCCGAATCTCCATGAAAAAAGAACGCCTGATCCCGCTCATCGTGGCCACCGCACTGTTCATGGAGAACATGGATTCGACCGTGATCGCGACGTCGCTTCCGGCAATTGCGGCGGATATTGGCACCAGCCCGCTGACGCTGAAGCTCGCCATCACCTCATATCTGCTCTCGCTCGCAGTATTCATCCCGGCCAGCGGCTGGACCGCCGATCGCTTTGGCGCCCGCATGGTCTTCAGTCTCGCGGTTTTCGTTTTCATGATCGGATCGATCGGTTGCGCGCTGTCGTCCTCAGTCAACCATTTCGTTATCGCCCGCATCCTGCAAGGCGCCGGCGGTGCGATGATGACGCCAGTCGGACGGCTGGTGCTACTGCGCTCCATCGACAAGAGCGCGTTGGTCAACGCGATGGCGTGGGTCACCGTGCCGGCACTGGTCGGACCGGTGATCGGTCCGCCGCTCGGCGGCTTCATCACCACCTATTTCTCCTGGCACTGGATCTTCCTGATCAACATTCCGATCGGCTTGATCGGCATCTTCATGGCGCTGCGCTATATCGACCCGATCCGCAGCGAGAATCCCGAACGGTTCGATCTCTACGGGCTGTTGCTCGCGGGAATAGGACTTGGCGGCATCGCGTTCGGGCTTTCGGTCGCGGGCCTCAATCTCCTGCCGTGGACCATCGTCGTCGCGCTGGTGGCGGTCGGTTCGATCTCGATGACGCTCTATGTGATCCACGCCAGGCGAACCGGATCGCCGGTGCTCGATTTTTCACTGCTGCGGCTGCCGACGCTGCGCGCCAGCATCATCGGCGGATTTCTGTTTCGCCTCGGCATCGGCGCACTGCCGTTTCTGCTGCCGCTGTTGATGCAGGTCGGGTTCGGCCTGTCGCCGTTTCAATCCGGATTGGTGACGTTTGCCTCGGCGGTCGGTGCGATGGGGATGAAGACGCTGGCGGCAAGAATCATCCGGACCTTCGGCTTCCGCAATATCATGGTGGTCAATGCGATCGTGAGTTCGCTGTTTCTTGCAGCGTCTGCGCTGTTTACGGCAGCAACGCCGCTTTTGCTTATCATGATCATCCTGGTGGTCGGCGGCTTCTTCCGTTCGCTGCAGTTCACCGCCATCAACACTGTCGCCTATGCCGAGGTCGAGCCGGCGCAAATGAGCCGCGCCACCACTTTGGTCAGCGTCAACCAGCAGCTGGCGATTTCCGCCGGCGTCGCCGTGGGCGCCTTCTCGGTGGAAGCCACCATGATGCTGCGCCACATCAGCGAACTGACCGCGGCGGAGTTTCCGCCGGCGTTCATCGTGGTCGCGATCATCTCCGCGGTGTCGGCCTATTTCTTCTGGCAAATGCCTGACGATGCCGGCCACGAGATTTCGGGGCGCAAGGCGGTCGAGATCTCCAGCCGCAAGGGCGCGGCGAAAGCCGCAGCGAAGGCGGCCAGCGAAACCACCGAAGATGCCCGCGATCAGCGGCTGTGAGAGGTCGCAAAATCCTTAGCGTTATTGCGCCCGCTGACCCCGAAATCCCATTGCCAGCAGGTAGCGTTCGGACGAATCCTGCCGGCTCGAGGCCGGCTTGACGTGACGCACACTGGCAAAATCGCGCTTCAGCTGCGCCAGCAACTCAGCGTCCGCGCCGCTCTGAAATACTTTTGCGAGAAACGTTCCGCCGGGATTGAGCACATCGGACGCAAAGGCAGCCGCGCCTTCGACCAGGCCGAGAATTCGCAGCTGATCGGTCTTGCGATGGCCGGTGGTGTTGGCGGCCATGTCTGAAAGCACCACATCCGCGCGACCGCCCATCATGGCAAGCAATTTGCCCGGCGCATCTTCGCTGAGAAAATCGAGCTGCGCAAAGCTGACGCCGGGGATCTCCGGCATCTCCAGGAGATCGATCGCGACCACCTTGCCCCTGCCGTCGCCCGCGCCGACACGCTTTGCCACGATCTGGCTCCAGCCGCCCGGCGCCGCACCGAGATCGACCACTGACATGCCCGGTTTGAGAAAATGATACTTGTCGTCGATTTCGATCAGCTTGTAGGCCGCGCGCGAACGCAATCCCTCGCGCCTGGCCTGCGCCACATAGGGATCGTTGAGCTGCCGCTCCAGCCAGAGTTTTGACGACAGTTTTCGTTTGCCGCCGGTCTTGACCGTAACATGCAGCCGCCCCGTGCTATCTTTCGCCATCATTCAGGCTCTAGCACGTCACCTGCCGATGCGCCTATCGGCATCCGCCGAGCGCGCCGTCCTCGCGCATCATCTCGACCAGCATGCCCTCGCGCAGCCCGCGGTCGGCGACGCGCAGCCGCGGCAGCGGAAACGCATTGCGGATCGCATCAAGGATGGCGCAGCCCGCCAGCACCAGGTCGGCGCGCTCGACGCTGATGCAATTGTTGTTGGCGCGTTCCTGATAGCTCATGCCGAGCAGGCGCGAGATGGTCGCGCTGGTATCGGCATCATCCATCCAGATGCCATCAACCCGGCGGCGATCGTAGCGTGCCAGATTGAGATGGACGCCGGCCAGCGTGGTCACGGTGCCGGAGGTGCCGAGCAGGTGCATGCTCCTGAGATCGACGCCGTGCTCGGATGCGAACGGGGCGACATATTGCGCGACCTCCTGCACCATCAGCGCGTAGGATTGCGCCGTGACGTCCCGGCCGCCGAAATGCTCGGCCAAGGTGACGACGCCGAGCGGGATCGACATCCAGGCCTTGATGCGGGGCGCTGCGTATTGCTGGTCCGGATCGCGCTCGATCCGAACCAGCTCCGTGGAGCCGCCGCCGATATCGAACAGGATCGCGCCGCGACCGTGCGGATCAAGCAGCGGCGAGCAGCCGATCACCGCGAGTGCGGCCTCGGTCTCGCGATCGATTACTTCAAGCCGGATACCGGTCTCGGCCGCGACCCGATCCCGGAAGCGCTCGGCGTTCGACGCCGCGCGGCAGGCCTCGGTCGCGATCAGCCGCAGGCGTTTTGCCTTCCTGAAGTGGATTTTGTCGCGGCAGATGCTGAGCGCAGCGATGGCGCGTTCGATCGCGGCGTCGCTGATGCAGCCGGTGGCCGAAATGCCCTCTCCCAACCGGATGATGCGCGAGAATGAATCGACCACGCGAAATCCGTCGCCGGTCGGGCAGGCGATCAGCAGGCGGCAATTGTTGGTGCCAAGGTCCAGCGCGGCGTAGACGCCGGTCGCCACGGCCGACGCTTGCGCGACCGACCCCTGCAGCCCACTGCGCGGCACCTGGCCGTCGCCGCTACGCGGCCTTTGGCCTCCGTCTCCGCGCGCCACAGGGCCATCGCGGAGCCGCGTGTCCTCATTCATTCAAAATGTCTTTCCGCGGCCAATTGAGGCCGACGAGGAATTTCCGTTCACGGAAACTTTAGCAGCGCGGAAGCGCGGCGCAACAGCCCTGACATGGCAGCATGCCCAATCAGGCGTTGTCGTTCGGATAGGGCTGCGTTATCTGGATGCGGCCCGCAAAATCGCAGCAAAAACCCGGCATTTCAGGTGTCTTTCAATGCAAGATCATAGTTCCTCATCTGCTCTTGAAAACGCTATCGCACTGCAAAAATTCGGCGTCGGGCAGCCGGTCCGCCGCAAGGAAGACGACACGCTGGTGCGCGGCAAAGGCAAATACACCGACGATTTCAATCTGCCCGGCCAGGCCTATGCCTGGATCGTGCGCTCGACCCATGCCCACGGGATCATCCGCGGCATCGACACGTCAGCCGCCAAAACGATGCCAGGCGTGCTTGGCGTCTGGACCGGCGCCGACCTCGCCGCCTCCAATTACGGCCCCTACACCTGCGGCCTGCCGCTGAAAAACCGTGACGGCACGCCGCTGTTGCAGACCAACCGTACCGCGCTGATGACCGACAAGGTACGCTATGTCGGCGACCCCGTGGCGTTCGTGGTTGCCGAGACGCTGGCGCAGGCGCGCGATGCGGCAGAGGCCGTTGTGGTCGATATCGATCTGCTGCCCGCCGTCACCGAGCCTGAGCAAGCGACAAAGCCCGGCGCGCCGCAGCTCTACGATCACATCCCCAACAATGTGGCGCTGGACTATCACTATGGCGACGCCGCCAAGGTCGACGCTGCCTTCGCTAGCGCCGCGCATGTCACAAAACTTGATATCACCAACACGCGCGTCGCCGTGGTGGCGATGGAGCCGCGCGCCGGCCTTGCGTCCTACGACAAAGCGAGCGAGCGCTACACCATCCAGGTGCCGACCCAGGGCGTCGCCGGCAACCACATGAATCTCGCCAGGAACATCCTGAAGGTTCCAAACGAGAAGGTTCACCTGCTGACCCCGAATGTCGGCGGCTCGTTCGGCATGAAGAACATCAACTATCCCGAATATCTCTGTATCCTGCATGCAGCCAAGGCACTGGGCCGCCCGGTGAAATGGACCGACGAGCGCTCGACCAGCTTCCTCTCCGACAGCCATGGCCGCGCG
>DASSGM010000018.1:0-12957 GCA_035693465.1 Bradyrhizobium sp. | reverse complement strand
CGCCAACATAACCGCAAACCTGAAGTTTCCGGCCCTTCTCGACACCATCCCTGTGATCGGACTCGCAGTCTGGGCAATTATCCTGCTGACCGCAGGATTGCGGGCTCCCGACTGGTCGGTGATGCCGGAGACCTTCAAGGGTACTATTTTTCTTCTCTCGCTGGTGACCGCGGCTTCGATGATGCCGGTCGAGAAACTGCCGGTCGCCTCGTGGCAGACGGCGCTTGGACTAGGCTTTGTCTCTGCCGTTTTCGATAATATCCCGCTTACGGCACTGGCGCTGAAGCAGGGCGGCTACGACTGGGGCTATCTCGCCTATGGCGTGGGGTTCGGCGGATCGATGATCTGGTTCGGCTCTTCCGCCGGCGTGGCGCTATCCAATATGTATCCGGAGGCCAAGTCCGCGGGACGATGGGTCAGCCAGGGCTGGCACGTTGCCGCCGCCTATGTGATTGGATTTTTCGTCATGCTTGCGGTGATCGGCTGGCATCCCGACGCGCCGCATTAGAGCATGATCCGGAAAATTGTGTAGCGGTTTTCCGAAAAGATCATGCTCAATCAAAAACCTAAAGCGCGATGGCGGTTCGACTAAATCCCATCGCGCTTTAGCGCTACGACAACCGCGTTTGCCGCAATTCATGAACGCGCAGTTTATCGTCCATGCCGCGCACCGTCTGCTCGCACCGCCACGCATCACCGTCGCGCTCAATTGAAAACAGATTGTACGCCGCGCCCGGATAGCGACCGTGCGCGACCGCGGATGCCGACGGCACGCCGATCGCGGGTATGGACCCCTTCGGCCCGTCGACCCATATCGTCGAATGAACGTGATCATGCCCGTGCAGGATCAATTCGACGCCGTGTTGCTTCAGCAGCGCGCGCAATTTGGATGAATCGGTCAACCGCTTGACCCGCGAATCCGAATGCAGTGGATGATGAATCAAGAGTACACGAAACGCCTGCTCGGGAGACAGTCTCGCCAGCATGCGTTCGAGCGCATCCAGCTGGGTGCGCCCAAGCCGTCCCGTCGCCATCAACGGGGGCGTCGGGACCGCCGACGACACGCTGATCAGGGCCAGCGGTCCGCGCCGGCGCAGCGATGGAAACGCCACGCCGCGGTCGCGCCTGTCGTCGCCGTCAAAATAGTGTCCCCAGGCCTCGGCGAAGCGATGCCGGGTGGCACGAACATAGGCGTCATGATTGCCGGGAATCACGGTGACCCGATCCGGAGCGCCGACGCTCTCCAACCAGGCCCGCGAGGGCGCAAACTCCGCTTCCAGCGCGAGGTTGACGAGATCGCCGGTGATCGCGATGTGATCCGGGGATTGCGCCTGCATATCCGACACCAGTGCGTCGAGCACGTCGCGGCGATGGAATTTGTGGCGGTTGCGGGTCCAATTGAGATAGCCGAAGGCGCGCTTGCCGGCGAGGTCGCGCAGCCGCGCCGCGGGCAGCGGAGCCAGGTGCGGATCGGACAGGTGCGCCAGAGTAAATCCTGCCATCACCTGCATCCACTTCTGTTGCCGTCAAGGTAAAGGCGCTGCACGATCATCTCTTGATATCCAGCCAATCCGTCATCTATTGGCAAGCGGGCCGCCCAAGCGCAAGGATCAAACGCGATATCCGGATTTTCAAGAGTTCGATAGCGATGAACCTGCACGATCTCGGAAAGGGTTTGGAGCCGCTGCTGCGGCGGATTTTTCATTTCTATTGGCGCTTCGCCCGCGGCATGACACTTGGGGTCCGCGCCGTGGTGTTGAACGACGAGAACCGCGTGTTTCTGGTCAAGCACAGCTACGTCAGCGGCTGGCACCTGCCGGGAGGTGGCGTCGAAGTCGGCGAAACATTTCGCGATGCCTTGCATCGCGAGTTGGCCGAGGAGGCAGGAATCGAACTTTCGGGCGAGCCGGCCCTGCACGGTCTGTTCTTCAACAGCCACGTCTCCCGCCGGGATCACGTCGCGGTCTACCTGATCAGGTATTTTCGTCAGGATCGCCTGCCCGAGCCCAACCATGAGATCGTCGCTTGCGGCTTCTTCGATGCGGACGCGCTTCCGGCTGACACAACCGAGGGCACGCGCCTGCGGATATCAGAAGTGCTTGAAGGCCGAGCGCCGATTGCGACCTGGCGCTAAACCCTTGCGGGTTTCCCCGGATTTGGCGACAAGACACTGAGACCACCATGCGCCAGGACAAAACGATGCGCTATCTGAAGGTTCTTTGCGGCTTCGGATTGCTCGTGGTGCTGGTCAGCAACCTTTGGTCGATCTCCGGTTGGAATGAAATCCGTGGAGTCTATGACGACCTCTGCTATCTGCGGCAGGCTCATCTTTTTCAGAAGTCGGGCCTGCATGGTTTGGATACGAACATTTTGCTCGAAGACGACCATTATTTTTCGAGCAAACTAAAGCAAATCGACTTCCCGACCTGGAACGATCCAACGACCGCCCCGTGTCACACTTTAATCCCGGCGACAAAAAAGCTGGTGATACAGTATCCGCCGGGGACGGGCTTTGTGTTGGCGTTGTTTCCTGAAGGGTCGCAGGTCATTCTGCTGTATGTCCTGACATCGCTGGTGGCCTTTGGCTTTGCCCTTGCCGCGGCGCTATATGCGTCGAGCTTGCTTTCTCTCGCTCTCGTGGCTGCCTTCGGCGACGCAGCCCTGTACCTGATGATCAACCCGACCAAGGCGAGCTATTCAATGGCGCCGACGATGATGATCTGCGCCGCCGCAGGCTTTCTGACTGCAAAGCTCTTTGCCAGCGAAGGGCGGAAACGGCGGCTTGTGCTGACAGTATTGGTCGGCCTTCTTCTCGGTCTGGCGGTCAATTTCCGGCTGGCAAACCTGTTTCTCTCGGCCGGATATTTTGGGTTCTTCCTCGTCTCATTCGTGACCTCTCGGAAAATAGAAACGGCCTTGCCAGGTTTGTTGTTTGGCATGGCATTCCTGATCGGAATTGCTCCGACGCTAGTCGCGAATGCGATCAATGCCGGAAGTCCGTTCGCAACCACCTATGGCGGGGCTGATGTGGCGCCGCCGGAATTGAACTCCGGCGTGCTTTGGGCCTACGCCGGCGACCTGCAGTTCGGATTGCTGATCATTGCAGCTGCGTGGAGCGCCATGATGTTGCGTTGGAGCGATCAGAACGGAATAAGACAGCTCGCTCTGGTCGTCGCTGCAAATCTTGTGGTGAACCTGATTTTCTTCATGACCCACCCGGTTTTTACTCCGTACTATACAATTCCCATCGGGATACTTTCGCTTTGGACTTTGCTGTTCGCAACGCTGATTCCACAGCGGGAAGCCATTCGGGATGACATTGAACTTCGAAAACCCATCAAAGCCTGATTGCGAGATTGGCAATGGCGCCTAGGGGCTTGGTTAGGCATACGGTTCAGCAATGACACCATCATCGATCAGGATTGCCGTCCTGGTGCCATGCTTCAACGAGGAAGCCGCAGTCGCAACGGTGGTCGCCGATTTCCGTAAAGCGCTGGCTTCGGCCGAAATCTTCGTCTACGATAACAATTCCACCGATCGTACCATTGCGGTCGCGCGGGCCGCCGGCGCACAGGTGCGCAGCGAGCGCCGCCAGGGCAAGGGTCATGTGGTGCGGCGGATGTTCGCCGATATCGACGCCGATATCTATGTGCTGGTCGATGGCGATGCGACCTATGACGCCGCCAGCGCGCCGCGCATGATCGATGCGCTGCTATCGGAGGGTCTCGACATGGTGGTGGGCCTGCGCGTCGATCAGGCGGCGACGGCCTATCGGCGCGGCCATCGCACCGGCAACTGGATGCTGACCAGCTTTCTCTCGTCGGTGTTCGGTCAGGTCTTCAAGGATGTTCTTTCCGGCTACCGGGTATTCTCGCGCCGTTTCGTAAAATCCTTTCCGGTGCTGTCCGATGGTTTCGAGATCGAAACCGAGCTCAGCGTCCACGCGCTTGAACTGGCGCTGCCGGTGGCCGAGATCGAGACTCCCTATTATGCCCGGCCGGAGGGATCGTTCAGCAAGCTCAACACGTGGCGCGACGGCTTCCGAATTCTCGGCACCATCCTGAAACTCTATCGCTCCGAAAAGCCGTTGCGGTTTTTCACCGCGATCGGAATTTTTCTGACGCTGGTTTCGATCGGCCTCGCGATACCCGTTATCATCACCTATCTCGAGCACGGCATTGTTCCTCGTCTGCCGACGGCGGTTCTGTCGATGGGCCTGATGATTTTGGCTATGCTGTCGGTCTCGTCGGGGTTGGTGCTCGATACGGTGACACGCGGCCGCCGCGAGATGAAGTTACTGGCCTATCTGTCGCAAGCCCCAATGAGCAAAAACTAGTGCGGTTCGAAATCTGGCAGTGCCTGGTCGATGGACCGCGTCTCCGGCAGATGCTATCCCGCTGACATCCATGAGCCACCTCTCTCTCACAATACTGCCCGAAACCGCCAACGATGCGCAGGCGATCGAACGCCTGCATGAGCGAACGTTCGGGCCCGGCCGCTTCGTGCTCAGCGCCTATCGGCTCCGCGAACATGTGGATCACCTGCTCGATCTGTCGTTCACGGCGCGGATCGGCACGCTGCTTGTGGGCTCGGTGCGGCAATTGCCGATTCTGATTGGCGACACCAAGGCTCTGCTGCTGGGGCCGCTGACAGTCGAGCCGCCGTTCCGCGGCCGCGGCGTCGGCCGCGCGCTGCTGGATCGGGCGCTGAAGGAAGCCAAAGCAAGGGAACATCGCCTCGTGGTGCTGGTTGGCGACGAGTCCTATTACAGCCGCACCGGCTTCAAGGTCATCCCGAAGGGACGGGCAATCATGCCGGGACCGGTGGACTATGGCCGCCTCTTGGTGGTCGAGCTCGTCGACGGCGCGTTCACCGATGTTTCCGGTGCGATCCGCCCGGACTGGAGCATGGCGAAATAGAATCGGCGTGCCTCGGCGGCGTGTCACCTCGCTCCCCAAGCGGGGGAGGCAGGCCACGCTGCTAGAATTTCAGATTGGCAAACGCCCGAATGCCGAGGCCCGGAAGCAGGACCTCGTCCTTGGTGTAGGACACCGAATTGCGGATATTCTCATTCAGCAGATTGTTCCCGACCAGGCCGACGATCATTTCGCGCGCGCCGAACCAGGACGAATCGAGCTTGGTCTTGTAGCTGACTTCCGCCTTCAGGAGATTATAGCCGGCGGTCGGCGTTTCGGCGACGGCGGCGACATCGGTATGCGCGAACGCATGCAGATAGTTGACGCGCATCAGCCAATGGGTGTCGCGCCAGAACACGCCGCCGCCGACGCGCACCGGCGGAATCCGCGGCACGTTGGTGCCATCGGTGAAGGTGGCGCGAACAATATCGAACTGATTCTCGACGCCCCAAATGCCGCCCAGCCAGGGCGCGACGTCGAGCTGGCTCTGGAATTCGCCGCCGCGGAAGATCGCGTCGCGTTGCGAATACACAGCCTGGTGGAGTTCGGCGTCGGGGGTGCCGCAGGATTCGAAATCGCCATCGCACATCACCCCGGTCAGCCGCCGAAAGATGAAGTTGTGGAAGCGGGTGTAATACGCCGTTGCTTCGAAACGCAGCGGCCCGGTAGCCCTGCGCAGTCCGATCTCGACCGATTTGGCGGTCTCGATGGTCAGGTTCGGATTGCCGATGTCAAATGTCGCGGTCGCGTCATGTGCGCCGCGAGAGAATAATTCCGCCGGTTTTGGCGCGCGCTCGACATATTGGGCCGTGATGCTGCCAACGAGATCGTAGGGAAGGTTCTGGATCAACCCGATGCTGCCGCTCTTCGGCATAAAGTGCAGATTTCGCGCGATGCTGCCTTGCGGATTGCCGTCGGGCAGAAAGTCCCCCGGAAAATCCGGCGTCGATCCGCTCAGGTCGACATGCTCGATCCGGCCGGCGATCTGGGCTTTGGTCGTCTCGGTGAGTTTGAGCTCGTTGAACACGTAGCCTGCTTCGCGGGTGTTACGGTTCGGGTCCCACAGCCCGTTGAATAGCGTGCCGGGGTCGTCCGGGCTCGGCGCGGTCAGTTCCTGATGCCCGGCCTGCAGGCCGAACGCGGTGGTCACCGTCGCAAAGCGGGCGTTGAATGGCATCAACTGGACTTCAACCCGGACTTCCTGCTCTTTGTTGGTAAAGGTCTGCCGCACGCCGAGCGTGGTCGGGTCGGCGGGATCTGCAAGGCCAATCTCGTTGTGCCTGTAGTCGGTAGCGCCGGCCCAGAACCGTATGGCGTCGATCGCCGCCGCTTCCGGCCGATATTCCCCTTTGGCAGTGATCTTGGTCTGATGCGCGTCGATGCGGGTCTGGTGATCGGCGCCATCGATGCCGGGGATGTGGTACAGCGCGTCGTTCTGCGTGATCGCCGCGCCGATAAACCCGCCATCAAAGATATACGAGCCGCCGATCGAGGCGCCGTCCGTTCGCGTCGCCGAATTCGGCTGGCGGCCGTTGAACGGCTTGGTGGGATCGAACAGATACGGATAGCTCGGGATTTGGTAGTCGCTGGTCGTGCGGCCATTGGCGTCGGCGTGAAGTGCGAAATTCCCTCCGCCCGCATCGAGCAGGACGCCGCTTTCGACGCCGCGATCAACCGTGCTGATGGCCGTTCGAGTTTCGGCGGTCACGCATCCTGGCGACTGCACATTTGCGAGCGGCGCCTTGACCGGCAGCCCATAAGTCTGGAACGGCGCGGCCGGGCATGAAGGCAGCGCGTCAGGGATGCGGTTGTTGCTGGCGCTGACGACGCCGCCGATCGATGTCGATCCGTAGCGCAGCGCGGCCGGTCCCCGTATCACTTCGATCTGGTTTGTCGCCACCGGATCGATCGGGACGAAGTGATCTTCGCCGAGATCGGAGGCTCCGCCGCCGGCGACGCCGTTTTCGATGATGCCGACGCGATTGACGTCGAGCCCCCGGATGATCGGCCGGCTCGAGGCGCCCGGCGCGAAGCTCGAACCGGTAATGCCAGGCTTGGAAAACAAGAGATCGCCAAGCTGAGCGCCACCCTCGCGGCGGATTTCCTCGTTCGGCACCACCGTGACCGTTGCAAATTGATCGGTCACGATCGGCAGCACGCCCTGCTGCAGCGTGGCTGCGGGCGGCGTCGGCTGGGCTTGCGGCGCTGGCGCCGGCGTCGGGGCGCGGTTGCGGTTGGGGACCGTGCGGGCGACGCGCACCGGTGTTCGCGACGGAACGATGTTTCGCCGCACGATCGGACTTGGCGAGGTCACCGTGATTCCGGGAAGCTGGGTGGCGGTCGACGAACCGGCATCCTGAGACATTGCACTGCTACCCATTCCGCACAGCAGCAGCCAACTCGCGCTGCTGATCTGGAAAGCCCGTCTCGTAAAAAACGCCATGGACATATCCCGATAAAAGCCGCCGCCATATCGTCATCGTCAACGAATTTGGAAGCGCTTGCCGTCGATGTGCGACGGACCGATTGCAATTCTCCCGAACGGATCGCCGAGCATGAGGCGGCGAATCCGATGGGATCATCGAGCTATCGATGTCAGGAGACGGGAGGAGCGCGCGGCTGGAAAGCAATGCGGGCGGAGTTCAGATGGATGAACCCGGCGTCAGTGCTCAGGTACAAAATTTCGATCGCTTGCGGAAGCAACAGCAGCGGTGGCGTCGCAAACAGCATCGTGTTCGCCAGCGCGAGAACGGCGCAGATCGCGCAAACGTCACCCGGTTGTTGGTCGGAATCGTGGTTGGACGCAGGCTGCTGCTGCGCATACTCGCTTGCCATATCGGCTGCGGACAGGCTGTTGGCGGAGCCTGATTGAACAGCCGATGCCGCCTGCACAGCGCCTCCGTGGAAATGCCCGAACGAAAGCGCAAACTGCAGAGCCAGCGCAAACAGCGCGAGCCGCGAGCCATGCTTGATGTTCGACCGCAACCACTTCATGTCGATGGACGCCCGCATCGCCGGAGACCAAGGTAACTCGGCCGCCCCGATGTTATAATGTTACATCACCGGGATCGGCGCAGGGTGTCAACCGTGCTCCATCCGCGCGTCGGCAGAATTCGGAAGCGGTGTGTGATTTACGCCACGCCGAGCCAGGCGGCTTCAATTGCGATCAGCGTCCCTCGCGCAGCCAGGTCGCGGCGAACGCGCCAAGCAAGAGCAGCAAGCCGATCAGGCCGGCGAACAGCGGCAGCACGCCGACGCCTCTGACGACGCTCGCATCGCGCATCTTCACGCCCATCCAACCATCGCCGTGAAAAATGCTGGATGCACGCACCGGCACGATGCGCGGCATGTCAAGGCTGGAGCCATCCATGACGCGCCTTGCGTCGCCGCCGGTGGCTTGTGCCAGCGGTTTCAACATCTCGGTGGTGGAGGTGACTTCCGAAAATTCCTTGGGGTTAGTCGGGCCGACATTGATCAAGGCCTTCAGCGTGCCATCGGTTGCCTGCCACAGACCAAGTTCGTTCGCAGCGATCGTCGAACGCCAGGTTCCGGGTTCGCTGGGGCTCAGCGTCAATTCGCGCGTGGCGCCGGTTGGCGATGTCACCGTCACCGGCGCGACGCTGTCCGCCATGGTTTGGCGCAGCACGACGAGATCGTGCCCCTGGACCTGCAGGCGCAGCGCTTCTTCGTCGAGGTCGGGCTGCTTCATCAGCCAATGCGAGGTTCGCCGCAACAGGTCGAGATGCGGCCCGCCCCCCTCATAGCCGCGAGCCCACAACCAGATATGGTCGGTGAGAAACAAGGCGACGCGGCCCTCGCCAAATCGCGACAGCAGCAGCAGCGGTTTTCCATCGACACCGGTCATCACCGGAGAGCTGGTCGCATTGCGCGTCTCGACGGTGCGAAAGAACCTGCTCCAGTGCGGCGGCTCGGTGCCGGAGCCTTCCAGCCCTCGCGTTACCGGATGGCGTTTGCCGATGTCGCTTAGGTGCGCGTAGTACGGTTTCTCGGTGACGCCGACGGGTTCTGCCGGCAACACCGAGTCCAGCGGGGTGCGCCAGATGCTGGTGGTGGAGGCGTAATCGGGGCCGGCCGAAACCAGGACCGCGCCGCCCGCCCGCACATAACGCGCGATGTTGTCGAAGTACGCGATCGGCAGCACGCCCTGCCGCGCGTAGCGGTCGAAGATGATCAGCTGGAACTCGTTGATCTTCTGCTGAAACAGTTCGCGCGTTGGAAACGCGATCAGCGACAATTCGTTGATCGGCGTGCCGTCCTGCTTTTCCGGGGGGCGCAGAATTGTAAAATGCACGAGATCGACGCTGGCGTCGGATTTCAACAGGTTGCGCCAGGTGCGTTCCCCCGAATGCGGCTCGCCGGAGACCAACAGCACCCGCAACTTGTCGCGCACCCCGTCGATCGCAACCACCGCGCGGTTGTTGACCGGTGTCAGCTCGTTGTCGAGCGGGGACGCCTCGATCTCGACGATGTTCGGTCCGGCGTGCTTGATATCGATGTCGATATTGACGGTCTGACCACTCAGTACCGTGCGCTCGTTGATCACCTCGCCGTCGCGGCGCACCGCGACCTTGGCGCGCTCGCCGCTGACGCCCTGATCGTCAAGCCGGTAGGTAATGGTCTGGACCTGTCCGACGATGCCGAAACGGGGTGCCGCCGTGATCGCGATGCGACGATCGCGTTCGTCCTTGCGACCGGTGATCAGGGCGTGCACCGGGGCCTGAAATCCAAGCGCCGCGGCGTTTGCAGGGATGTCATGCACGCGCCCGTCGGTGATCAGGAAAGCACCGGCGACGCGATCGATCGGAACATCTGACAGCGCCGAGGACAGCGCGCCGAATAACCGGGTGCCATCGGTCTCGCCGTCGGCTTGACCTGCTTCGACGACGCGCACCTCCAGCCCCCTGATCTTCTTGAGGCTGTCGACCAGTGCCTCCTGCGCTTCCCGCGTCTCGCGGGTGCGCTCGCCGAAATTCTGGCTCGGGCTCTTGTCGATCACGACGGCCGCCACCGACGACAACGGCTCGCGGTCCTCGCGGGTGAATGACGGATTGACGAGCGCCAGCAGGATAAGGGCCAGCGCCGTCACGCGCACCGCCGCGCCGCGTGCCCGCCCGAGCAGCAGCAATGCCGCGATCACTGCGATGGCAGCAAGTGCGAGCCAAAGCACAAGCGAGGGGACCAGCGGTGTAAAGGCGATGCCATACTGCATGTCGTGACCCTACTGCCCCAGCCGCTCGATCAGCGCTGGCGCATGCACCTGGTCGGCCTTGTAGTTTCCGGTCAACGTATACATCACGATGTTGACGCCGGCGCGGAAGGCGAACTCGCGCTGCCGTGGTTCGCCGGGAGTGAGCGGCAGCATTGGCTGGCCATCCGGGCGTAGCGCCCAGGCGCCGGCGAGATCGTTGGAGGTGATGATGATCGGCGAGACGCCGTCTCCGCCCCGCGCCGGCCGGGATGCGGCTTCGTCGTCATCATCGCGCGGCAATGTCTCAACCCAGGTCTGCCCGGTGGTGAATCGGCCGGGAAAATCGCGCAGCAGATAGAACGTCTTGGTCATCACGTGTTCGCGCGGCACCGGCTCAAGCTCGGGAACGTCAAGCGAGGAGAGGATATTGCGCAAAGCCTGCATTCCCGGCGTTTGCGATGCGCCCCCGTCCCCGGGCGGCGCCTCGATTGCATCGCGGGTATCGAACACCACGGTGCCGCCCTGTTTCATGTAGGCGTCGATGCGATTGATTGCGTCTTGCGGCGGCTTCGGGGCTCCTGGCATGACGGGCCAGTAGATCAGCGGAAAGAAAGCCAGTTCGTCGTGGGCGGGATCAACGCCGACGGGGTCGCCGGCCTCCAGCGCCGTGCGTTGGGCGAGAAACAAGGTTAGTCCGGACATGCCGGCCTTGACGATCGAATCCACGTCGGAATTGCCGGTGACGACATAGGCCAGCCGGGTTTGCGACACCGCCTTGATGGCGAAATCGTCGTCGTTGTCGGCACGCAACGGCTGCGGCGCGGCCAACATCGTGGAGAAGACGAATACCAGCGCCAATGCAGCCGGCGCGGGGCGGCGTCTCAGCAACGCCGCGAGGCCGCCGCCGAGCAGAGCGACCACGATTGCATCGATCAGGAATAATGCCAAGGACGAGGACAACAGGATGCCGCGCAGATCGCGCGGTTCGGCATTGGTGTAGCTCGCATGCTGCGCGCGCAAGGCCGAAGCATCGAGCGGCGCGATGCGATCCGCGGCCGCCAACGTATTGACCGCTAGAGGACCGTCGGCAGGACCGTAGAATCCGGGCGGATGCTCCGAGGTCGCGCGATCGCGGAAATCCACGGGCATCGGTTTCGCCGTCGACGGCGGCGGTCCGAACGCGCCGAAACCGTCCAGCGTACGCAGCGGCGCCACCGTTTCGGCCTTCGCCTCGCCGGCAACGCCCGGTCCCGGACTGGACGTGTAGCCGGACATGTCGACGATCCTTCTCAGCATCTCGACGAAGGAGCCGGACATCGGCAGATCGGACCAGCGCATGTCGGCGCTGACATGAAACAGGCTTACCACACCCTTGCCGCGATGTTCGCCGGTTACCAGCGGCGTTCCATCCTCCAGCGAGGCCCAGCTTTTCGTCGCCAGCACCGCGTCCGGCTCGGCGAGCACCTGCCGGTTCACGGTGATGTCCTTTGGCACGGCAAGACCGGCGAACGGTCCGTCGGCGGTGAAGGAAGCGAGGTGCTGCGGCTTTTCCCAGGTGAGGCTGCCGCCCAGGATGCGTCCGCCGCGGCGCAGCTTCACCGGCACCAGGTCGTCATCCGCCTGTGCCAGTCGCGGGCCGGCAAAACGCACCAGCACTCCGCCTTGCTCGATCCACGCAGCCAGACGTTCGCGAATCTCGGGCGACAGGGTGCCGACATCTGCGAGCACGATCATCGGCAGTTTCTGGTCGAGAAATTGCGTGATCGCCTGTTGTGGCGCGCCGCGATCACCAAGCCGCACATCGGCGAACGGCGCCAGCGCGCGGGTGAGATAGAACGTCGATGCAAGCAGCGGCTGCGCAGTCTCATTGGTCGATCCCGAGACGATGCCGATCGCGCGCCGCCGCCATCGCTTGTCGAGCAGTTGTACCGCGCCGGCAGATCGTTCGCCTGATATTTCCAGCCGCGCGATATCGTTGCGCAGCTCGACCGGAAGATCGAAGGCCGCTTCGGTTTCGCGAGCCTGCGGCGCAAAGGTATAGCGGGCTTCGCCGATCGGCGAGCCCTTTGCGTCGATCGCGCGGACAATCCCGGCGGCAACGCCGCCATTGGTGCGCAGTACCTTCACGGTCATCTTCGCCGCGGCGTTTTCGGCTGCAGCCAGGGCGAGTGGCGGTGGAGTGCCGCCGTCAAAAATCGTCAAGCCACGATCCCCAATGGTTTTGCTCAGGCCTTCGAGGAATTCCGGTCCACGCCCGGTATCGACGCCATCCGACAGCCAGGCGATCTCGCAATTGCCGGTTGCTTTTAGGAAGCGCTCGACCGCGGGCAGGGTTTCGACCCGTTCGATCGAATAGGGTTTGGGTGCAAGCTGGCGCAGTGCGACCCGGGCGTTGCCCGCGGGCATCAAGGTGATGTCACGCGCGGGCTCGGATAGCGGAACGAGCGCAACGCCGCGCCGGTCGCTGTCGGCATTGGCAATCAATTCGTCCGCGGCCTTGATCCTTGTGTCCCAGCTCGAGGCCGCGCTCCAGCCGTCGTCGAGCAGGATCACAAGCGGCGCGCTGGTGCCGGCGAGACCGGTTTGCGGATTCCAGATCGGTCCGGCAGCGGCCAGAATAACCAGTGCAGCGGCCAACAGGCGCAACGCCGTCAGCCACCACGGCGTGCGCGAGGGGGTTTCTTCCTTCGGCGCGATGTCAAACAACAGTCGCGTCGGCGGGAATTCTATGCGCCGCGGTCGCGGCGGCATCACCCGCAACAGCCACCACAGCGCCGGCAGGCTCAACAGGCCCAGCAGCAACACCGGTTCTGCGAAACTGAGAGGGAGGCC
>DASSGM010000017.1:0-5401 GCA_035693465.1 Bradyrhizobium sp. | reverse complement strand
GAAGATCAGCCCGGGCGCCGGCATCAGGTCCAGCATCGAGGATACGATATTGCGATCGAGCCGCGGCGATGGCCGCTGGCAATAGTCGGGAAAGCCGCGCTCATATTGTGGCCACAGGCCGTGCACCACGAAGGAATACGGCCGCCCGCCGCACTGGATCTGCGAGCGCCCGCCATTGCCGCGCTCCGACGCCTGCTCGCAAAAGGAGGGCGACCATGACAGCGACAGCACGTAAAAATCGAACTCGCCAGGCGCATTCTGCCGGCGATCCTGCGCCGACGCCGTGCTCACGGTACCGTTCAGGACCGCGAAAACCAGCAGGCCAAACGCGCTCAACAGCCGTGAAACCAAGCTCCAGGGAAAACAAAACATGGCGACGCCCCCAAACTGGACTAATGAGCGAGCCTAGCAGGCGGCCGGAACATTTCAAGAACAAAATAAGGAAGGAGACCGTCCCGAGAACAGGCTGGCGGGGTTGAAACGGGTCCGGGAAATCAGGGCCGGGCGGCCTTGCAGCGTGGGTTATAGGCCCAGTTGCGGTCGAGTCCGGTCACGCACCATTCGACGCCCTGGCCGAAGCCGGCAAAGCCGCCGTCCTCAATGATCGAGTAATGCACGGCGTGCAGCGTGCCGTCGTTCAGGAGCACATCGGCGCTGCAATAGCGGCGCGGAATGTTGTCGGATTGCCAGGGCCGGAACGCGGTTTCATGGATCTGGCCATAGGCCGTGATCTGCAACGCAGAATTCCAGAACCTGCTTTCTTTTTCCCGGAACTGGTTGCTGATCGTGCCCAGCACGCGCTCGCATTCGGCCACCCGCCCGTCATAGCGCGGGCCGGACAGCCAGAAATTCAGCTCCCAGGGATAGGCGGCCTCGGCCGGCTGGCCAAAGCCGAACACGCCGAACAGGACGCCAAACGCGGCGCCAAGACCGAGTCGTTTCAGGGATGGAAAGAGGTCGCGCATGGGAATCCGCCGGATCATCCGACGCGAACGGTGCCGCTAAGCCCAGGTGAGGTCAAGTGCAGCGCGGCAACACTCGGCGAGA
Organism: Bradyrhizobium sp.; assembly: GCA_035693465.1. GTDB lineage: Bacteria > Pseudomonadota > Alphaproteobacteria > Rhizobiales > Xanthobacteraceae > Bradyrhizobium. The sequence continues at coordinate 4,354 of DASSGM010000017.1, read as the reverse complement.
ACTGCGTGTCAAACCATCGGCCGTTCTTTCCACGGCAGCGGATGCGCTCTAAGGTCGCGCCGGGCGAAATGGAGTCGGCGATGCGAATGATGGGGGTTGTGGGCCTGCTGGCCGTGTGCGGGATGCTGGCATGCGCGCCGGCGCGGGCCGGCCACGTGCCGCCGTTCAAGGGCAACGACACCGGGGGCATTATCGCCTATCCGCTGGCGGTCCAGACCGATGCGCGCCAGCTCGCGGTGGCTCACTGCGCGGCTTACGGCAAGGTGGTGAAATTTCTCTCCGTCGATCCTCAATACGGCGGCTACATTTCCTTCGCCTGCCGCTGGGTGCCCTATGGCGCCACCGAGCTGCCGCTCCGCACCTTGTACTGAACCGGCCGTCCTGAACCGAACCATCCGATCTGACAGGCGCCGGCGCGATCGCCGTCACACCGGTATCCGCACCGTGGCGCGAAGGCCGCCCATCGGACTGTCGCCGAGCATGATGTCGCCGCCATGCGAGCGCGCGATGTCGCGGGCGATGGCAAGCCCAAGCCCGGTGCCGCCCTCATCCTGGTTGCGGGCGTCGTCCAGCCGCAGGAACGGCTTGAACACTTCCTCGCGCATCTCCTGCGGAATGCCGGGACCGTCGTCGTCGACGGTGATCGTGAGATAGCGGTGATCGCGGTGGCCAGTGATTGAAATCGCGCCGGCGTGCCGCGCTGCATTGGATACCAGATTGGCGAGGCAGCGCTTGAACGACGCCGGCTTCACCGTCACGACAGGCAGGCCGTGAAACGCTACCGTCGCGGCGTGGCCGTGGCGCTCGGCGTCGCTGCGCAACTCCTCGAGCGCCAGCGCCATGTCGGTCGGCTGCGCCTGCTCGCCGCTGTCGCCGCGCGCGAAGGCGAGATAGTCCTCCAACATGCCGGACATCTCATCGACATCCTTGCGCATGCCGTCGACCTCGGGACTGTCGCCGATCAGCTCCAGTTCGAGCTTGAAGCGGGTCAGGATGGTGCGCAGATCGTGCGACACCCCGGCCAGCATCGCGGTGCGCTGTTCGATCGAGCGCTCGATGCGCGATTTCATCTCCAGGAACGCCTGCGCGGCACGGCGCACTTCCCGCGCGCCGCGGGGACGGAAATTCGGCGCCTCGCGGCCCTTGCCGAAGCTTTCGGCGGCGTCGGCCAGACGCAGGATCGGCCTGATCTGGTTGCGCAGGAACAGGACCGCGACGATCAGCAGAATCGACGATGTCCCCAGCATCCAGAAGATAAAGATCTCCGAATTCGAGGCATAGGCGGCGCTGCGCTGGGCGAAGATGCGCATCACGGCGTCGTCGAGCTGGATGCGGATTTCCACCAGATTGGAGCGGCCGACGGTATCGATCCAGAACGGTCTTGCAATCTGCCGACCAAGCTGCAGCGAAAGCGTCTGGTCGAGCAGCGAGAAGAACGGTTTTGGCCCCGGCGGGGGCATGTCGCCGACAGGGAGGAAATCCACCACCAGTTGCAGCCGCTGTCCGATGCGGCGCAGCTGCGCCCGGTCCTTGTCCTGCGGATAGATCTTGTAGACGTCGATCAGACCGGCAATGTCCTGCACCACGGCCGCAGACAGCCGCCGCGTCACCGTGTTCCAGTGCCGCTCCATGAACACGAACGCCACCACCGTCTGCAGCACCACCATCGGCACGATCATGATCAGGAGCGCGCGGGCATAGAGGCCGGTCGGCATCCAGCTCTTGAACGCGTTGCCCATCCAGCCATTGGCCGCGGAGACGCGGCCCGCGGCGGTGCGGATCAGCGTCAGGCCGGTGTCGAGGGTGCTCATCCGGATTTACTCAGGGCGACGCGACCAGGCGATAGCCGATGCCGCGTACAGCTTGCAGAAACAGCGGATTGGCGGGATCGCGTTCGATCTTGCGCCGCAGCCGGTTGATCTGCACGTCGACTGCGCGCTCGTTGACAGTGCCCTCGCCGGTCAGGGCGCTGCGCGGCACGGTCTCGCCCGGCGTCACCGCGAGAATGCGCAGCATCTCGCGCTCGCGGTCGGTGAGATGGACGGCTTCCTCGCCCTGGCGCAGTTCGCCGCGGTCGAGATGGTAGACGTAGGGACCGAACGCGACCTGTTCCAGCGCCGTCACCGGCGGCGGCGCGGTGCGCTTGAGGATGTTGGCTATTCTCAACACCAGTTCGCGCGGCTCGAACGGCTTGGCGACGTAATCGTCAGCGCCGATCTGCAGGCCCTCGATCCGGGCTTCCGCTTCATGGCGCGCCGTCAACATGATGATCGGCACCGACGATGATGCGCGGATGAAGCGGGCCAGGTCGAACCCGGTCTCGCCGGGCATCATCACGTCGAGGATCAACAGATCGAAATGCAGGCCGAGCAGCTTGGCGCGGGCGTCGCTGGCGCTCATCGCGGTGGTGACGCGATAGCCCTCGCCGGTCAGAAAGCGCGACAACAGATCGCGGATGCGGCGGTCGTCATCGACCAGCAGGAGATGCGGGGCGTCGTCGGCCGGTTGCGTCGGGGTGCGGGCAATTGTTGCAGCGAAGGGCACGATCACTCCTTTGCGGTTGCGTTGCCGGCTCTCAGGATCGTTTCCAGCACCTTGTCAGGATCGTCGTGGTCGATCATCGCGCGCAGGAACTGGCGGACGGTATCCGCGCCCGATGATCCGATGTCGCGCAGCGCGCGGTTGATACGGTCGGTCTGCAGGCCCGCGAGCTTTGCGACAAGCGCCTCGCCCTTTGCGGTGGCAAAAAGAAGGCGCTGCCGCCGGTCGTTGTTGCCGGTCTTCTGCACGATATAGCCTTGATCGAGCAATTGCTTGAGCACTCGTCCCAGCGACTGCTTGGTGATGCGCAGCACGTCCAACAGGTCGGCCACTTTCAAGCCGGGATAGCGGTGGACGAAATGCAGCACCCGGTGATGCGCGCGCCCGAACCCGAAAGCCTCCAGCTCGTGATCGGCATCGCCGACGAAATCCCGGTAGGCAAAGAACAACAGCTCGATGATATCCCAGCGCAAATCGCCGGCACGGGGAGGGTGCGACCGCCCTTCAGCTGGCCTCGAATCAGGCCCGGGCGATGGCCGTGAGAAATTTATGTCAGCCATATTGACGTATCTTGGGTTCAATGTTACAAAACCATCAGCCGCGACGAAACAATAAGTCGTTTCGCCCGCGGTGACGTTTCAAGCGGCCGGAGAAAACCAAGGCAGGCGGCAAGGCCGCGAATTTGTCTACCGTGCGATTGTCGAGCGGCATTTCGGCAAACATACTGGACTTCCGCCTTCCGCAAAAGCATGTCCTGCGGACATGCCGGGCCGGAAACCGGCTGCAAAGCGGGTGGTGGAGGCCAAGCGTCACCAACAGCGCCACGGCGCGGGCGCGACAGTCGCGTCAATCCGGGAGAAAGCCCATGGCAGTTTCGTTCGAGCAGGCCCGGAGAGCCAAGCCGGCGCCGGAAACCGCGCCGGTTCCCACAGCGGGAGCCAAGGGAATGAGTTTGAAATTCGAAATCCAGCCGGCGACCAATCCGACCTCCGAGAGCGAGCGCGCGGCAAGGCTCGTAGACCCGGGCTTCGGCCGGATTTTTACCGATCACATGGCTGTGGTCCGCTACAATCAGGCGAAGGGCTGGCATGACGCGCGCGTCGAATCCCGCGCGAGTTTCGCGCTCGATCCGGCCACCGCCGTCCTGCACTACGCGCAGGAGATTTTCGAAGGCCTCAAGGCCTACAAGCGCGACGACGGCGGCGTGAACCTGTTCCGGCCCGACGCCAATGCCCGGCGCTTCCACAATTCGGCTGAGCGCTTGGCCATGGCGCCGTTGCCCGAGCCTTTGTTCATCGAAGCGGTCGAGCAACTCGTGCGCATCGACCGCGCCTGGATGCCGGGCGGCGAGGGCAGTCTCTACCTGCGGCCCTTCATGATCGCGAGCGAGGTCTTCCTCGGCGTGAAACCATCAGCGGAATACGTCTTCGCCGTCATCGCCTCGCCGGTCGGCTCCTATTTCAAGGGCGGACCTGCGCCGGTGTCGATCTGGGTGTCGGAGAATTACACGCGCGCCGCGATCGGCGGCACCGGCGCCGTCAAATGCGGCGGCAATTACGCCGCGAGCCTGCGCGCGCAGGCCGAGGCCATCGATCGCGGCTGCGATCAGGTGGTTTTCCTCGATGCGGTCGAGCGCCGCTACATCGAGGAACTCGGCGGCATGAACGTCTTCTTCGTGTTCGACGACGGTTCGCTCTCGACGCCGCCGCTCGGCACGATCCTGCCGGGCATCACCCGCGATTCGATCATCGCGCTGGCGAAGGATTCCGGCACGCGCGTGCGCGAGGAGGCCTACACGATCGACCAGTGGCGC
>DASSGM010000016.1:0-15661 GCA_035693465.1 Bradyrhizobium sp. | reverse complement strand
GTTGATCTGCCACAGCATCACCAGGCGATGCGGCGGCTCCCACAGCGTAATGGTGGCGACGCTGGTCTTTGTGCCGTCTTCCGAAATCTCGAGCCAGCGCCCGCCGAGGCGCGGCTCCATCAGGACTTTCTGAATGGGCTTCTTGCCGACGCCGTGGTCGTGCGGCCACCAGCGCGTCAGACCGCTGGTGAAGACCTCGAAGGCATGCGCAATCGGCGCCTTGACGCGAACGGTTTTGCGCACCGGCGCGATGACGACTCGCTCGTTCATTCATTGGCTCCTTGGTGTCTTGTGGGATTTTTCGGCTTCCAGCTTGAACGCCTCCAGCGCATCGGTCCAGAAACTGTCCAGCCATTCGCGCAATTCCATCAGGCCTTCGCGCCTGAGTGAATAGATCCGGCGCACGCCTTCGCTGCGCTCGTCGACAAGGCCCGCGTCTTTCAAAGCTTTCAGGTGTTGCGACACCGCCGGCCGGGAGACCGGCAGTCCGGCCGCAAGCACATTGACCGGACGCGGCCCGGCGCGCAGCCGCTCGAACACTTTCCGACGTGTCGGGTCCGCCAGGACAGCCAGGGCATTTCCGTAAGCCATGGCTAACGGTAAGCACCAACTTACTCATATGTCAAGTGGGCTTTGAGAGCAACAGAGCGATCAGCGCAGCGGGCCCGAGCGCGATCGGGTGAAGGATCTGCCCTCACCGACACCGCCTTCGCCGCAACCCGGCCCGCCGCATCTGAACGACGGGCCCGAAGCGCTGCGAAGCAGCCACTGCTGAGAATTACTGCGCCACTGGTCAAACACTTCCTTCTGAATGTCGGCGGCGATCTATTGTCGAGCGAAGACATGCGCGAACCGCGGACCTTCCCAACGCGGAGATCACCTGCATTTCCCTCAACGTCGCCGTCGCCGGTGAGCTGCGGGAGGATTCAGGCGACCGTCTCTGGTCACCGTAACCGTATCCCGGACAGTGTCTTCGAAATCGCCGACGAACGGGACGCTGAACGAATCGATCGTCAATGTCTGTGCAGTGACGGTCACTCGCAGGAACCCGGCGTTATCCTGATCGTAGTATTCCAGGTCAAGTTTGAGCGCCGGATCCTGTTCCGACCTCGCGGTGACGGGGACGGCCGGATACTGGCCGTCCTCATTCTTCTGCAGCTTGTGGGCGAGGCGGTCGGTATTTGCATATCCACCGCGGCCATCGATCACGTAAGGGATGTCCCGGCCCTGAAAATGTCGCGTAAATCGCTGCATGTTGTGAACGTGTCCTGACAGCACCGCGTGCGGAATAACGCCGGTTGTTTGCATCGCCTGATCAAGGGCTACGACGATATCGAGATAACCGCCATGCGTCTTGTCCAGCGAATAGGGCGGATGGTGGACGGCAACGATGACAAATCCATCCTTCGATTTCACGCTGGTGAGTTGCTGCTCCAGCCAGCCCTGCTGCTCGAAAGTTCCGCGCGCGTCGAGCGTGCCTTCAACATTGGAATAGAGCCCGATGATGCTGACCATCGGTGCGTCCAACGCCCAATAGACGTAAGGTTGGGTCATGGTTGCGCGATAGGCGCTGATCTGATGCGGCTGGGGAGCACAGAAGTTCTCGGTGAATCCATACAGCGATGGCTCGGTGTCGGGGGCATCGCCGGCGCGAACGCGGGTGTCGCCGTCATGGTTGCCGGGAATCGCAAAAATAGGAGCCGGATAGTACTGGTAGGGCTCGTAGAACTGCGCGCCGTACAATTCGCTTTGCCCGTTGAAATAGACGACGTCCCCGACGTGATAGAGAAACGAAGGCTTGTCCGCTGCCAGCGCCGATTTGATCTGGCTCTCCATCGCTTCGGCGACCGCCACTTGAATATCGTCCCCGTGGATGCCTCCGGAATCGCCGATAACATGGAAGACAAGCTTTCCCGCGCTCGTAGCTGCGGCCGTTGTCTCCGGAACGATCACGCCTAGCGGCAGCATCAGGTTCACGTTGTTGGTGATCGGAGGCGTCTCGAAGTGCGGATTGTTTTTTGGGTTTGAGATCGGTTCGAGCAGAGGGCGCCTTGTCTTGGCGAAGCGATTTGCGTTTGGTGTTGGATTGGGGACGAGGTGATGCATGGCCATGATGATCTCCTGAGTCAGCCGCCAGAGCGCGGCCTTGACACTATACACCTTCTGACTATACAACCCCAGATAGATCGTGGATGTGACACAGCAACGTACCCGCATCGTCACATTTGACGATGTGGGTACAGCCAACAACGGCAACCCGTATTCAGCGGCGCCAGTGAGCCGAATCTCCCTGCCGTTCATGACTGCGGCAATCGCACACAAACGCGCCCGCCAATATCGCTCAGCCTTGGTGTGGTGGCCGCGCCGAACGCCCTCAGCCGCACGTAGATCGTGGCGATCGTACGCATGGAGCGGCTATGTAGCGGACGCAAAAGCGCGGCGAAGATTTTCTCTTCGTCGCGCTCTGGTATTCGCGCCTGGTCTATTCCGCCTTTTCGATATTCCAGAACACCGGAGTAGCCGGGCCGTCGAGCACGCCGGTGAGCGATTTCCGCCAGGCGCTGGGCGCGAAATATTGCCCGAGCGGGATATAGATCACCTGGTCAAAGACTTCCTTCTGGATCTCGGCGGCGATCTCCTTCTGCTCCTGCGGCGAAGACGCTCGCGCGAAGGCGTCGCGCATTTCTTCCATCTTGGGATCGTCCGGCCAGCCGAACCAGCCGCCATTCTTGCCCTTGCCGCTGATCGAGACGTTGACGACCGGGTTCATCACATCGGCACCGACCCAGTTGGTGAAGAACATGTTCCAGCCGCCCTCCTTCGGCGGCTTTTGGCTGGCGCGACGGCCGACCACGGTCTGCCAGTCGGTAGCCTGCACGTCGACCTTGAAGCCGGCGTCGCGCAACAATTGCGCGGCGACGATCGGCTGCGCCTTCAGCGTCACGACATCGCCGGGCGCCATGATCACCACAGGCGTGCCGTCATAGCCGGAAGCGGCGAGCAGCTTCCTGGCCTCCGCCATGCCGTTGCCTTTCACCAGCGGCTCCGAGCCTTCTTCGGTCGCAAGCGGCGTGCCGCAAACGAAAACCGCGCCGCAGGTCTTGTAGTATTCGGGGTTGCCGACCAGCGCGTCCAGAACGTTCTTCTGGTTCATGGCCATGAAGGCGGCGCGGCGAACTTTCGCGTTGTCGAAGGGCGGATAGAGGAAGTTCATTCGCCCAAGCGTCTGGAAGCCGAGCTTGTTCAGGGTCTCGATCTTGATTTCCTTGTTGGCGGCCAGCACGGGGAGGATATCGAATGACGGGTTCTCCATGAAGTCGATATCGCCGGACTGCAACGCGTTCACCGCGGTCTGGGCGTCCGCCATCGTGATCCATTCGACCCGATCGACCTTGACCACCTTGCCGCCGGAGGTCCAGCTCGGCGCTTCCTTGCGCGGCACATAATCCTTGTTCTTCTCATAGACCGCCTTCACCCCGGGCTGGAATTCCGCCTGCACGAACTTGAACGGGCCGGATCCGATCTGCTCCGGAATGGTTTTGCCGGGCGGCGTTTCCGCCAACCGCTTGGGCATCATGAACGGCACGTAGGAGGAAGGCTTTCCGATCGACTCCAGCACCAGGCCGTAGGGTTCTTTCAGTTTCAGCGTGATGGTCTTGGGGTCGGTGGCTTCGATGCTGGCAGTGAAGTCCATCAGCTTCTGGCCCATGCCATCGACCCTGCCCCAACGCTGCAGCGACGCCACGCAATCTTCCGCCGTCACCGGCGCGCCGTCATGCCATTTCAGGCCATCACGCAGGGTGAAGGTGTAGGTGAGCTTGTCGTCGGAAACCTTCCAGTCCGCCATCTGCGGCTGGATCTTGAAGCTGGAATCGGTTGCCACCAGCGTGTCATAGACCATGTATCCATGATCGCGCGTGATATAGGCCGTCGTGATGCCCGGATCGATCACGCGCAGATCGGAATGCATCACCGCGGTAAGGGTCTTGCCAGCGGCCATCGCCTGCGGCGCCGGCGTCGCCAAAAGCGCGACGACCGCAAGTGTGATGCTCGACGCTATCGTAAAACGTATCCTGCGCGGGAAGTGGAACATTTGCTTGGTCTCCTGACGTGAAACTGGTCAAAGCCCGATCATTCGTTATGCATGCGGTCCGTTATTTAGGCTCACTAACGCGCTGTAACTCCTGAATATTCGAGACTTGCACCAAGCGCTGCGCGCGTCAATCGGGTTTCGGCTCATGGCCGGACGGCGAATGAGCGCGGGCTGCGCGCGCATGTTTCACTTTACAAATTGATCGCCGATCATTCTCGTAAGCCTCACGCCGCCGCATCCCGCGCATGGCCCAGGCATTCCGGTCGAAGCAGAGAAACCCAATGAACCCCGCCAACCTTCCCTTCGATTCCGAAGCCATGCTGCAGGGGCTGCGCGGCTGGGTGGAATGCGAAAGCCCTACCTGGGACGCAAAGGCGGTGGATCGCATGCTCGATATCGCCGCGCGCGACATGGCGATCATGGGTGCGTCGATTGAACGCATCGCCGGCCGGCAGGGTTTTGGCGGCTGCATCCGCGCGCACTTTCCACATCCGAGACAGGGCGAGCCCGGGATTTTGATCGCGGGCCATTTCGACACCGTTCACCCCACCGGTACGCTTGAAAAACTCAAGTGGCGGCGCGAAGGCAACAAGTGTTTCGGTCCCGGCATCTTCGACATGAAGGGCGGCAATTACCTTGCGCTCGAAGCAATCCGGCAGCTGGCGCGCGCCTCCTTTACGACACCGCTGCCGATCACCGTATTGTTCACGCCGGACGAGGAAGTCGGTACGCCGTCGACGCGTGACATCATCGAGGCCGAGGCCGCGCGCAACAAATACGTGCTGGTCCCGGAACCGGGACGGCCGGACAACGGCGTCGTGACCGGCCGTTACGCGATCGCGCGGTTTAACCTTGAAGCAACAGGCAAACCGAGCCATGCCGGCGCCACGCTGTCCTCGGGCCGCTCGGCGATCCGCGAGATGGCGCGCCAGATCATCGCCATCGACGGCATGACGACGGAGGATTGCACCTTCAGCGTCGGCATCGTGCATGGCGGCCAATGGGTCAATTGCGTGGCAACGACCTGCACCGGCGAAGCGCTGAGTATGGCGAAGCGCCAGGCCGATCTCGATCGCGGCGTCGAGCGCATGCTGGCGCTGTCCGGAACCGCCAATGATGTCACCTTCAAGGTGACGCGCGGCGTGACGCGGCCGGTATGGGAGCCCGACGCGGGAACCATGGCGCTTTATCAAAGGGCACGCGGCGTGGCGAAACAACTGGGCGTCGAGCTTCCCCATGGCAGCGCCGGCGGCGGCTCCGACGGCAATTTCACCGGCGCGATGGGAATTCCAACGCTGGATGGCCTTGGCGTCCGCGGCGCCGATGCGCATACGCTCAACGAGCACATCGAGGTCGACAGTCTGGCCGAGCGCGGCCGGTTGATGGCCGGATTGCTGGCGACGCTGGAGTGAGTATGAAACCCCGAATCTAGCGATAATTCGGACCGTCATTGCGAGGAGCGTAGCGACGAAGCAATCCATTTCTTTCTTTCCGTGGCGCAATGGATTGCTTCGCTTGCAATGACGGCCGGATAGTTCTGCGGAATAATCGGCTATCTGCAACGCAAAAACTTCGGCCTGATGGCACGGGACTTGCTGAAATGGTACGTTGCTGATGGGGAACAAGATTTGCGGCAGGTCGGCTTACGGTCGCCGCATGGCGTAATGGATAACGATGCTCGGATACCTCTTTCGCCGCGTTCTTGCCGCCATTCCCGTGATGGGCGTAGTGGCGCTGTTTGTGTTTCTGTTGCTGCGGCTGACGCCCGGCGACCCCGCCGCGATCCTGGCCGGCGACAATGCGACCCCCGAGCAGCTCGAGCGCATCCGCACCTCGCTCGGCCTCAATGAACCGCTCTACACCCAGTTCTTCACCTGGATCGGCAAACTGCTGCACGGCGATCTTGGGGTGTCGCTGATCTCGAATGTGCCGGTCCTGAAAATGATCGGCCAGCGCGTCGAGCCGTCGATCACCATCGCGCTGTCGACGATCACCCTTTCCATCCTGGTCGCGGTGCCGCTCGGCGTGATCGCGGCGTGGAAGCACGGCACCTGGATCGACCGCTTCGTGATGGGATTGTCGGTGGTCGGCTTTTCGGTCCCGGTGTTCGTGATCGGCTACCTGCTGATCCAGATTTTTGCCATCGACCTGCACTGGCTGCCGGTGCAGGGTTTCCGCAGCATCTCGGCGGGCTTCGGCCCATTCCTCGAGCGCCTTATCCTGCCGACCTGCACGCTGTCATTCATCTACGTCGCCTTGATCGCGCGGATGACGCGCGCATCCATGCTGGATGTGCTCGGCGAGGATTATGTGCGCACCGCGCGCGCCAAGGGCCTCAACGAGATCGCGGTGCTGCTGCGCCACGCCCTGCGCAACGCGGCCGTGCCGGTCATCACCGTGATCGGCACCGGTTTTGCCTTGTTGATCTCCGGCGTCGTCGTCACCGAGAGCGTGTTCAATCTTCCGGGCGTCGGCCGCCTCACCGTCGATGCGGTGCTGGCGCGCGACTATCCGGTGATCCAGGCGATGATCCTTCTGACATCGGGCATCTATGTCATCGTCAATCTCCTGGTCGACGTTGCCTACACGTTGCTCGATCCCAGAATCCGTTACTGAAGGTCAGGGTTAGCAATGGCGATCGAAACCCTTCCCGAGCCGTCGATACCGATCACCACGCCGTTCCGGCCGGGTCTCGGATTTCTGACGGCGACGCCGATTATCGCGGCCGCCACGGTCTGCCTTGCGCTGGTGATTGCGTCGGCGATCCTGGCGCCCTGGCTGTCGCCGCACGATCCGCTGTTGCTCGCGCCGGCACAGCGGCTGAGGCCCGCGAGCGCGCAGTTTTTGCTCGGCACCGACGGCTATGGCCGCGATGTGCTGTCGCGAATTCTCTATGGCGGACGAATCTCGCTGCTGATCGGCCTTGGCGCAGCCGTGATCAGCGTCGGCGCCGGAATGGTGATCGGCCTGGTCTCCGGTTTTTTCAGGTGGGTCGACGCGGTGATGATGCGGGTGATGGACGGGTTGATGGCGATCCCGGCCATCCTGCTCGCCATCGCCGTGGTCTCCCTGTCGGGCGCGAGCCTGATGACCGTTATGGTCGCGATCACGATTCCCCAAATTCCCGGCGTGGCGCGGCTGGTGCGCTCGGTCGTGCTCTCGGCGCGCGAGGAGCCCTATGTCGAAGCCGCGATCTCCGTCGGCTCCAGCATGCCGAGGATCATGTGGCGGCATCTGATGCCGAACACGATTGCGCCATTGATCGTGCAAGGCACTTTCGTTTGCGCCAACGCCATTCTCATCGAGGCGATCCTGTCGTTCCTCGGCGCCGGCATCAGCCCGGAGACGCCGACCTGGGGAAACATCATGGCCGAGGGCCGCGCCTATTTTCAGATCAAGCCGTCGCTGATCTTCTGGCCCGGATTGATGCTGTCGATCGCGATCCTCAGCGTCAATCTGATCGGCGACGCCGCGCGCGACGCACTCGACCCCCGCATGAAGCAGCGCGAGGCCGGCAAGTGACAAACGTCGTTCTCGATATCGACAATCTCATCGTCGGCCTCGGCAGGAATCCGGGCAAGGCGCGCATCATCGACGACATCTCGCTGCAAGTCCGCGAAGCCGAGACGCTCTGCCTGGTTGGCGAAAGCGGTTCGGGAAAATCCGTCACCGCGCTGACGGTGATTGGGCTGCTGCAAAAGGGAGCGCTGGTCCCCTGCGGCGGCAGCGTCAAGCTGGTCGGCGAGGAACTGCTCTCCGCCAGCGACCGCCGCCTGCGGCAATTACGCGCCACCACCATGGCGATGATCTTTCAGGAGCCGATGACGGCGCTCAATCCGGTGGTGCCGGTGGGCCGCCAGATCGACGAGGTGCTGCGGGTCCATACCGATCTCGATGCGCGCGCGCGACGCAAGCGCATCCTCAAAATGATGGAGCAGGTCCGGCTGCCCGAGGTCGAGCGCATTTTCGCCTCCTATCCGCACCGGCTGTCGGGCGGCCAGCGCCAGCGCATTATGATCGCAATGGCGCTGGTGCTGGAGCCGAAACTGCTGATTGCCGATGAGCCGACCACGGCGCTCGACGTCACCACCCAGAAGCAAATTCTTACGCTGATCCGCGACCTGCAAAGGGATCACGGCACCGCCGTGCTGTTCATCACCCATGACATGGGCGTGGTCGCGGAGATTGCCGATCGGGTGGCGGTGATGCGACAGGGGCAGCTGGTCGAGATCGGAATGCTCGACACGGTGCTGCGCAAACCGATCATGGAGTATACCCGCAACCTGCTCTCCGCGGTGCCAAGCCTGATACCCCGCGCCCCGCGCGCCGACAGCACCGAACCGGTGGTGCTGGAGGCTAACGAACTCGGAAAGATCTATCGCGAGCGCTCCTTCTTCGGCCGCGTCCGCGAAGTGGCGGCAGCGCAGGATGTCACGCTTACCCTGCGCAAGGGCCGCACCCTCGGCATCGTCGGCGAAAGCGGGTCCGGCAAATCAACGGTGGCCCGCTGCATCGTGCGGCTGATCGATCCGACTTCCGGCGGCATACGCGTCGTGGGCAAGGAGATTTCCGATCTGTCGCGCCGGATGCTGCAGCCTCACCGCAAGCGCATTCAGATCATTTTCCAGGATCCCTATCGCTCACTCAACCCGCGCATCACCGTGGGCGAGACCATCGCCGAGGGTCCGATCAATTACGGCATGGCGCGCGAGGAGGCGCTGGCGAAGGCTCGCGACCTGCTCGAACTGGTCGATCTGCCGCCCGACGCCATCTCGCGTTATCCGCACCAGTTCTCCGGCGGCCAGCGCCAGCGCATCGCGATCGCCCGCGCGCTGGCACTCGATCCCGACGTGCTGGTGGCGGATGAAGCGGTCTCCGCGCTGGATGTCTCGGTGCAGGCGCAGGTGCTCGAGCTGCTCGACGAAATCCAGACCCGGCTCGGCATCGCGCTGTTGTTCATCACCCACGATCTGCGCGTCGCCGCGCAAATCTGCGACGACGTTGCTGTGATGCAGCACGGCCGCATCGTCGAACAGGGACCGGCGGCGCAAATCCTCACCCATCCGCAACAAGCCTATACAAGGCAACTGCTCGACGCCGCCCCCGGGCGGGAATGGGATTTTGCAAATTTCCGGCCGGTGGCTGACGGGGCCGTGGCGTAGGCTCTTTCCTCGCCATAGCGAGGACCGCAAGCGAGGAAGCAATCCAGAATCTTACCGCGGCAACAGCATGGATTGCTTCGCGGAAGTCTGCCATCGGGCGCGCATTCGCGCGACCCGTTGGCTCGCAATGACTTGGAAACGGCAACGCAAGCCAATCCCTACGCCCATGCGGCATGCAAAACTGGATTGCTTACTCGCTTGCGCTCCTTGCGATGACGAGTCTAACGTCGCGCACGGACAATTGGCTGAGACAGAATTAATGACCCGCATCGCCGTTGGCGGTTTTCTGCACGAGACCAACACCTTCGCGCCGACCAAGGCGACTTTTGAAGATTTTGTGCATGGCGGCGGCTGGCCAGCGATGGCGCAAGGCGCTGATGTGCTCAGGGTCATGCGCAACATCAATGTCGGCTTGGCGGGATTTGTCGAACAGGCCGAGGCTGGGGATTGGGAGTTGGTGCCGACCATCTTCACCGCTGCAACCCCGTCTGCGCATGTTAAGCAGGATGCCTTCGAGCGCATCGCAAAGGTGATGATCGACGGCATCGCCTCGGCCGGCCGGCTCGACGCCGTCTACCTCGACCTGCACGGCGCCATGGTTACGGAACATCTCGACGACGGCGAAGGCGAAATCCTCGAGCGCGTGCGCAAGGTGATCGGCACGGATCTGCCTCTGGTGGCCAGCCTCGACCTGCATGCCAATGTGACGCCGCAGATGGTCGAACACGCCGATGCATTGATTGCCTATCGCACCTACCCGCATGTCGACATGGCCGATACCGGCCGGGCCGCTGCCAAGCATCTTGCGCTGCTGCTGCGCACGAAGCAGCGTTTGGCAAAAGCGTTCCGGCAGTTGCCGTTTCTGATTCCGATCAGCTGGCAATGCACCAATGATCAGCCCACAAGAGGCATCTACCAAAAGCTCGCGGCGATGCAGAGCGACGCCATTCCGACGCTGTCTTTCGCCCCGGGCTTTCCGGCGGCGGATTTTGCTCATTGCGGGCCGAGCGTGCTCGCCTATGGCAGGACGCAAGCCGACGCCGACGCCGCGGCGGACGAGCTCGCAAAGCTCGTCATCGGCCACGAAAATGATTTCGACGGCCGCATCTTCACGCCTGACGAGGGCGTGCGCCATGCGATGGAGCTGGCCCAGCGCGCTGGCAAGCCGATCATCATCGCCGACACCCAGGACAATCCCGGCGCCGGCGGTGATTCCGACACCACCGGCATGCTGCGTGCGCTGGTCCGCAACAACGCAAAACGCGCCGCGATCGGCGTGATCTTTGATCCCGCTTCCGCGAAGGAAGCCCATGCCGCCGGCGTCGGCGCAACCGTCACCCTCGCGCTGGGTGGCAAGTCAGGGATACCGGGCGACGCGCCGTACAAGGAGACCTTCATCGTCGAAAATTTGTCGGACGGGCAATTCGTCGCGCCCGGCCCCTATTACGGCGGCCGCGACATGGACATGGGACCGTCGGCTTGCTTGCGGATCGGCGATATCAGGGTTGTCGTGAGCTCACACAAGGCGCAGCTCGCGGACCAGTCGATGTACCGCTATGTCGGCATCGAGCCGACGCAGCAGGCCATCCTCGTCAACAAGAGCTCGGTGCATTTCCGCGCCGATTTCGAACCGATTGCCGAAAAGCTCCTGATTTGCGCCGCGCCCGGCGCGATGCCGGCCGATACCGCCGCATTGCCATGGACGCGGTTGCGTCCGGGCATTCGCGTCAAGCCGAACGGTAAAGCCTTCATTCCCGCAACCAAATCACGTTCAACCTCTTCTGCAACCGGATAAGAAAAATGCCCAACATCGATCGCATCGAAGGCTTCGCCGACGAACTCACCGCGATCCGCAGGGATCTGCACGCGCATCCCGAGATCGGCTTCGAGGAAGTCCGCACTTCCGGGATCGTTGCCGACAAATTAACGCAATGGGGCATCGAGGTGCACCGCGGCCTCGGCGGCACCGGGGTGGTCGGCGTCCTCAAGGGCAAGGGCAGCGGCGGCAGGCGCATTGGCCTGCGCGCCGACATGGATGCGCTGCCGATGGAAGAAAACACCAATTTGCGATGGCGCTCGACCATTCCCGGCCGCTTCCACGGCTGCGGCCATGACGGTCATACCACCATGCTATTGGGCACGGCGCGCTATCTCGCGGAGACCAGGAATTTCGACGGTACCGTGCATTTCATTTTTCAGCCGGCCGAAGAAGGCCTCGGCGGCGCCCGCGCCATGATCAAGGACGGGCTGTTCGAGAAATTTCCCTGTGACGAGATCTACGGGCTGCACAATGCGCCCGATCTGAACCACGGCGAGCTGGCGATCCTTCCGGGGCCAGCCATGGCCGGCGCTGATTTCTTCGACATCACCATCAACGGCTATGGCGCGCACGGCGCCATGCCCGAGCGCTCGAAGGATGCCATCGTGATCGCAATGACGCTCGGACAGGCGCTGCAGACCGTCGTCAGCCGCAACGTCGATCCCCTGCAAGCGGCGGTGGTCTCGATCACGCAATTCCACGCCGGTTCCGCCTACAACGTGATTCCCGGCGAAGCAAAACTCTACGGCACCGTTCGCGCGTTCTCCGACGAGGTGCGAGCCTTGATCCGCGAGCGGATGCGCGCGATCTGCGCCGGCATCGCCAGCGCCTTCCAGGTCGAGATCACAACCGATATCCGCGACACCTTCAGCGTGCTGGTGAACCAGGAAGAACAGTCCAGGGTGGTTGAGGCCGTTGCGCGCACGGTGGTCGATCCGGCAAAAGTCTTCACGAGGTCGCAGCCGAAAATGGGCAGCGAGGATTTCGCCGACATGCTGCACGCGGTGCCCGGTGCCTATTTCTGGCTCGGCCATGAAGGGTCGGTGCCGGTACACAATCCCGGCTATGTTATCGACGACAAGATCCTGCCGATCGGCGCCAGCATGTTCGCGCGCATCATCGAAACCCGATTGCCGGTGGGCGGCCATGCATAAATCGGCATCGCGGGAAGCGGTGACGTCGCTGCACGATCTCAGCGCCGTCGACCTGATTGCGGGTTTTCGCGCGAAACAGTTTTCGCCGTCGGAAGTGCTGGACGACGTGCTGGCGCATATCGCGGTGTGGGAGCCGCATATCAAGGCGCTGTATGCATTCGACCCCGAGGGCGCGCGCGGGATCGCCAAGGCATCGACCGAACGCTGGCAGAAAGATCAACCGATCGGTCCACTCGATGGCATCCCCGTCACGATCAAGGAGAATATTGCCACCAAGGGCGTCCCAGTGCCGCTTGGCGCCGCCACCACAAAGCTGGTGCCGGCCCCGACGGATGCCCCGCCGGCGGCGCGATTGCGCGAAGCCGGCGCGGTGATCTTCTCCAAGACCACCATGCCGGATTACGGCATGCTGTCATCGGGCCTGTCGAGCTTCCATCCGCTCACCCGCAACCCGTGGGACCTCAGCAAGAATCCCGGAGGCTCCAGTGCCGGCGCCGGCGCCGCGGGTGCGGCGGGTTACGGGCCACTGCATCTCGGCACCGACATCGGCGGCTCGGTGCGGCTGCCGGCGGGCTGGTGCGGCCTGGTCGGGCTGAAGCCGAGCCTTGGGCGGATTCCCATCGATCCTCCCTATGTCGGTCGCGTTGCCGGACCGATCACCCGCACGGTCGATGACGCCGCGTTGATGATGAGCGTGTTGTCGCGGCCCGATCGCCGCGACGGCATGAGCCTGCCGCCCGATAACATCAACTGGAAGGCACTGGATAAACCCCTGCGCAACTTGCGCATCGGCCTGTTGCTCGATCTCGGCGTCGGCCAGGCGCTGGAGAAAGAGGTGCGCGACGTCGTCGCGAAGGCGGCGCGGTCGTTCGAAGCAGCCGGCGCCACCGTCACGGAAGTATCGGGTGTACTGACGCGCGAGATGCTCGACGGGCTCGATGCCTTCTGGCGCGCCCGCTCGTGGGACGATCTTTCCAGGCTTGCGCCGGCCGAACGCGCCAAGGCACTGCCCTATATCTACAAATGGGCCGAAGCTGGCGCGCAGCTGTCGGGCGTCGACGTGATCCGGGGTTTCAACGCCACCATGGCGATCCGGGCGTCCGCGGCAAAACTGTTCGCCGATCTCGATTACGTGATTTCGCCGGTGTCGCCGGTGGTGAATTTCGCCGCCGAACTTGCCTCCCCGATCAACGATCCCGCAAAACCGTTCGAACATATCTGCTACACCGTACCCTGGAACATGGCGGAAAACCCGGCCGTGTCGATTAACGGCGGCTTTAGCGAACGCGGATTTCCGATCGGGGTGCAGATCGTCGGCCGCCGTTTTGACGATCTCGGCGTGCTCGGCATGGCGAAGGCGTTCGAGGGCTTGCGCGGTCCGCAAAGGCCGTGGCCGAGCCCGCCTGCCAAATGACGTCATTCCGGGGCGTCGCGAAGCGACGAACCCGGAATCTCGAGATTCTCCGATGCGCAATTGCGCATCTGAGGTCTGTGTCTGACGGCGCATCCGGGAATGACGGTTTAAGAAACAACCGAAAGGAAACCCCCATGGCGTATGAGACGATCAAATACGAGGTCGCCGAGCAGATCCTCACCATCACGCTGAACCGGCCGGACAAGCTCAACGCCTTCAACACCGCGATGCAGAAGGAAATGATCGACGCCTTCGAGGCGGCCGACAAGGACGACAATATTCGCGCCATCATCGTCACCGGCGCCGGGCGCGCCTTCTGCGCCGGCGCTGATCTTTCCTCCGGCGCCGACACTTTTGATCGCGACGCTCGGCGCGGACCGGTCAAGCGTCTCGCCAACGGCAAGGTCGACTACAGCGATCCCAATGTGCGCGATGGCGGCGGACAGGTGACCCTGCGCATTTTCAAATGCCTAAAACCCGTGATCGCGGCGGTGAACGGACCCGCGGTCGGCATCGGCGCCACCATGCAGCTCGCGATGGATATCCGCATCGCCTCGGAAAACGCACGCTTCGGTTTTGTCTTCTCCCAGCGCGGCATCGTGCCGGAGGCCGCCTCGAGCTGGTTCTTGCCGCGCATCGTCGGCATCTCGCAGGCGCTCGAATGGTGCTACAGCGGCCGCGTGTTTCCGGCGCAGGAAGCGCTCGCCGGCCGCCTCGTCAGCAAGGTGGTGCCGGCGGACCAGCTGTTGCCAACCGCGCGGGCATTGGCGCGCGAAATCGCAGAAAAAACCGCGCCGGTGTCGGTCGCACTGATCCGGCAGATGATGTGGCGGATGTTGGGGGCGGACGATCCGATGGAAGCGCACAAGGTCGACAGCCGCGGCATTTACACCCGCGGCCGATCGGACGACGTCAGGGAGGGCGTGGTGTCGTTCCTGGAAAAACGTCCGGCTGACTTCAAGAACAAGGTGTCGTCGGACATGCCGGATTATTTCCCGTGGTGGGACGAGCGGGAGTATGAGTGAGGCGAGGAGCCGACATTTCTCTGAACTGTCATCACCCGCGAAAGCGGTGATCCAGTAATCACTGGCGCTGGTGATTAATTCGAGAGGCTGCGGCGTATTGGATGCCCCGCCTTCGCGGGGCATGACGGTTGAACTAGCGCATCGTCAGCGCCACCCGGCCGATGGCCTTGCGGTCGATCAAGAGCCGCATCGCCTGCGCGTAGTTTTCCAGCGGCAGCCGGTGCGAGACGTTGGGGCGGATTTTTCCGGCCTCCGCCCATTCCGTCAAGGCCTTCAGACGCACTTCGCCAAGCGCCGGGTTTTTGCGCGCGGCCTCGCCGGCGCGGACGCCGAGCACGCTCGCGCCCTTGAGCAGCACCAGATTGGTGCGGGCAAGCCCGATGCCGCCGGTGAAACCGATGACGAGGACGCGCGCGCCCCAGGCAATGCAGCGCAGGCTGTTTTCGAAAACCTCGCCGCCCACGGGATCGAACACCACATCCGCACCGCGCCCGTCGGTGATGCGCTTGACAGCGTCGCGGAACGGCTCGCGGCGATAGAGCACCAGATGATCGGCGCCGCGTGCCTGCGCGACCGCAAGTTTTTCTTCCGATGACGCCGCCGCGATCACGGTGGCGCCGAGCATCTTGCCGATCTCGACCGCGGCCAGCCCGACGCCGCCGCCGGCGCCGTGCACCAGCAGCACTTCACCGGCGCGAACCTGGCCGCGATCGATCAATCCGTGATAGGCGGTGCCGTGGGCGGCGAGAAAGGTCGCGCCCTCGGAGTAGTCGAAGGTCGATGGCAATGGCGTCAATTGCGACGGCGCAACCACGGCCTCATCGGCGTAGGCCCCATGCCGCATCTTGACGATGACCCTGTCGCCGACAGCGACGCCGGCCGTGCCGTTGACCTCGATCACCTCGCCTGCGGCTTCCACGCCGGGCGTGAATGGCAGCTCGGGCTTGAGCTGATATTCGCCGGCCGCCATCAGAATGTCGGGAAAGTTGATCCC
>DASSGM010000015.1:0-3942 GCA_035693465.1 Bradyrhizobium sp. | reverse complement strand
CGGATCGCCATGGCTCATGTTGAACTGAGGCAAGCGGCCGCAGGCGGGGCGATCTCCCCTCGCCCTCGGTCGCTTGCGGCATGGCTTGAAGCCTCGCTTGCGATGCTGGTCGAGATCCCGGCGGCGCTTCTGGTCACGGCCGAGATCGTGATCTTGTTCGCTGGCGTCGTTGCACGTTACGGCCTGCATCGCCCACTGATCTGGTCGGATGAATTGGCCTCGATCCTGTTCCTTTGGCTCGCGATGCTGGGGGCCGCCGTCGCATTCCGCCGCGCCGAGCATATGCGGATGACGGCGGTGGTGGCCAACGCCAGGCCCGTGATGCGCGCCTATCTCGACCTGGTCGCGACCTGCGCCGCGCTGGCTTTTCTGCTGCTGATCGCGTGGCCGGCCTACGAATACGCCTACGAAGAGAGTTTCATCACGACGCCGGCGCTACAGATTTCCAACGTCTGGCGCGCCGCGGCGCTGCCGGCCGGCGTTGGCCTGATGGCGCTGTTTGCATTGCTGCGGCTGGCGCGGGTCAGCGATTTCAAGGTCGGCCTGAGCGCCCTGCTGTCGGTTGGCTTGCTGATAGGGGTATTTTGGCTGGCGCAACCGTGGCTGCGGCCACTCGGTAATTTCAACCTGATCATTTTCTTTGTCGGCGTCGCCGGGTTCTGCGTTTTCGCCGGCGTTCCCATCGCATTCGGCTTCGGCCTTGCCACCTTCGGCTATTTGGCACTGACCACGCATACGCCGCTGATGGTGCTGGTCGGTCGGATGGACGAGGGCATGAGCCATCTGATCCTGCTGTCGGTGCCGCTGTTCGTGTTTCTCGGGTTATTGATCGAGATGACCGGGATGGCGCGGGCGATGGTGGCCTTTCTGGCAAGCCTGCTCGGCCATATCCGGGGCGGCCTGCATTACGTGCTGGTCGGCGCGATGTATCTGGTGTCGGGAATTTCAGGCGCCAAAGCCGCCGATATGGCCGCCGTGGCGCCGGTGCTGTTTCCGGAAATGAAAGCGCGTGGCGCCAAACCGGGCGATCTGGTGGCGCTGCTGGCGGCCACCGGCGCCCAGACCGAAACCATTCCACCGAGCCTGGTGCTGATCACGATCGGCTCGGTGACGGGTGTCTCGATCGCCGCCCTCTTCACCGGGGGGTTGCTGCCGGGCGTCGTGCTGGCGATCACGCTCTCGGTGCTGGTGTGGTGGCGCTACCGTGGCGAGGACCTGCGCCATGTCAAGAGGGCGAGCGGCAGCGAGATCGTGCGAGCCTTCACAATTGCCCTGCCCGCGATCGCTCTGCCCTTTGTGATCCGCTACGCCGTTGTCGAGGGTATTGCGACTGCGACCGAAGTCTCAACCATCGGCATTGTTTACGCATTTATCGTGGGATTTTTGATTTACGGCCTTCTGATCTATCGCAGTTTCGACTGGCAACGGCTCGTCCCAATGCTGATCGAGACCGCCTGCCTCTCGGGCGCCATCCTGCTGATCATCGGTACAGCTACCGGCATGGCCTGGGGCCTGACCCAGTCCGGCTTCTCGCGCACGCTGGCTGCCGCCATGACCGGACTACCCGGCGGCTCCGCGTCGTTCATCGCGGTATCGATCATCGCGTTTACCATCCTGGGCAGCGTGCTCGAGGGTATTCCCGCGATCGTGCTGTTCGGGCCCCTGCTGTTTCCGATTGCGCGGGCGGTCGGCGTCCACGAGGTGCATTATGCCATGATCGTCATCCTCGCCATGGGCATCGGACTGTTCGCCCCGCCGTTCGGAGTAGGCTATTATGCCGCTTGCGCCATCGGGCGCGTCGATCCCGCCGAGGGGATCAAGCCGATCTGGGGCTATTTGCTGGCCCTGCTGGTCGGGTTGATTATCGTGGCGATATTCCCGTGGATCTCGATCGGGTTCCTGTAAGCGCGAATGGGAGGTGGCCGATGAGTGTGAAGCAAAGCCAGTACGATATCGGTTTGGACAAGACGCCGGCCAATTACGTGCCGCTGACGCCGTTGAGCTTCCTGGCGCGCAGCGCGGCCATCTATCCCGATCATATCAGCACGGTTTACGAGGGGCGCGTCTTCACCTGGTCGCAGACCTATGCGCGCTGCCGGCTTTTTGCCTCCTTCCTTGCGAATAAGAACATAGGATACGGGGATACGGTCGCGGCGATGCTGCCGAATGTCCCCGCGATGAACGAACTGCATTTTGCGGTGCCGATGGCAGGCGCCGTGCTGAACGCGCTCAACATCCGTCTCGATGCCCCTTCGATCGCCTTCCAGCTCGATCATGGCGGCGCGAAGATCATCCTGGTCGATCCGGAATTTGCCGGCGTGACCTCGGAAGCACTCAAGCTGATGACGGGGCCGAAGCCGTTAGTCATCGACGTCGACGATGCGAATTTTGCGGACGGAAAGCGGATCGGTGAGCTCGAATACGAAGAGGCGCTGCCGCAGGGCGACGAGAACTTCGCCGCGCGGCTGCCGCAAGACGAATGGGACGCCATTGCGCTCAGCTACACCTCGGGCACAACGGGCAATCCGAAGGGTGTGGTGACCCACCACCGCGGCGCTTACCTCAACGCCGTCAGCAACATCCTTGCCGCCAATCTCGGTCAGCATCCGGTCTATCTCTGGACCCTGCCGATGTTCCACTGCAACGGCTGGTGCTTTCCGTGGACCGTCGCGGCGGCGGCGGGCGTCAACGTCTGCCTGCGCAAGGTCGAGCCCACAAAAATTTTCGAACTGATCAAAAAGCATGGCGTCACCCACATGTGCGGCGCGCCGATCGTCTATAACACCCTGATCAACGCGCCTGATGCGCCGAGGAAATCAGGCGCGCGGCCGGTCGTTGGATTCATTGCGGGCGCAGCACCTCCGGTCGCCGTGCTTGAGGGCGCCGAAAGCATCGGGATCAAGCTGACGCACGTCTATGGCCTGACCGAGACCTATGGCCCCGCCTCGGTTTGCGCGGAGCAGCCGGGCTGGGACGATTTGCCTGCCGATCAGCGCGCGCAACGCAAACGCCGGCAGGGCGTGGCCTACCCGCTGCAGGAAGCCGTCGCCGTGCTCGATCCCGAAACCATGCGCGAGGTGCCGCGCGACGGCGAGACGGCCGGCGAGGTGATGTTTCGCGGCAATATCGTGATGAAGGGCTATCTCAAGAACGAAAAGGCCACCGGGGAAGCCTTTGCCGGCGGCTGGTTTCATACCGGCGATATCGGCGTGCTCGATGAGCACGGCTATATCATCATCAAGGATCGATCCAAGGACATCATCATCTCCGGCGGCGAGAACATCTCCTCGGTCGAGGTCGAAGATGTGCTCTACAAGCATCCGGCGGTGATGTTCGCGGCCGTGGTGGCGAAACCCGATTCAAAATGGGGCGAGGTGCCCTGCGCCTTCATTGAACTGAAGGAAAACGCGCGGGCGACCGAAGCCGAGATCATCGCATTTTGCCGCAGCCAGTTGTCAGGTTTCAAGACGCCGAAGGCCGTGGTGTTCGGGCCTATCCCGAAAACCTCGACCGGCAAGATTCAGAAATTCATGCTGCGCAATCAGGTCGACTCGGCGAAGGCGATTTCAGCCTGAGCTGCTGGGTGTGACCGCCAAAACGCGAAGGGACTCGGACAGTTGGTGTCGTCGACCGCCGACGTGAGCGGTCGCTCCACCCCGTTCAATAACCCCTTCCCCACCAATAGCAGAAGCGTTCCACATTGGTAGGCAGACCCGCTTCATAGTTCGCCCATTTTTCATATTTCGGCAGCTTGACCTCCTTGATCGCAGCATCGATACACTTGCCTGCTTCCGCCGCCTTTTTTACTTCCGCCGACAAATCCTCCATGTAGGCGATGTCGTCCTGGACATCCTTTTTCGTGCCGTAGCGTCCGCCCGGAGCGGGATGCCCGGGGATCATCCGATCCCAGTCGAGTGCGGCAAGCTTCTTCAGCGAATCGAT
>DASSGM010000014.1:0-5145 GCA_035693465.1 Bradyrhizobium sp. | reverse complement strand
CGCGACAAGCGGTTGTCGCCCGAATTGCTCGGCGGATATTATGTGGCGACGGCGACAGGCCAGCAGGTGCCGCTCTCGACCGTTCTGTCGATCGAGACCGCTACCGATCCCAACGCCCTGACGCATTACAACCAGTTGAATTCCGCGACCTTCCAGGCGGTGCCGATGCCCGGCGTGACCGTTGGCCAGGCGGTCGATTTCCTCGAGGGCGAAGCCAGGAAATTTCCGGCGGGGTTTAGCCATGATTACCTCGCCGATGCCCGGCAATATGTGCAGGAGGGAAACCAGCTCGCGATTACCTTCGGCTTTGCGCTGATCATCATCTTTCTGGTGTTGGCGGCGCAGTTCGAGAGCTTGCGCGATCCGCTAGTAATCATGATCAGTGTTCCGATGGCGATCGTCGGTGCATTGCTTCCGCTGTTTTTCGGCGCCGCCACGATGAACATCTACACCCAGGTCGGATTGCTGACGCTGGTCGGCCTGATCAGCAAGCACGGCATCCTGATGGTCGAGTTCGCCAACGAGATGCAGCTCAATGAAGGTCTCGACAAGCGTTCGGCGATCGAGATGGCGGCGCGGGTCCGGCTGCGTCCGATCCTGATGACTACCGCGGCGATGGTCACCGGCTTGCTGCCGCTTCTGACCGCGACGGGGGCAGGTGCGGCGAGCCGGTTCTCGATCGGACTTGTCGTCGTCGCCGGCATGTCGATCGGAACCCTGTTCACGCTGTTCGTGCTGCCTGCGGTCTATGTCGCGATCGCCACCGATCACCGGGCGAAAGCTGACTCGCAGCGGACCAAGGAGATCGCGGAATTCGATCTCGGTTCAAAGGCGCTCAGGCCGACCTGAGCCAGGGTCAAAATGGCTCGCGGCGGCGGCGTTGATCGCCGTTGTCGCTCTTTGGCGTTATCTCGTGATATCCTGTCGCGGCCGGCGCCCATTGCAGGGTGTCCAAAAAAACAGGATGCCGCGATGAAACGGCGCGAATTCTTTACCTTCATTGGCGGCGCGACCGTTTGCGGGGCGTGGCCGGCATTCGCGCAGACGCCCGGGAAAGTCCTTCGCCTTGCGATACTCGACTCAATGGGGCCGGTTGCTGAATCTGCACCGAACGCAAAGGTTCTTCTCGCCGCGCTGACGGAGCGCGGCTACACACTTGGACAAAATCTGGTGCTTGAAAATTCTGGCTCCGCGAACGGGCAGCCACTTCAACTTCCGCAACAGCTTGAGAATTTGAAGGCGAACAAGGTCGATGTCGTCGTCGTCAGCGGCTATCCGACGGCGCTCGCCGCCAAGATGGCTGGCGTTCCCACGGTTGTCGCTGTTGGCGCGGGCGATCCGGTAGCGACCGGCCTTGTTGAAAGCCTGGCGCGGCCGGGAGGCAACATCACCGGCATATCGGACGTAGCGGCGACGCTCACCACCAAGCGCCTCTCGCTGCTGAAGCAAATGTCGCCAAATCTTCAAAAGGTGGCGATGCTCTGGAACAAGGATGACCTCGGTATGACGCTGCGCTACGAGGCATCGGCGAAAGTAGCGCAAGCGATCGGAATCACGGTTCAGGCTCTCGGCGTTCGTGAGCCCGACGATTTCAACGAGGCATTTACGGCGATGGACCGTGAGCCGCCGGATGCTATTCTGATGGTTTCCGACTCGCTTACCCGCCTCAACCGCAACCGCGTATTCGCGTATGCCGCCGCGCATCGCCTGCCAGCGATTTACGAGTACGACCCGCTCGTTCGCGACGGCGGGTTGATGTCCTATGGACCGGATTTGCGAGAATCCTTCGAACGCGCCGCCGCCATGGTCGATCGCATTTTCAAAGGCGCCAAGCCTGCCGACCTGCCGTTCGAGCAGCCGACGCGGTATCTGTTTGTGCTTAACCTGAAAACCGCCAAGAGCATCGGTTTGGAAGTCCCGCCAACCCTGCTCGCGCTCGCCGATGAGGTGATCGAGTGAAGCGACGCGAATTCCTGGCCCTGCTCGGCGGCGCGGGGGTTGCGGCATCAAGCCAGGTGCGCGCGCAACCAGCGGGAAAGCTCCGTCGCATAGGGTTTATGGGAAACTCTACCGAGACGCTCGAAGCAAATCTTGTCGGGCCGTTTCGCAAGGCATTGCGCGACCTCGGCTATGTCGAAGGCCGGGACATCGTCATTGAATATCGTTGGGCGGAAGGAGACTACGAGCGCTTCCCGGCGCTGGTCGCGGAATTGATTGCCGCGGGCGTTGATGTGATCGTCACCGCCGGTACACCCGCTGCCTTCGCCGTGAAGCATGCAACCAGCTCGATTCCCTGCGTCATGGTTGCCGTGGGCGATCCGGTCGGCACGGGCCTGGTCGCAAGCCTTGCGCGCCCCGGCGGAAATCTCACCGGGCTGACGTCGATTGCCCCCGATCTGGAGGGCAAGCGGTTGGCGCTGCTTCGGGAAATGATCCCCACACTTTCGCATTTCGCGGTGCTCTGGAACCCGCTCAATGCGTTTCATGACGCTGCGATCAAGGGCGCGCAAGCTGCAGCCGACGCCTTGCAGATGAAGATGCTGTCGCTCGGCGTGAGGACGTTGGAAGAGCTCGATGACGCGTTTGCCGCAATGGCGGCGGAGCGGCCGGGCGCGCTGGTCGTGCTGGCGGACCGGGTGTTCCTTCACGGTCGCGATCGCATCATGAGCTTCGCCAGACAACAACGCCTGCCTGGCGTGTATGCCTATCGCGAACTGGTCGAGGCCGGGGGTCTCATGTCCTACGGTCCGAACTATGCGGAAATGCACGCGCGCGCCGCGACCTATGTCGACAAGATTTTCAAGGGCGCAAAGCCGGCCGATTTGCCGATCGAACAGCCGATCAAGTTCGAACTGGTGATCAATCTCAGGGCCGCGAAAGCGCTCGGGATCGAAGTGTCGCCGACCCTGCTTGCGACTGCCGACGAACTCATCGAATAATCCTCCCGCACTGCGGCAAGAGACAAGCCGGTGCCTTCTTGCTAAATTGGGCGGGATGAGCATTTCCCTGCATCCCGACACGCCGGAAGGGCGAACGCTGGCGGCCTCGCCTGTGGCTGCGGAAAGGCCGGCGGCGCGCCCATCCAGCACCAAAGTCCGCAGCCGGCTGTTCATCAAATATGTCGCCCTGTTTGTCGCGGTGGTCGGTGTTGCGCTGTTAACCAACGGGATTTTCGAGGTTTTCTTCTATTACCGCGAGCACAAGGCCTCTCTGATCCGCATTCAGCACGAGCAGGCCGAGGCGGCGGCCGCGAAAATCGGCCAGTTCATCAAGGAAATCGAAAGCCAGCTCGGCTGGACCACGCAGCTGCCGTGGTCCGCCAGTGCGATCGAGAACCGCCGATTCGACGCCTTGAGGCTGTTGAAGCAGGTGCCGGCCATTACCGAACTGGCGCAAGTCGACTCCACGGGTAAGGAGCGGCTGCGCGTCTCGCGTCTCGCCATGGATGTCGTCGACAGCGGCCAAGACCTCTCCAAGGATCCGAAATTCACCGAAGCCGTCGCCCGCAAGGTCTATTACGGACCGGTTTATTTCCGCCGGGAGTCCGAACCCTATATGACGTTGTCGCTGGCCGGCACCCGCAAGGATGCCGGCGTCAGCATCGCCGAGGTCAATCTCAAGTTGATCTGGGACGTGGTATCGCAGATCAAGGTCGGCGAACGCGGTCACGCCTATGTGGTCGGCGCGGACGGGCGGCTGATCGCGCATCCCGACATCAGTCTGGTGCTGCGCAACACCGATATGTCCAGGCTGCAGCAGGTACAGGCCGCGCTGGCAGAGCAGGCGGCCTTGGCAGAGCAGGCCGCGTTGGCAGCGCAAGCGGCTCAGGCCGCGCAGGCCGCGCGTGGGATTCAGGCAACGCCGCCGCCACCGGCATCGGCGCCGCCGGTACCGCCGGCGCCGCGGGCGGGGATCAGGAATTCCGGCGCCGATTCCTTGCAGGGCGCGATGAACATCCAGGGGCAGGAGGTGCTGACCGCGTCGGCGCCGATTGCGCCACTCGGCTGGATCATGTTCGTCGAACTCCCGGTCAAGGAAGCCTATGCGTCGCTGTATGCGGCATTGCAGCGCCTCGCCATCGTGCTCGCGGCGGCGTCGACCTTCGCGGTGCTCGCGGGGGTATTTTTGGCGCGGCGCATGGTCGGGCCGATCCAGGCGCTGCGTGTCGGCGCCGAACGCATCGGCGGTGGCGATTTCGCCCAGCGCATTTCGATCAAGACTGGTGATGAGCTCGAAGGCCTCGCCGATCAGTTCAACGATATGGGCGCGCGGCTGCAGGAATCCTACGCCGACCTGGAGAAGAAGGTCGAATCGCGAACGGCTGAACTGAGCGAGTCGCTCGAACAGCAAACTGCAACATCGGAAGTGTTGGAAGTCATCAGTTCATCTCCGGGCGAACTGGAGCCTGTGTTCCGGAAGATGCTTGAGAATGCCACGCGTACCTGCGGGGCGTCGTTCGGCACCATGAATCTGTGGGATGGCGAGAAATACGACCTTGTTGCGGACTACAACGTTCCGCCCGCGTTCTCAGCCTTCCGGCAACGGAATCCGATTCGTCCGCATCCCGGGACGACGCTTGCTCTCGTCGTCGAGACGCATAAGCCGGCCCAGATCCATGACTTAAGGGACAGTCCGGCTTACCGGGCAGGCATTCCCAACGTGGTCGGGATGGCCGATATCGCCGGCGCCCGGACGCTTATGGTCGTACCCATGTTGAAAGAAGACGAATTGATGGGTGCGATCACGATCTTCCGACAGGAGATCCGTCCGTTCACGGACAAGCAAATCGCGCTGGTCGAGAACTTTACCAAACAAGCCGTCATCGCCATCGAAAATACCCGGCTGCTCAAGGAACTACGTCAGCGCACCGATGATCTGACGGAATCGCTCGAGCAGCAAACAGCGACCTCGGAGGTGTTGCAGGTCATCAGCAGCACGCCAGGGGATCTGCAGCCGGTATTCAAGTCGATGCTCAGCAACGCACTGCGGATTTGCGAAGCGAAATTTGGCAATTTGCTGCTGTTTGATGGAAAGGGCTTCACGGCGGCGGAGCTGCATAATGCGCCGGCAGCCTATGTACAGATGTACGCGAAGGGACCTGTCATCCCGGGACCAAATACCGGTCTCGGGCGAATCGCCACAACA
>DASSGM010000013.1:0-10335 GCA_035693465.1 Bradyrhizobium sp. | reverse complement strand
AAAAAAGCACACGAGCATAGTCACCACGGTCACACCGGTTCCACCCGGCATTCCCCGCGCAATGGTTTTACGGCTTACTTCGTGCTCTCCCCGGTGACCACGCTTGATTGACACCGTCACCTGCGGTTTCCCGCCGATTTGACGCCAGCGATCGGGGCGTCAGAACCACACGACTTCGCCGTACGCATCAGCGCCATTCGTCAAAGGCGCCGCCGCGTCCACCGCATCCCGCGCTCTACGTCCGTGACGATCGCGAAACGCCCCTCAGAGGAGGCGGGACCGAATCGCTATAGTGCTGATTTTACCCCGCCGTCAAGTGAAATTCCGAAAATCCGAAATCGATAGGCTCCGTCGGGGCTGGTGGCGATGCCGTGGCCCGCGTGCCGTCCGGGCCGGTCTGGGTGATTTCTGACGCCGGAGACGGTGGCAGCGGCAACGTGGATCAGAGTTCAAACCAGGGACGACAGATTTTGGATTTGAGTTTGCGTGCGTCTGTCACACCGGGACCGCGCCCTTAGCGGCCTCGTTGAATGCGGCGATCTTGGTCAAGTCCTTGGTGTGGGTATCGCCCAAGTCTGTCCGTGTTTTGGAATCGACTCCTGCCGGCTGCACGGCGAGGATCGCTTCAACGACGTTGTCGGGGCCAAGTCCGCCAGCCAGAATAACCGGGGTCCGAACGGTTTCGACGATATGCCGGCTTACATTCCAATCATGAGTAACACCCAGCGCGCCAATTTGCACATCGCCTTCGCGATGGCTGTCGAGCAGAAGAAAATCCACGATCCCGTCATAACTCCTGGCGATCGCGACACTTCCAGAGCCCGTCACCGGCACGCTTCGCATGAACAGGGGGTTCGGAAGCAGTTTTCGTAAATCGATGACGTGTTCGGGTCGGAGTAGCTCGGTCGACGCAGCGAGATGGATGATTGCCGGCCTGAGCTCTCGAGCCATTTGCTCGATCAGCGCAATATCCGCCGACAGGAACAGCGCCGACGACTTCGACGATTTCCTTATCGCCGCTATGATCGCGATAGCTTCCCGCGCGGAACGTTCTCTGGGAAAGGCGCCGTTTCCGACCAACATGCCGACGTGGTCGATACCGAGGCCGGATATGGCATCCGCTTCGGATGGTGTCGATACTTCATAGATTTGCGTCAGCATTGATGGACGCTTTGGCTGCTATCGTCCCTTGAACTGCGGCTTGCGCTTTTCCATGAAGGCCTGCCTGCCCTCGCGAAAATCCTCGCTGTCCATGCAGGCGAGGCCGATCCGTTTGATCGCGTCCATGTCGCGCTTTTCCGGATCCTTCAGCACCTGCGCGATGGTGATCTTGGCTGCTTGAATGGCCAGCGGCGCGTTGCCCGAAATGGTGCGGGCGATATCCATTGTCGCGCTCCACAGCTCGGTGTCGGGCAGCACGCGATCGACGACACCGATCCGCGCCGCCTCGGCGGAATCAATCCGCATGCCCGTATACATCAACAGTCGCGCCCATGACGGCCCGACCAGCGAGACCAGGTTCTTGAGGCCGTCATAACCATAGGCGATGCCAAGCCTGGCCGCGGGAATACCGAACTGGCTGTTCTCGGCCGCGATGCGGATGTCCGTCAGCATCGCGACCTGCATGCCGCCGCCGAGGCAGAAGCCCCGGATGCAGGCAATGGTCGGTTTCGGATAGTCTCCCAGCAAGGCGCGCTCTGCGGCACTGCGCTTCGAATATTCTTCCGACGCCGCGGCATTGTGACGGGTTTTCTCGAACTGGCTGATGTCGGCGCCAGAGACGAACGCCTTGTCGCCGGCGCCGACCAGGATCACCACGCGCACCTCGGGATCATCGCGCAATTCGATCAGGGCCTGACCGAGCCCTTGCCACATGTCGAGCGACATGGCGTTATGCTTTTCCGGGTTGTTGAAAGTGATAACGCCGACGCCCTCGGTAACGCTCTGCAGGATCTTGCCGTCGGCGTGGGATTTGTCGGTACTTTTGGGAACATCTAGCATGGAGCGGCTTTCGGTATTGAGAGGGCCATTCGGCTGGATTGAAGCATTGGTCCTGTGTCTCGGCAATGGCAGTGCACTCCCTCGCCCGGCGGGAGAGGTGATGCCGAGCATGCGGAACGCGTCAGCGCAAATTCAATCGCTGCGGACCAGGTGCGCCGTCAGCGGATGATTGCCGGCCTGATTGAAGAACGCAGCTTCCTCGGCGGTGGCTTCCAGGAGCTGTTCGTCCTGGCCGTAGATGTCGTCGCGGAATTGAACGGTCTGATCCCTGGTCATCCATGCCGTGAGATAAATCCAGGCCACCGGGACCTTGTTCGGCAGATGGATATCCTGGCGCTGGCCGGTGGCAATGGCCGCGTCGATCGAGGCGCGGCTCCATTGCGGCACGTCCTTCAGCAGCCAGGCCGCGAGGTCGCGCACATTATCGACCCGCGAACAGCCGTGCGAGTCGAAGCGGTAGTCGTCGCTGAAGAGATTGCGCCGGTTGGTGTCGTGCATGTAAACCGAGTAGGGGTTCGGCATGTCGATCTTTACCGCGCCGAGCGCATTCCAGCTGCCCGACTGCTGGCGGACGGTGAAATTCGGTGTGTGAGCACCGGACCAATCCACCGATCGCGGGTCGATCGCATTGTCGTGCGCGTCGAGCACGTCCATGTGCATGCGGGATAGATAACCGGGATCCTTGCGCATGTGCGCAGAGATTTCGGTTTTCGCGATCGATGACGGGACGGTCCATGTCGGGTTGAGATTGACGCTCGTGATCTCCGCGGTCAGCGTCGGCGACGGTTTTTCGGTCTTGCCGACGATCACCCGATAACGCCGCACCACCGCATCGTTTTCGACGGCCTCGGCAAATGCCGCCGGGATGTTCACGATGACGTAACGTTGTCCAAATGCGAAATTTACATTGTTAAGGCGTTCGAGGGAGGCCTCGAGCTGCCTGATCCGCTTCTGCACGGGGACGTTGAGCGCGGCGAGGGTGCGCGGGGTCATGCTTCCGGTAGGCGCGAGGCCGTGACGCACCTGAAAACGTTTTATCGCCTCGGTGACCACTTCGTCATAGGGTCCACTCGCCTGGTCCGGGGCGAGATCGCCGCCGATCAACAAGCGCAGGCGCAGCAAATCATCGTGCGGTCCCTGCACGCCAGCCACGAATTTGGCATCGGTTGGAATCGTCGGCCAGCCGCCGCGCACCGCAAGATCCGAATAACTCAGCGCCGCTTCGCTGATTCGCTGCGCGGTGCCTTCGTCATAGGTCGGCTCGTGCGATAGCGCCAAAGCCGCCGCTGAACGCGATTCGGGAGTGGATGGCGCATCTGCCGGCTTTGCCGCTGCCGCTTGCGCAGGATTTGCCCCATGCGCTGACGCCGTCGTTGCCGGCCTGGCGGGCGGTGGCACGGTGCCGGAGCCGGCGGCGCCCGAGCCTTGGCCAAATGCCGGCGCAGTCGCAAGCATCATGGCGATGGCAACGATTGTTGTTCTTTGCATGTCTACCAAAAGCCCCAGACCGGCACGACGTGTCCTGGCACGGCGATAAACTGCCGGCCGACCAGCTTGCGTTGATCGATCGTGTCCGCGGCGCCGCAAATCAGGTCGGCGAATGCCTACCCTTCGTTTGCGGCAATCGATTCCATCAAGGACACCAGTTGACGCTGCACGGTTTGGTCCTTGATCTTGCTATAGGCCCGCAGCAATCTCAGGCTGAACGCGCTATCGAGAAACAACAGGCTTTCGACCTCCCGCGCCTTGCCGTCGCCGTCGTAGAAGAATGTGACGGGTACATCGAGAGCGGTGGCGATTTGCTGGAGACGGGCGGCGCCGACGCGGTTGACGCCCTTCTCATATTTTTGAACCTGCTGAAAGCTGACGCCCAGCTTGTCGCCGAGCTCGGCCTGCGAGATTCGTTGCTCGACGCGCCGCAACCTGATTCGCTTCCCCAGTTCAATGTCGGGTTTGCCGGCACTGCGCTGCTTCATTCTCTTCGCTGCTGATTTGATCATTCTGGTCCTACCGTCCTTCGGTCGAGAAGCCCCCGAATAGATGGGTCAGGGATTCACCCTTATATACCGCTCTAAATTCACGCGGATGGACGAATTCGTCCTTGAACCACGGGAATTTTGCGGGATTGAAAGCTTCCACCAGCCAGTCGATCATGCGCCGCACCCTGGGGATGCGGCCGCTGCCGGGATGATAGGAAAGCCAGATATCGAAGGGCCGGCGCAGCTCGATTTCGAGAGGTATCATTTTCCCGCCAAGCGCGCAGGCGTAGGTTGGAAACACGCCGATCCCGGCGCCATTGGCCACCGCCCAATAGTGGGCGCTGCTCACATTGGTCTTCATCACCAACAGGTCGCGCGGAGAGCGACCCGGAAACAGGCTTTCGAAAGCTTCCTTGGCCGCGGCCTGGTCGGTGACCTGCATCACCAGCCGGTGCTTGACCAACTCCTCAGCGGTTGTCGGGACCCCGTAGGTGTCGAGATATTTCCGGCTGGCAAAGAACATCAAATGCATTCTGCCGAGCCGGACCAGTTTGACATCAAGCGCTGCCGGCCGCGACAGATGGATCGCAATATCGGCCTCATGCCGCGAAAC
Organism: Bradyrhizobium sp.; assembly: GCA_035693465.1. Taxonomy (GTDB): domain Bacteria; phylum Pseudomonadota; class Alphaproteobacteria; order Rhizobiales; family Xanthobacteraceae; genus Bradyrhizobium. The sequence goes on along the minus strand of DASSGM010000013.1, from coordinate 5,742 downwards.
GTCGGCCGAGCGCATCGCGCAGTGGAGATCGACAATAATGTTCGGAAACGATTGCTGGAATTCGACCAGGCGCGGGGCCAGCCAAAACGTGCCCAAACCTTCGGTGATGGCGACCCGGACCTCGCCTGAGAGGGTGTTGGTGACCGAACTGCCGGCGCGCAGCAGGTCGAAGGAGGCAGCCTCCATGCGTTCCACTGCCGAAACAACCAGCGAACCTTCCTCGGTCAGACGGGTGCCATGGACGTCGCGCGTGAACAGGGTAGCGCCAATTTGCCGCTCAAAATCGTCGATGCGCCTGCGGACGCCATTGATGGAGAGTTCAAGCCGCTCCGCCGCGGATCGGAAACTTCCGCAACGCACCACCTCCAGAAAAACCCTGGCCGCGTCCCAATCGGTCAGGCTGCCGAGAGCCGCCTTATCGCGTTCCTCCTGGGGAACGCCCCTTTCCAGCGCTAGATGCATACAGGACCCCTTCCGCTTGCTAAATTTGGCAGAATATCGAGCGATCCACAACCATTGCGGGTCCGGCACCCGCGGATTTTCTTTGCTTAAGCGTCAGGCCGGCGCCCCCGGGGTAGCCGAGGGGAACCACCCCCAGCCGATCCCGCCTTCGAAAGGAAGCCGCGTGACTTCAGTCGTAAGCCTTCGGACATTCGCAAATTCATCGAGCGTTCCGATCGTCGTTTTTGTGGATATGCAGCAGGAATACCTGGCGAAGCCGCGGCTGCTTGCAATTTCCGATATCGATCGCGCGCTGGATAATTGCCGAAGGGTTCTGGATCATTCGCGCAGAATCGGCCTGCCGGTCGCCTTCGTCCGCCTGCTCAACGAATCGGCCTTTTTCAACCGGGCAACGCCTTTTGTGCGTTGGATCGAGGGCTTCGAGCCGTATCGCAATGAAATGGTGTTCGAACGGAATAGCCTGTCGTGCTATTCCTGCGAACCCTTCGCCGCATTGGTGAACCAGAGCCAGGGTGGCATCGTGCTCGCCGGATTCGCGGGCGAGTCGGCCTGCCTGTCGACTTTGATCGATGCGCACCACCGCAACCACAAGGTCACCTATCTGTGCGATGCATCGGCCAGTCACGCGCTCGACGAGATGCCGGCGCACGAGATCCATCGCGCCGTTTCGAAGATATCCGGAGTCTATGGAGAGGTGTATGAAACGTCAGACTGGATCGCCTCGACTTTACCTCGCAAGTTCGCTAACGGAAAAAACGCTGGTGGCTAATTCGGAAGCACGATTGCATTCGGTTCTCGGAACCCTCGAGGGGTGCCGGGATGCCCTCATCCACAGCCGCGACCGCGAGACTGCGCTATTGGTCTCGGTGGCAATTCTCGAGCTTCGGATGAAACTGTACCGAATTGCAGATTCGGAATTGAAGGCTTTATGCGATGCGATGTTGCCGGATGAGACGCCAGCGGAAAGATCGCAGCAGGCGAAATCGCCGCAAGCCCAGCGCCCGCGTCCCCTGCTGAAGCTGGTGAAATAGCAGCCCCATCGGCCTTCCCGGGCCGGCGCAATGCCGCATTGTTGATCTTGAAAAATCGCCCGCTATCGCCGGTGCGATTGCGGATTTTCGCGCATCCGCTACATCAGGCTGCATCAACCCGGTCCTCTCCGGCGTCAGCCTGGCCACGACAGCGATCGCAAAAATCATCGACGATGACTGCATGATTCACGATGTCTCGATTCCCGCGGCGCTGATTGCCGGCCTGGTCAGCTTTCTATCGCCGTGCGTGCTGCCTTTGGTGCCGCCGTATCTGATCTATCTCACCGGCGCGACCATAGAGCACGTCGCCAATGACGAGCCGGTATCTTCCTCGAACCGCGCCGTGATGATATCGGCTGCCATGTTCGTGCTCGGCTTTTCGACCGTGTTCGTGGCGCTCGGTGCCAGCGCGTCGCTGATCGGAGGGTTGATCCATGCCTGGTCGGCGGAGCTCGCTGTTGTCGCCGGCATCGTCATTATCGTCATGGGCCTGCACTTTCTCGGCCTGACGCGAATCCGATTCCTGATGCGGGAAGGGCGGCTGCCCATACCAAAGCCCGTGGGCTTGTGGGGGGCCTATGTGATGGGCCTGGCCTTTGCGTTTGGCTGGACGCCCTGCATTGGGCCGATCCTCGCAGCTATCCTGTCGATCGCTGCCGCCGAGGCGACGGTGGCGAAGGGCGCAGGCCTGCTCGCGATCTATTCCGCAGGGCTGGGAATTCCGTTTCTGATCGCGGCGTTCATGGTCGAGCGGTTCTCGACGCTGTTCTCGCGGATGAAGCAGCATCTGGCCAGTGTCGAGCGGGCGATGGGCGTGCTGATGATCCTCACCGGCATCGGCTTTCTCACCGGCACCGTGACCAACGTCAGCATCTGGTTATTGGAGACGTTTCCGGCATTGCAGAATTTTGGCTAAAGCGGCTTGCCCTTCTGGGCTAAAGCGGGATGGGATTTGGTTGAATCGCCATCGCGCTTCAGGTTTTTGATTGAGCATGATCTTTTCGGAAAACCGCTACACACTTTTGCTCTAGCTCTTGTGCTCAAGCGCGCAGATCACCGTATAGACCACGCCGCGAGGCAGAAAATCGACGGTGGCTTCGCCGTCGAGTTGATCGCGCGCGCTGCGCTCGATCAACCGCGATCCGAAACCGCGCTGCACCGGAGCGACGACGGGAGGGCCCCCGACCTCCGACCATATTATTCTCAATTTCGGCCCGGCGTTTTCGGTGATGACCTCCCAATCCAGCACGACGGTGCCGCTGTCGTTCGACAGCGCACCATACTTTGCGGCGTTGGTCGCCATCTCGTGCAGGACCATCGACAGCACTACCGAAACTCGCGGCGATAGCGGAACCTGCGGTCCGAACATTCGCACCCGCTTCGGATTGTTGAAGAGATATGGCTCCAGGACACGGCCGACTACGTCCTTTAGTTCGGAGCCTTGCCACTTCTCCTTGCTGAGCAGATTGTGTGCTTCAGCCAGTGCGCTGAGCCGGCCCTCGAATTTTTCGCGCTCGGCCCTGGTGGCGCTGCGAAAGGTTTGTGAGGCGATCGACTGCAGGATCGCCAGCGTATTCTTGACACGGTGATTGAGCTCTTCAATCAAAAGGTCGTGCAGCATCTCGCCACGGGCGATCGTCGTCGCCATCCGCACGGCAAAGCCGAGACCGGTGAGCAGCAGAACGCCGCCGATCAGGCTTGTGATCGCAAGATTGCGCCACAACGGACCGACCAGAGAGCTTTCCGCTATACCGGCGGCCACAGTCCAGCCGGTGAGCGAGGATCGTTCATAGGTCGTGATCAGCGACACGCCTTCGAGCGACACCGTCTGCAGGGTCGCTTCGGGCTTGCGAAACATCTCGGCATAAAGCGACGGCGATGCACGCTTGCCGACCGTCTCCTGGGGATTTGGAACCCGCGCGAAACTGATGCCGTTGCCGTCGAAGATCGAGATGGTCCAGTCCCGGCTTGGACGCTGCCTTTCGATGATGGTCTGGAAAATCTCGTTCGGCGGGCTGAACGAAATGTCGTAGAGAATCTCACCGTCGCGAAGTACCGGCACCTCGACGGTCACGATCAATCGGTTCTTCACCACGCCGACGAACAGATTTGAATACTGCGGACGCCTGGTGGCAAAGACCTTCTCTACTATTTCGCGATTGTTGCGCAGCGGCAGGTCCGCGGTGTCGGGTGTGACCGAGGAGAATAGCTGTCGACCTTCGCGGTCCGCCACCAGCACGACACCATCCTTGCCATATTGTTCGAGAAAGCCCAAAGCGATGCGGCGAAAATTGCCGAAATCGCCCTCCCGCAACGCGGACGTGAGCGCGAGTATCTCCAGCCCGCCTGTCATGCGCTGCATTTCTGCGTCGAGCACATGGCGAATACTGCGGACGGTTTGCAGAACCTGCAGCGATGCATCCTCGCGGTCTTGTTCGTAGTTGTGGAAAACGATGGCGCTTGCGAAAATAATCAGGGGCAGCGTGGTTCCCGCAACCAGAAGAGCTAGACGCACTGGGAGTGAAAGCTTCCGCACGCGGGTACCCGGCATCGATGCTTTGGCGCAGGTCGCGCCAAGTCATGAGCATAGGAGAAGCGCCCAAATTCGCCAAGCATTTCGGGCCGCAAGCCGGTTCCAACCGGTGGTTGTCAAGGCGCCGCGAGGCGCCGTTCGGGCCTAAAGATTGCTGTCGGTGATGGCGGCGTAAACCATGGTGCGTAGTTCGCGCCGGAGCGGATAGGCGGTCGACGGTATCACCTGTGTCATGAAAATCGTGATAAGTTCTTCCGCGGGATCGATGAAGAACGACGTGGTCGCAGCCCCACCCCAGCTGAATTCGCCGGGGCTGCCGGCGATCAGGGTCTGCGCCGGGTCCATGGTGACGGCAAAGCCGAGGCCGAATCCGATGCCGTCGTAGGTCGCTTCCGAAAACAGCGAGCGCGACATTCCCGGCAGATCGAGGCCGCCGGGCAGATGGTTCGACGTCATCAGGGCCAGCGTCTTCGGACCGATCAGCCTGACGCCGCCGAGTTCGCCGCCGTTAAGCAGCGCCCGGCAGAACGTGAGATAATCGGCCGCGGTCGAACACAATCCGCCGCCCCCGGATATGAACGACGGCGGCGACAGGAAAGAGCTCTTGGTCGGGTCGTCCTGCAGCGTCAGGCCGCCCTTGCGATCGGCGGCGTGAAACGTCATGCCACCTTGCGGATCGGCCGAGTAGCAGGCCGCCAAACGATGGGCCTTGCCGGCCGGCACGAAGAAGTCGGTGTCGTTCATGTCAAGCGGTTCGAAGATCCGTTCTTTCAAGAACCGTTCGAACGGCTTGCCGCTGATTTTGCCGATCAGGTAGCCGATCACGTCGGTAGAGACGGAATAATTCCAGGCTTCGCCGGGCGAAAATTCCAGCGGCATTTTTGCAAGGCCATCGATCATCGATTGCAGCGTTCCCGCCTTTTCGACCTCGCCGATTTTCATTTCGCGGTAGGCGGCATCGACGTTGGACCGCTGCTGGAAGCCGTAGGTCAGCCCGGAGGTGTGGCGCAGCAGGTCGACGATCAGCATCGGCCGCGACGGCGGCTTGGTCAGAAATGGCGGCGCAGTGCCGGCCTGAAACACGCCGAGGTCCTTCCATTCCGGAATGTATTTGTGGACCGGCTCGTCGATCGCGACGCAGCCCTCCTCGACCAGCATCATGAAGGCCACGCTCGTGATCGGCTTGGTCATCGAATAGATGCGGTAGATGGTGTCATCCTTGACCGGCACCTTGCGCTCGACGTCGGCAAAGCCCTGGACGGTCGAATGGACGATCTTGCCGCGGCGGTAGATCAAAAGCTGTGTGCCGGGGAAGCGGCCGGAATCGATGTAGCGGAGTTTCAGGCGCTGTTCGAGGCGGTCGAGCGCCGCCTTGGACATTCCGGCGGATTCGGGAGTGGCGGGAGGGGGAGCTAACATCGGGGGATCTCCGGCTGGGCGAGTGAGGCCTTGATAGCCGAAAAGTGTGCCTTGTTCCAACGGCCGCGCGCTTACCCCGGCTGGAACCGTGGTGTAGACTTCATCCCGCAGTGATCTATCCAGCAGGGACGGAAAAATGCCCCAATTCAGCGACGTTGAACTGACCGCCGCCGTCGTCCACAGCTTTGCAGAGACGCCGGACCCGCGCGTTAAATTCCTGATGGAAGAGCTGGTGAAGTCGCTGCACGACTACGTCCGCAAGACCGATCTCACCTTCGACGAATGGGGTTACGCGAT
>DASSGM010000012.1:0-3176 GCA_035693465.1 Bradyrhizobium sp. | reverse complement strand
CGCGATGCAGGTCCCTGTAATTCTCGGTCGGAAATGTGGCGTCACGATCATAGGCCGCCGCGCGGTCCGCGAACACATTTTGCCCAAGCTTGCGCGCGGTCGCGATGATCGCGGCCTGTTCGTCGTTCAGCCGGAATGCCTGCGAATCGAAGATAGGCGCATCCAAATCGATCTCGTCGATATCAGTCACGCTCTTACTGGCTTGCACTGTCGTCATGCCGTCACTCTTGTTGCAGCCACGTTGGCTTTCAGGAAGGAATCCAGCACGGCGTTGAAGGCCCCTGGGCGTTCCAGGTTGGCGAGGTGGCCGACGCCTTCCAGTTCAACGTATTTTGCCGATGGTATATGCGTCGCCATCTTCGCCATCATCGGCGCCGGCGCATTTTTGTCTTTCGAGCCCGACAGCAACAGCGTTGGCACTCTGATGTCCTTGAGCGCGTTGCGCTGGTCGAAACCCAACATCGCGAGCATCGTGGCGCGATAGGTTTCCTCGGGAATGGAAGCCATGCAATGGCGCGCAAGCTCCATGCCGCTGAGATCAGGATCGTCACCAACCAGTTGCCTCACGAGTGATGGCGCGAGTGAGGCCAGCGTTTCGCCACGATCGAGCGGGCCGAGCCGCGCGTCGATGAAGGCTTTCTGCCAGTCGCCCTCAGGTTTGCCGAATGCCGGACTGGTTTGTGCGAGCACGATACAACTCGCGCTGCGAGCACTTTTCGCCAGCAACTGCTGAACGATCATGCCGCCGATCGAATGCCCAACCAGGATAGGGTTCGTGGCGCCGATCTGGTGGAGGAAATCCTGAAACGCGTCAGCGAGCGCAGCAATGCTAACGATTGGAAGCGGCGCCGATCCGCCATAACCCGGCATATCCCAGGCGATAGCGCGATAGTGATGCTTAAAAAAATCCAGTTGGCCGCGCCACGCCTGCGCCGCACCGCCGATTCCGTGCAGGAACACCAGCGGCGGCATGCTGGGATCGCCGGCGGCCTCATAGCCAAAGCGGCCATCTTTGGTTTTCATGGGCGCGAGATGAGGCACGCCGGCCCTCCGGTCAAGTCGAACCTCGCAATGCTAACAGGACCGCGGCGGTTGAAAAGCAATAATTTTATATTTAAAGCAATGTTGGATTGTCGAACGGTCCGCATGTTATGCTGCCTCAACCTTGTAATCCGGGGCTGAGGCCAGGAAACGTGCATAGGCGTCAGCGTCAGGCGGCGTGAATTTCTCGACCAGCGGGCTACGCCGACGCATCGTCGCGCCCATGTCGGCCAGCAATTCGTCGAAATGTTTGAAATGGTAGGGAGCGATGCATAGTCCGCCATAAACCCTTGCGGCCGGTCGCTCGACACGCCTGAAGTGCAGCATCATGTCCATATTCTTGTGCATCTCGGCTGCGGTCGGCTGGTTCGCCAATTGACCATCGCAATAACGCACCAGCCAGTTTGCGCCCATCTCGGCGCATAGCACCGTGCAGAAGCAGGAATTGAAGCCGACGAAACCCATGTCGGGAAGGTCGGGATTGGCGATCACACGGTACAGCCGATATTGGCCGTCGGGTTCAACGAGCTTGTTGCGGTAGGCCTCCGGCAGAAACGGAACGCCAAGCTTGAAGCCGATCGCCAGTATGGCGACATCGGCCGCAACTCGCTCTCCGCCCGTCATGACGATTGTCTTGCCGTCATAACGGTCGAATGTGCCGCGAATGGCTTTGATCCGGCCATCGGCCACCATCGGAAAGAACTCTGGTGTTGCGATCGTCACCGAACAGTTGACACCGTCTTCGATCCGCTTTTCCGGTACCATTCCACACTTCTTCAGCTTAAACTGCAGCTTGAGAAGACTTTCGAGCGCCCGCCAGTTCGCCCATACCAGCGGTTTGGCGATGGCATGGGCTCCGCGCGACATGGCACCAATGCGCCAACTGCGGAACATTTCCTCTTGGGCGCGGATGTAGAGAATCCTTTTGAAATTGACGAGCCCTCCAATGAAGTACGGAATTCGCCACACAGGCTCGCGATAGACCAGCGTAACCTCGCTCGCCCCGGCGTCGACGGAATTGACCGCAATATCGGTTGCCGATTTCGATCCGCCGAGGACGACGACCTTCTTTCCCCTGACGATGGAGGCATCGGTGTGCTGCGCGGAATGCAGAATCTTGCCGCCTGCCGCCTTGTAGGCGTCTTCGCCGGGATGGCTGATCGTCTGGGGTTCATTGAACTGGCCAGTGCAGACAGCTACGAAGTCGAATTCCTCGCGAGTGACGTTCCCATCTGAATTCTGAATTTCCAGCAACCAGCCCGGGATGCCCGAATTCCGACGCCTCATGCCGACCACGGTGGAGTTGAAGCGCATCCGCGGCATCAGGCCGTATTCCTTCGCATATTCGGTCAGATAGGCATGAACCTGCGACCCGTTTGGCCATTCCGGATACGGGTCCGGCATCGGCTTGTCCGTATACCGGTAGAGATCCTTGGGGCTTTGAGTTTGAACCTCGGGATAAGATCGCGCCGGCTCCCAGACGCCTCCAAGATCGCCGCTGCGTTCAAGGATGGTCACTCTGTGGCCGCGAGCGCCGAAAGTCTTTGCTGCAGCGAGGCCGGCGACGCCCGCGCCAATAACGCAAACAGTCTTCTGCTTGATCATTGAATTATCCCCCTTGTTCGAGGTCGGCCGAACAGATCGTGCCTGCGGTTATTGCAGACGTGATGCGATCGCGCCTGCCTGCAGATATCCGCGGCCGCAACAGATGAGCCGGATCTGCAATCTCGGACGCTAGGCGTTGGCGTCTTCAGGCAGAAAATTCACTTCGTGCTCTGCCGAGAGGCGGACATTTCGGCCACATCCGTAAGGTTATGGAGTTGGTTGAACAACGCCTCCAGCTTCCTTGAAGGTGACACCCAGAACAGGGCGCGTGCAGGCTGGTCCGATTTGTTGAAATAGCCGTGCGAAATGCCTCGCGGCAGGCGTACTAGGTCTCCGGCTTTGGCGTGCACCCAAACGCCATCGAGTTTGAGATGCAACATGCCTTCCTGCACAAGGATAAACTCCTCTTGCGTCGGATGAATGTGGACAGGGACAAACTGCCCCGGCTCGCTGTTGGTCTCAAAGGCGAAGGTAGAGTCGGATACTGCCTTCGGAAAATAAACCTGACCGAGGATGCTCCAGGTCTTGCC
>DASSGM010000011.1:0-3629 GCA_035693465.1 Bradyrhizobium sp. | reverse complement strand
TTCGTCATCGCTGCGCCGCTCGATCAGTTGCGACACCGCGCCCTGATCGCCGATCTCGTCTTGCAGATGCTTGCGGAAGGCGGCGCCGCCCTGAAAGCACAACGCTGCATATAGCGCGTTCGGACAGGCATCGATCCAGCGCTTCAGCGCCTCGCCGCCCGGTTCGGCGAAGGCGGCGCGCATCAGCCGGCCGTATTTCACGATCACCACGTCCCAGCCGAAATTGCGGAACATGGTCTCGAATTTCTCCCACAGCCCCTCGCGCACGACGGCGTCGAGACTCTGGCGGTTGTAATCGACCACCCACCAGGTGTTGCGCAGCCCGTGCTTCCAGCCCTCCAGCAGCGCCTCGAAGATATTGCCCTCGTCCATCTCGGCGTCGCCGACCAGCGCAATCATCCGCCCTTCGGGCCGATCCTTCATCCAGCCATGCGCCTTGACGTAGTCCTGCACCAGCGAGGCGAACAATGTCTGCGCCACGCCGAGGCCCACCGAGCCGGTGGAGAAATCGACGTCGTCGGTGTCCTTGGTGCGCGAGGGATAGGATTGCGCGCCCTTGAAGCCGCGAAAATTCTCAAGCTTGTCGCGGGTCTGGCGCCCGAACAGATACTGGATGGCGTGAAACACGGGGCTGGCATGCGGCTTCACCGCGACGCGGTCCTGCGGCCGCAGCACCGAGAAATACAGCGCCGACATGATGGTGGCGAGCGAGGCCGAGGAGGCCTGATGGCCGCCGACCTTTAAACCGTCGGTGTTGGACCTGATGTGATTGGCATGGTGGATGGTCCACGACGACAGCCACAACACCTTGCGTGCCAGCGCGGACAATAGTTCAAGGCGTGCGGGTTCGGTCGCCATGGCGGTATTTCGCAACCCAGTGGTCAGGCCAGGATGTTAGCGCGTCGCCCCCGGCTAAAAATCTCAAATTCTCGCGACATACCGCCAAAAATTGGGATAAATTACCAATCCGGAACCCACAAGACGGAGTTTATCCCAATGCACAGTCTGGACGCCATCGACCGCAAGATCCTCGGCGCGCTGCAAGCCGACGGCCGCATCACCATGCAGCAGCTCGCCGACAGGGTCGGCCTGTCGGTCTCGCCCTGCCACCGCCGGGTCAAGTTGCTGGAACAGCGCGGCGTGATCACGCGCTATATCGCGACCGTCGACCAGAAATCGCTCGGACTTCATGTCAGCGTATTCATCTCGATCAAGCTGGCGCGGCAGAAGGAGGAAGACCTCAACCGGTTTGCCAAGGCGATTTCGAAATGGGACGAGGTTCTGGAGTGCTACCTGATGACGGGAAACCGCGACTACCTCTTGCGCGTCGTCGCCGCCGATCTGTCGTCGTATGAAGCGTTCCTGAAAAACAAGCTGACGCGGCTCGACGGCATCGCCTCGATCGAATCGAGTTTTGCGCTCAGCCAGGTGAAATATTCCATCGCCCTGCCGGTGTGAGGCAATATTTGATCTTTCGTCGTCCCGGCCAAGCGAAGCGCGAGCCGGGACCCATAGCCACCGGCGTCGGTTTTTTTCGGAAGGTGACTGCCCCAGCGTCATTGCGAGCGAAGCGAAGCAATCCAGAAAGCGCAAAACAAAGCTGGATTGCTTCGTCGCGGAGTTTATCATCGGGCCCGCCGAAGGCGGGACCCGTTGGCTCCTCGCAATGACGACTAACCAATCTCCGCAAGCCGCCACACCCCAAGACTCTTGTCGCGCCAGCCGCCGCCGGCCTCGGTGCAATTCTCATTGACCAGTTCGACCGGCGTTCCCCACTTGAACGGTTCGCGCTCGAAATTCAGCGCGCGCCAGTCGCCGTCCTCGCAGTCGGCGTTGGTCTGCCATTCCGGAAAGGTGGTCGCGATCAGCCACATTGCGCCTGACGCCCGAAAATTCGCAACCGCGCGTTCGATGTTTGCAAACGACAGATGCACCAAAGCGTCGCGACACAGGATCGCATCGCATTGGGGCAGCGAATCCCCGGTGATATCGGCCAGACGATATTCGCCATTGATTTCGCCCTCGGCGGCGCGGGCCTGCAGGGCCTCGATCAGCGAAGCTACGATGTCGACGCCTGCATAACGCACACCCAGATCGGCCTGATTGATCCAGCCCGCGTCGCCGCAGGGCGCATCGAGCAGCGAAGCCACGCCGAGTTTTTTGAGCAGCCGCGGCAATTCGCCGCGCAGCACCGTGGTTGCATCAATCTCCGAGCCGAGCCCCGAAGCGGTTGCTTCCGCGCCCCACAGGTTGGTGTCGCGGATGCGCTGAAAGCGCTGCGCAAGATTCAAGCCGGCAAAGGAATCCTTGTCCTCAAGAAAACGCTGATGCGCGAGGACGGGCGGACGTTGGGAATCGCTAGGAGCCATGCCGTCGGTTATATCCCGCTTCCTCATCCTGAGAATCTGACTCAAATGCAGCCGACGGAATAGGGCTTGCCGGCGAAACTCGTCATGCCCGGCCTTGTGCCGGGCATCCACGTCTTAGATGCACTGAAGCAAGATAGACGTGGATGGCCGGGACAAGCCCGGCCATGACGAAAAAGAGAATCAGGCAGGCTCTTGAGGAGCCCACTTTGCGGGCGTCTCGAAGGATTGCATCCGATCAGGCGTTGGGGGACGGCTCGGCTTCCGCCGATAGCTGCGATCGCCTGACACGTTCGCGGTGCGCGGTGTAGAGACCGCTGGCGACGATGAAGGCAGCGCCGGTCACGGTCCAGACGTCGGGCACCTCGCCGAAGACCACGAAGCCGAGCAGACTGACCCAGACCAGCTGGGTGTACGAAAACGGCGCCAGCACCGAGGCGTCGGCATAGCGAAAGGCGAGCACGACGATCCACTGTCCCGCCGTCGACGCCACGCCGATCAAGACTCCGAACAGAATATCGTGCCAGCTCGGGGCGACCCAGACGAAAGGGACCAGCGCCGACAAAACGCAGACGCCGACGATCGATGACCAGGTCATGGTGGTGATGGCGTGTTCCCTGCCGCTCATCATCCGCGTCATGATCAAGGTGCAGGCCCAGGCCAGCGCCGAGACGATCGGAAAAAACGCGGCGGGATGAAAGGCGCTTGAGCCCGGCCGCAGGATAATCAGCACGCCGATCAAGCCGGCCGCGGTCGCCAGCCAGCGGCGCACGCCGACGCTCTCGCCGAGGAAAACAATCGAAAGCGCGGTGACGAACAGGGGCGCGACGAAACCGGTGGCGGAGGCTTCCGCAATGGGCAGGAACCGCAAGCCGGAGATGAAGAACAGCGAGGACAACAACAGCGTGACGCCGCGCATCGCCTGCAGACCGGGGCGCCCGGTTCGCAACGCGAACAGCGGCGAGGCCGGCAGCATCGCCGGAACCATGATCATCGCGAATACCAGGAACCTGATCCAGGCAATCTCGATCGACGGCAACGTCGTCGAGAGATATTTCGCGGTCACGTCCGAAGCCCCGAGGAATACAGTGGACGCGAGGATCAGCGCGATGCCGCGGAACGGCCGGTCGGCCCGCGCCGGCGCGGCACGGGCGGTCGACTTCTTCTCTGGCAATGGCAATGAAGCGCTGTCCAGCCTGGCGGCTGCGGCGGGTGGCGGGGTCACGGTTGAAACTCAGGCAGAAATTATCGAATCGGGCGAGC
>DASSGM010000010.1:0-12299 GCA_035693465.1 Bradyrhizobium sp. | reverse complement strand
GTGCTTCGTGAGCTCGGGAATCCACACGGTTTCCCGCGTCTTGTGCTGACAGGCGAAAATGCGCAAGCCTGCCGGCGCTTCGGATAGCGGCCATTGAAAAATCCGGAACCTGGCCGCAGACTGACTGCCATCGGGTAGCGTCACTGGCCGCTCGAAATCGGTCGGGCCCAGCGGCTCATAGCCGCGGGCGCGAATTTCCTCGGCGCCGGCGGCCGAATCGAGTGCCGTGAATGCGATGCGCTCGATGCCTTCGCCGCTTCTATCGAGAAATGCGCGGGTCGGAGCATTGTGTTCGGTATCAACCAGCACGCCGAGCAATTCGATGTAGTCGGGATCGAGCATGATGGTGTAATTGCCCGATCCCATTTTTGCGCTGTGGGTGCCGCGCGGCGACACGGTGAAGCCAAACCGTCGCCAGTTCTCGGCGGCCTTGTCGAGATCCCTGACCACGACCACGGCGTGATCCACGCCGATGACGTTCTTGAGTGCCAAGCTTTGTTTCCCCGACGTCGGTTAGGCATACTAAGCTAACCAGATCGATCCAGCGTCTGCAATCCAACCAATTCGAACGCCTGGCCGCTGCGGTCGATCCACAAAGGACGATGGATGGATACCGCGAATGTCAGCTGGCCAGACTCGTTGTGGGTCGCGGTGACGCCGCCCGGTCCTGATCTGCCTCGGCTGATCGGGACCGCCGAGGCCGATGTCGTCGTCATCGGTGGCGGCTTTACCGGCCTGTCGACCGCGCTGCATTTGCGCGAGGCCGGCGTGGACGTCGCTATCGTCGAAGCCATCGAGCCGGGCTGGGGCGCATCCGGCCGCAACAACGGCCAGGTGATCCCGACATTGTCGCGGCTTGACCCGGAGGACATCATCGCCAGGCATCGGGCAGCGGGTGAACGATTTGTCGGTTTGTTGCGTGACAGTGCCTCCGTCTTGTTCGGCCTGGCGCGGCGCTATCAAATCCAGGCCGAGCTGGAACAGGCCGGTTGGGTTCAGCCGGTGCACTCGCCCGGGCGCATCAAGGTCGCTGAGCGGCGGGTGCGACAATGGTCGAAATTCGGTGCGCCGGTCGAACTGCTCTCCCGTGACCAGACGCGGCAGATGCTGGGATCGGATGCCTGGTTCGGCGGCTTCTGGAACAGAAGCGGAGGCCATATCAATCCGCTGGCGCTGTCGCGCGGTCTCGCGCGCGTGGTGCTGGAGCGCGGCGGCCGCATTTACGGTCGCTCGCCCGCGATCCGCGTCGAACGGCGCCACGACCGCTGGATCGTGAGAACGGAAAAGGCCGAGATCAGCGGGCGGGTCTTGATAGTGGCGACCAATGCCTACAGCGGCGAATTTTCGAAATCCCTGATGCCGGCGATGGCGCATGAAGTCATGCCGGTGCTGTCCTGGCAAATGGCAACGCAGCCGCTGTCCGAAACAGCGCGGCAGACCATCATTCCGGGCCGGCAGGCCATGTCCGATACCCACGGCGAACTTTACTTTGCCCGCTACGATGCGCGGAATCGTCTTGTCACCGGCGGGACTGTGATCGGCCCGGGCAACAAGCCCGAGAGACTCAAGGTTACTGTCGCGGAGCGCCTGCAACGGTTGTGGCCGCAGATCGGACCGGTCGAATTCGATTACGTCTGGAACGGCTATGTCGGAATGACCACGGATTTCCTTCCCCGCATTCATCGGCTCGGACGCAACGCCTATGGCTGGACCGGCTGCAACGGTCGCGCCCTCGCGCTGTCGATCGCGCTCGGAGATGAATTATCCAAGGCCGTGCGGGGCATTCCGGAAAAAGATCTTGCGCTGCCGTTCTCGGATCCCGCGCCGATCCCCGCCCACGGATTGCTGCGCCGGCTCGCACCCTTGATGCTGATGCTCTATCGGTGGCGCGACGCGCGGGAACTGGCCTGAGGGCAGAACTCGGGGAGCACCAGCCCTCACGCATGAATGAGCCGCCAGATGATCGCGCCCGACGCGCCCAGCCAGAGAGCGGCGGTGCTGGCTCCGAAGCGGCTTTCAACGTCAACTTTGCACCGTTGAGATGAAATCTCCGATTTGCGCGATCGCCCGGCGCGCTTCAGGCAGCACCGGCACGAACAATTGCCAGGCGTGCGGCATGCGCGGCCAAATCTCCAGTCTGCTGCGAGGATTGTCCGCTCGCAGTTTCTCCGCCATGCGGACGGCGTCGTCCCTGAGAATCTCATCGCTGCCGACCTGGATCAGCACTGGCGGCAGCCCGGACGGATCGCCGTAGAGCGGCGACGCGTAGGGCGTGCGGGGATCGGCGCCGGCCAGATAAATCTGCGCCAATTCCGGTAGATCGTCGGCATTCAACATCGGATCGGCCGCCGCGTTCGACGCCAGCGATAGCCCGGTCAAGGCCAGGTCGGTCCACGGCGACATTGCCACAGCCGCACCGGGAAGTGGCGTGGCGTCATCGCGCAGCTTCAAAAGCAAACACAGGGTCAGTCCTGCCCCCGCCGAATCGCCCATCACGAACAGCTGGCGCGTACCGGTAATGTTGTCGGCGAGCCACGCGTAGCCCGTAACAGCGTCCTCGAGTGCCGCTGGAAACGGATGCTCCGGCGCCAGGCGATACTCGGGTGCCCAGATGCGGGCTCTGAGGGAATCGGCAATCCGCCAAAAGAAATGCCGATAATAGGCGGGCGCGCCGGAAACATAGCCGCCGCCGTGGAGATAGAGCACATTGCGTTCCGGCTGCGACGCCGGGGTGGTGATCCGGTGCAATGTCAGCCGTCCGGCCTTGACCTCGACGGTTTCGGTGCGGGCGGGCGGCCGCGGCACCAGCCTCTCCATCGCGCGCATGTCTCTCCGCCACGCCTCGATGTCGAGATGGTGGCTGCGTCGTTTGAGGAAGGCGCGAATGCCGAGGCGCAGCAGTTCGGCGCGCAGGCTCATGGCGGGTCCTTCTCACGTGCCGAACGCGGCCGCCTTCGGCATGCGCACGCGCTCGGGCCCGTCCGATGGCTCATCGACAAGCCGGCCGTCCTCGATGTGGACGATGCGATCGGCGAATGGAACGACCCGCGGATCATGCGTTACGACCAGGACTGCGCTTGCCCGCTCGCGCGCGATGGACGCGAAGATCTGCATGATCGACCGTCCGTTGCTGCCGTCAAGCGCAGCGGTGGGTTCGTCGGCGAGAACGCCGGAGGGATTGGCGACGATTGCGCGCGCGATCGCAACTCGCTGCTGCTCTCCGCCGCTGAGCTCGCGTGGCAGCGCATCCATCTTTTGCCCAAGCCCGACCATCTTCAGCGCCTGGCGCGAGTTTTCGGCCGCCGCGCGACCGCGTTCGCCGCGGATATCCAGCGCCAGCTGCACGTTCTGTGCTGCCGTCAGAGTCGGGAAGAGGTGATAGGACTGGAACACAAATCCAATATGGTCGCGCCGGATCTTCGCAAGCCCTTCCTTGTCCGCATCCGCGGTGGACGCGCCGCACACGATGACCTGACCTGAGCTCGGCGCCAACATGCACCCAAGGATCAGGAGCAGCGTCGTCTTGCCGCTGCCGGAGGGGCCCATCAGCAGCGTCAACTCGCCGCGCCGCAGCGACAGATCGACGCCGCGCAACGCCTGCACCTGGCCGGCGCCGCTGCCCAGCGTTTTCTTGATCGTTTTGGCTTCTATGATGTAGTCCTTCATCGCATGAACACCGTGGCTGGGTCGATGCGCACCACCCGGAAGATGGCTCCGATGGCGGAGGCCACGCACATCACAACCGTCAGCGCGGCCAGTGCGGCGATCAGCCAGGGCGTGATGACGATCGGCAACGCGCTTTTCGCGGTCATCTCAACGACGATGGCGCCAATGCCGGTCGCGATGCAGAACCCGATCACCGCATTGAGCAGCGCCTGATAGATGATGACGCTGTAGATGTAGCCGTTGGAAGAACCCATGGCACGCAGGGTCGCGAACTCATTCAAATGATCCTTGGTGCTGGAATAGAGCGTCTGCGCGACGATCACCGTGCCGACGATCACGCCCAGTAACGCGCCGGCAAACAGCGCCGCGCCGGCCCCCGTCCCGAACAGCCAGAACGAACGGCTCCGGCTGCGGAATTCATCCGTGGTGAGAACCTCCGCGTTGCCAACCTGGGCGCGGAGGGCCTGCAGAACCTTCTCGGGATCGGCGCCGTTGCTCAGCCGCACCAGCAGATTGTTGGCGCGATCCGGCGGCGTCCCGGTATAGGCGCGCGCGTTCTTCAGATCCACGAAGATATAGGGTGTGGTGGTGAACGAGCGGATGCCATCGGTGATCGCAACCACCTTGACGCGGTGGCCGCGGATTTCCGCGGTTGATCCGATACCGGTGACGCCGAGCCGTTCGAAATAGGAGCGATCGACCGCGACGGTGCCGCGCTCCGACAACGCCTGCGCGTTGCCTTCGACCACGTTCCACGGCTGCAGGGCGCCGTCGCGGAGGTCGGCCCCCACCATGAACACGGGTGTCATCTCGCCGCTGTCCAGGCGCCAATCCGAGAAACCGATCACCAACGGGATCGCGGCGGCCACCCCGTTGGTCGCGGCGACGCGATCGCGCAGCTTGAGATCGATCAGCGAGGGGTCCTCGAAACATTTCGCGCCCTTCGGCACCACCCAGAGATCCGTCGAGGCGTGGTCGATCATGGTGCTGACCATGTGCCCGAACCCGAGAAACAGGCCCATCTGGATCATCACAAGGACAACCGAGAAGACGATGCCGACCAGCGTCGCGATGAAGCGCAGCCGATCGTGGAGCAGGTTGCGCGACGCCAGCGTCAATGTCAGCGACATGGTGGCTATCCCTGTAGCGAGTGATCGGCGATCGCCCTTTTGCCGGTTAGATTGGAAAGGCGCGGCGCGAGCGTCATTAATCCAGCGCTTGCAGCCCAGCTTAACGCCAGCGCGCCGGCGAATACGATTGCTGCTTTTCCGATGGCATCGAGTCCGACGCCGAGCAAGGCATATTGCAGCCAGACCACAAAAACGTAGTGCAGCAGATAGATGCTGTAAGCGTTGTCCGACAGACTATCGAGCAGGCGGTGGCGTGCGCGCATTAGCCGCAGGCAGATCGCCAGCAGGGACAACGCGCCCGCGGCGCAGGCGACGGGAAACGCGAACGCCGCGGCCAGCCGATAAATGAGCGGGCTCGCGTCCCAGTCCGGCAACGTCAGCGACGTCAGCCCACCCCAGACCGCCATGCTCGCAACAGCAGCCGCCAGCCATGCCAGCCAGTGGCGCGCCAACGGACCGTCATGACGCAGCACGCTGCGGTCAATGCCGTGAGTGCCGATGGCAAATGCCGCGAAAAAATAGACGACATAGTGCAACGGCCGGCTGCGCTGAATCGCAAATGGACCGAGGGACGCCCAGTCCCATGGACCGAGCAGCATCGCCAGCGGAAGGTAGGCCAAAATCGACAGCGCGATCAGGCTGATGAAGAAGGCAAACGGACGATCGGTGAACGTTCCGGCCAGGCGACCCATCGCCTGAACCGCTTGCGGCGCGAGCGCATGAAGCCCGGCGGCGAGCATGCTCAGCACAAAGAGCTGCCAGAGAAACCAGGCCGGCCCGGCTGGCCACATCGGCAGCGCCGTCCAATGTTGCCAGAAGGCCGAGGAGGACGGATCGGCGGCGGTTGCGCGATAGGACGCGAAGTAGGCGATCGGGCTGAGGACGGTGGCCGCGAAAAGGAACGGCAATCCGATCCGCCAGCCCCGCTCCGACAAGTATTTGCGGCTTCCCTTGCGGCTCAGACTGGCCGGAGTGAACAACCCTGCCAGAAAGAACATCAGCGACATCAGGCTGACGTCCTGCCAGGCGCAGAAAAGGTCGAAGCCGAACCAGCGCTTCTCGTCGACAATCGGGAAGGCAACCCACCGATATGGCGGGGTATCAAAGGCAAAGGCGTCGGCCGGTTGCGACGCGAGATAGGCTAGTACCGAATGAAAGGCGACCACGATGAGGATGACGACCGCTCGCAGGTTGCTGAGAGGGACATTCGGGCGTGAAATCACGTGGCACCCATCCAGCCTGACCGTTTGGAACCATACGGAACCAACGTGGAACCCGGGTTCCTGGTTCCGGGGCAGCGGTATGGGGCGGGGTGATGTTTCGCGCGGAAGTAGCGATTGAGATGAATATCGGGCTAAAGGCTGCCGGCCAGGCAGGGATGCGGCCGGGACTCCGGACGAACTCAGTAGCCGGTCAACTCCAGATATCCTGATCCGCTGTGGCTGCCCTTAAAATTGATCGGTCCTTCCCAGTACCGAAAGCTCGTTCCCATCCAGCTCCTCGCATTCAGCGGGACAGTCTCGATCGAAAGTCCGAAGCGGGGAATGGCGACGTGCCACGCGACCGGAATCTTGCGTCCTTCGATCTCGGCAAACGCCGTCGGCGTCATCTCGATATCGGCGGAAGCGATCTGTTCGGGTTTGCGATCTGGCAAGATCCAGTTGCCGGACCGGTAGTCATTGCCGTCGGCCTGACGCAGCCGAAACAGCATGAGTTTTTCGCTGTCGTTCAGATGCAGCGAAAACCAGTCCCATCCGGTTTGATCTGACGCGAGCGGCTGGCTGCTCCATTCCCGATCCATCCAGGCCCCCCCGGTAACTTCCACAGGGTTGTCATCGATGGTGATGCTGCCCGCCACCTTGAAGTAAGGCTGGCTGTAATAATACGAGGCCTGTCCGCGCTCGGATTTCTTGCTGTAGCCGCCGTCGCCCTGCAGCACCAGCGCGGTATCGGCGTCGAGCCGGAGCCTATAGCTGAAATCCGCACCCGATGCGGTGAGCTCCAGCGGCGCGATAGAGTCGTCGCGCATCGGTTCGAGCCCGCGCATCTGCCATGAATCGATCCAGGCTCGAAACGGTTTTGGCTCCACGCCGGCCTGGCCGACGCCGCCGCGGGCGAAGGTTTCGCTGTAGCGGTGGATGTCGGCCTGAGTGACGGCCGCATGCCCCATCCAGATCTGCTGGTTGGCCCAGCCTTCCTGCTGGGCGCCCCGCAGCATCGCCTGGCGAAACAAGGTCCATTGCGCGCCATAGGCAATCCCAGCCTGATCCATCAGGTTAGCCGTCACGTACCACCACTCGATCCGGTAATCCGGGTGCGGACCGTGATCGGCAGGAAACGCGAAGGTCTTGCCGGCAATGACGGATGCAAATCCGCCGCCATTTGTGCCAAGCCCGGCAAACCCCTGCGCCAGCGCGCCCTTGCCGCCAAGCCCGAGAACGACGGCGCCGGCCGCAAAGAAGCGGCGGGATATCAAAAGTTTATCGTTCATCAGCGAAAATCTTCACCAGGCTCGCCGGCTGCATGCGCGCCAATTTTATCACGGGAATGAGCGCGGCCAGCAGCGAAGCCCCCATTGCCACGCCCACCAGCTCGAGCAGTTGCAGCGGAAAGATCTGAAACGGCAGCCGCCAGCCGAAGGCCTTCACATTCACCACCGCGATCAGGCACCACGCCACCAACAGGCCCAGCGGCAACGCGAGCAAGGTTGTGATCAGCGCAATCGACATGGTCTTCAATAGCTCGATCGCCGCGAGCTGCCGTCGCGTAATTCCGATCGCCCACAGCGGCGCAAGCTGCGGAAGGCGCGAATTGCCAAGGGTCAAGAGGCTGGTCAGCAGCGCGATGCCGGCTACGCCGAGCGTAAAAGTGTTTAACGCAGCGGTGACGGCAAAGGTCCGGTTGAAGATCCGCGTCGATTCCGCCTTCAGCGTCGCCTGGTCCACGAGGTTGCGGCCGTCGAGCCCAAATTTGTTCTGCAGCTCGGAAATCAGCGCCGGCACCGCCGTGGGGGCAACGCGCAGGCCTAATCGCGTCAGGGGGATTTCGGGAAAGCGGCGCGTCAACGCGGCGATGTTGACGACGATCTGTCCCGTCGGATTGCCGTAGTCGGCGTAGATGCCGACCACCTCGAGCTTCCAGTTTCCCCCCGGCGCAGGGACCTCGAGTGAATCGCCGACGCCAAGCTTCAAACGCCGGGCCAATTGTTCGCTCACAAAGCTCGCGTCCCCGGCGCGAAGGCGGCCCCAGGCGCTTGCGCCTGCCTGCAAGAGCGGCCAGCGATCCCTGTAGGTGGCGTGATCGGCCAGACCGAGAATTTCAATCGGCGCGCCGCCGATTTGAGTGTCGGCCCGGCCGCTGGGCAGCATCGCCGCAACCTCCGGCCGCCCGCGCAGCCACGCCTTGATCTCGGCCGCCTGCGCATTGTCAGCGGCGTTGAGATAGATGTCCGCAGCCAGCCGTCCATCCAGCCAACCAATAAATGTTCGGCTGAAACTTTCCACCATGGTGCCGACACCGACATTGACCGCGAGCGCGAGCAACAGCGCCATCAAGGCCAGCGACAATCCCGAAAGCTGCTGGCGGCTGTCAGCCCAGAACCATGCCGAAAGCGGTCGATGCGCGCTGCGCTGTCCCAGCGAAAGCACCCGTTCCAGCACCGCGGGCAGGCCGAGCGCCGCGCCAAGCAGCAATGCTGCAAGTACTGCAAACCCCGAAACCAGCGAATCCCCGTACCACAGCAGCCCGCCGCCGGTCGCGAGCACGATCAGCGCCAGCGCGCTTTGGAAAATCAACCATCGCTGCTGCGCCTGCTGCCAGGCGTAGGGTTGCGCCGCTGCCAGCACCGGAAGACGGATCGCCTTGAATAGGCTTGTGGTCGCGGCCAGCAGCGCGCCGATGACGCTGATGACGATGCCGGCGATCCACCATTCGCGCTTGAGCGTCAATTGTCCGGGAATTTGTGCGCCGTAGAGCCCGCGCAAGGACGCTGCGACATCGGGCAATAGCGACGCCGCGATCAGGTACCCGCAGACCAGGCCCATGAGGCCTGCGACCAGCGCCAGCGACACCAGTTCGACCAGCAGCACCGCGTTCAGCATGCCCGCGGACACCCCGCAGGCCCGCAGCGTCCGCAGCGTCGGCAGGCGTTGCTCCAACGCAAGACCGACAGCTGAGTTGACGATGAACAGTCCGACGACAAACGATAACAGGCCGAACGCCGTCAGGTTCAGGTGAAAGCTGTCGGTGAGGCGTTCGAGATCGCTCTCCGCATCCGGTTCGACCAGGCGGAGCTTGTCGCCGGCGACATTTTCAAGCGGCGCGCGCTTGCCTTTGGTCTTGCCGACCAGGAGCCGGGAAACCTGATCCGGCATTTTCAGCAGCCGCTGGGCGATGCCGATATCGACCACCAGCACATCGGGCACAAGTTGCGCCTGGATGCGCAAAGGCGGCAGCAACGTGCCGTCGCTTGCAACAGGAGTGGCGCCTTCTGTCAGCCTGAGATCGGAAAGCGTCTCCGGCGCCACCAGCATTTCTCCCGGGGGCGTCACGAACGATTGCAGCCCTGCCTTTCCGATCGCCGGCGCGTTGCCCACTTCCGCGGGGATGGTGACGGGCTCGATACCCAACAGCCGCAACGACCTTCCGCCGATCTGAATCCGGCCCTCGACAACAGGAGACACCGGCCAGCCGGCGCGGCGCAGGTCGACAAAGAGCTGCTGCGGAAAGGTCGCACCGTTGCGGCCGACCAGCATCGCCGTTCTCGTACCGCCGAAAACTGCGGCCGCGCGGTCGTAACTGATGCGCGCCTGTTGGTTAAGCGCCTGTACGCCGCTCCATAAGGCGGTTGCGGAAATCAGCCCGATCAGCACGGTCGCAAGCTGCATCGGATGCCGCCGCCAATGGCTCAACAGAACCGCGAGAACCCAGACGACGCGGCTCATGCGATCACCCCCGCATGGAGATTGATCTGGCGGTCGAGCGTGGCGGCGAGGCGCGCGCTGTGGGTCACCATCAAGAAGCCGCAGCCGCTCCGCTTGACCAGATCACGCGCGAGCGCCAGAACCTCATCCGCCGTTGCCTCGTCGAGATTGCCGGTGGGTTCGTCGGCGAGAAGAAGCAGCGGTTTTGCCGCCAGTGCCCGGCCGATCGCAACCCGCTGCTGCTGGCCGCCGGAGAGCTGTTCGGGATAGCGTTTCAACAAGCCGCCGAGCCCGAGCCGCTCCACCAGTTCGCCATGCCAGGCGGGATCGTGGCGTCCGGCAATGCGCGACTGGAACGCGAGGTTATCCTCGACATTCAGGCTTGGGATCAGATTGAATTGTTGAAACACCAGGCCCAGCCGGTCACGCCGCAGCGCCGCGCGGCCGGCATCGCTGAGATCCGAAACCGAGCTGTCCGCCAACCTGATCTCGCCGCCGTCAGCTCGGTCGAGACCTGCGATCAGATGCAGCAGCGTGCTCTTGCCGCTGCCGGATTCGCCTGACAGCGCGACGCGCTCCCCTGCCGCGACACTCAGATTGACGCCGCGCAGCACCACGATTTGCTCGCCGGCTGTACGATAGGTCTTGGTCAGGTTGCGAACGCTCAGCACGATCGGGTTGCCAATTGCCATGCCAAGCGTATGCGATGCCTTACAACGGCTTCCGATACTTCAGCACGAACTCGTCGACCGGTACCACCGGACGGAAAACGATGACGTCACGAGGATCTTCGGGATGACGCAGGAAATCGGCTTCGGCCACGAGCCTGAAGCCAGCCGCCCCGATTTCCTGGCGCAGTACACTCTCCTCGATGCGATGGAAGGTCTTGCCGACGCTCGTGCCATCGCCGGGACGCGCAGAGTGGTCGGCGATGACAAGAAAACCGCCCGGTTTCAACGCGGCGAACATCTTGCGGTTCATCTCGGCACGATCGACCGGCATATAGGTCACGTCGTGGTAGGCCAAGAAAAACGTGATCAGATCAAGCCCGTTGACCTCGGGCGGTATCGGATCGCCAAAGTCCCTGATGACGTGGATCACGTTTTTCATGGCGGGCTTTTGCGCGCGGATATCGAACTTGTCCTTCACCAGGCGCTCGATTATCTCGGCCGGATCCTGCGCGTAGACCACGCCGGTCGGACCGACGCTGCGCGCCAGCAGCTCCGTGCTGTAGCCGGCGTTAGCCTCCATATCCAGCACCTTCATTCCTGGTCTTACGCCGGTGAAAGCAAGCATTTTGGCGGGCTGACGGCGCTGATCGGTTTGCCGGTCGCCATCGCTGCGATCCGGCGAAGCGACAATGGCTTCATAATCGGGGGCGTTGGCGTCTTGCGCCGCCGCTACCTTCCATTCCGAAAGCATCGAAAGCACGGCAAGCAAGGCAATGGCGCTGGCGCGGCAAAACATCGGTCTGACCATGAAAACCCCTCATCCTTTGCCTGCAACATAGCAAGGCTGCGCCGGGAGATCACGATCTCAATCGGGTCGGCGACGCGATCGTGATTGGGTTGCGGAATGCAGCGGGAGCCGCGGCAGCGGCATTCGCAGGCGATCTTGAGTTGCAGCGCACGCAGGCCGGACAACACGCGGGGCCTGACAAAATGTCCAGTTGCATTGCCGCCGACCGTGCCAGTAACATCGGAAGAGACCGATCAACGGCGGCAGAAACGAAAACCGGGGCAACCATGACCACCCAACCGACGCCCAAGGGCGCCTGGAAAATCACGTTTCTCCTGTTTCTCTTCATGCTGGTGAATTTCGCGGACAAGATCGTGGTCGGCCTCGCCGGCGTGCCGATCATGACCGAGTTGAACCTCGAGCCGGAAGAGTTCGGCCTGCTCGGATCGTCGTTCTTCTTTCTGTTTTCAATTGCGGCTATCGTGGTCGGGTTTATCGTCAATCGGATCGCCACGCGCTGGGTCCTGCTTGCCTTGGCCCTGATCTGGGCGCTGGCGCAATTTCCGATGGTCGGCACCGTCGGATTCACCACGCTGTTGGTCTGCCGCGTGATTCTCGGCGCCGGCGAAGGTCCGGCGTTTTCGGTAGCGGCGCATTCGATCTACAAATGGTTTCCAGACGAGAAGCGAGCGCTGCCCACAGCCATCCTGTCGCAGGGATCGGCATTCGGCGTGATCCTCGCGGTGCCCGCGCTGAACTGGATGATTGTCAACTACAGCTGGCACTATGCGTTCGGCGCGCTTGGCGTCGTCGGCCTGATGTGGGTGGTGGCCTGGCTGATCCTGGGCAAGGAGGGACCGCTGGTTCACACCGTAGGAATGGCGGCTGGCGAGCCGCGCATTCCCTATTTCCAGCTTTTAACCTCGCGAACCTTTATCGGCTGCTGCGCCGCCACCTTCGGCGCCTATTGGGCACTCTCGCTCGGCCTCACCTGGTTCACGCCCTTTATCGTCAATGGGTTGGGATTTTCGCAAAAGGACGCGGGCTGGGTTTCGATCCTGCCGTGGGTGTTCGGTGCCGTTGTCGTGCTGCTGACGGGGTGGATCTCGCAGGTATTGATGGC
>DASSGM010000009.1:0-3464 GCA_035693465.1 Bradyrhizobium sp. | reverse complement strand
AACACGAATTCGGCGGGCATTACCGCAAGGTTGACCCACACGATCAGGGCGGTGCGAGCGGCGATCAGGATTTCCGTCATGCTTATCCTCGACTGTGGGCATAATATTCGGTAGCGACGCAGGGATCGGTTGCTGCCTCTGCCTTGCGGGGCGTTTGCCCCAACTCAGGGGCGTTTCGTGTTCGCCTCGATCGATGCCGCCCACCGCCATGGTGTGCAAAAGCGGTCTCCACAGATGGCTGCGGGCATATTCGGCCAAGGTGGCGGACGCCGAAGCGGATGGTGACGCCGATCTCGTCATGTCGGCGCGCTATCTGCAACTGAAGCGGAAGCACGGCAGGCGGAAGCACGGCAGGCGGCAGCAGGCCTTCGTGACCGAAGGCCTGGCGTTCCGTCTCCGTCAACACGGTACCTCTGTTGAGGTGTGCGGGTTACGCAGTGGATCGTAACGGGAGAGATGCTCCGACGCTGGGGCACTCATTCTGCTTGGCATCACTATTCGTCTTTGCTCCACGTTACTTGTTCCCGATTAGCTCTTTGGACGCAGCGCGCTGGCCACGACTTTCTTGATGCCGAGCCCGATTTCAGGCGCCGCGCCTTCCTTCATCACGACTGTGCAGGTCATTCCGGCGCTGATCAACACACCGGGTGGTACGTGCGTCAGGTGGATGCCGACAGGAATGCGCTGAGCCAGCCGGACCCAGGTGAATGTGGGATTGATCGAGGAGAGCAGTTGCGGACCATTCGGGTTATCCTGATCCGTGATGCCTCTTGCTATGCCCAAGACGGTTCCTTGTAGCGCAGGGGAGCCGTCCATGAGGTAAATCTCGGCGGTGGCGCCGGGTTTAATATGCGGGATCTTGGTTTCCTCGAAATACGCCTCGACCCGGTATGAATCACTGTCGATCAGCGCCATCACGGGCTGCCCCTGCGAGGCATACGTGCCCTTGGCAAGATTGAGGTTGGTGATGAACCCGTTGACCGACGCGCGCACTTCAGTTCGCTTGAGGTTCAAGGCAGCGGTATCGCGCGAAGCAATCGCCTGCTGGTAGTTGGCGGCCGCCGTTTCCGACTGTCGGCGCGCATTGTCGAGATTCTCGACAGTGATGGTGACCCCGGGGGAAAGCTTCGAGCGCCGCTGGTATTGATCAAGCAACATGAGATGCTGAGCGTGTGTCGCCGCGACCGCTGCTTCGGCGTTTGCGAGCGCGATCCTGTAACGATCCTGATCGATGACGAGGAGCACATCGTCCTTGTGCACGAATTGATTGTTCCGCACACGAATATCATCGACGTAACCGGAAACGTCGGGCGCGACCGTAACCACATTGGCGCGGACCCGGGCCTCTCGAGTCCACGGCGAATACAGGTAATACCCAGCCAGATCGTAGCTGAGCAAACCTGCCACAGTGCACAGGATGAGAGTCAGCAACACTCGTAAGACGGCCGGCATCGGTCTCTCCTTCAGCGATTGGACACGATCAGCGCGCCGCCGCAGAGGAAACAAACGAAAAGGGCGAAACGGGCGAGTGGTGCGTGCCAGAACAGCCGAAAAAAGCCGCACCGGGTCAGCACTGCGTCGGCAGGGGCAAATACTGCCAGAGCGAGGACGAACCAGGCGGCGATCATCGGCACAAACGCGCCCAAGAGATCAAACTGGGATTGCATTCGACTCTCCCTGCAAGACCACGCGCGCGCGGATGAGATCGGAGCCAAGCGTCGCAGAACCAACGACGACCCCGTTCAGTGCTTCGATTTCCTTCGGCTCTGATGAACCCCGGGCTGTTGCAAGGGCATGGCGACCAAGCGCACGCGCCTCGCCTGCCCTCCTGCTGAATTTCCAGACCGACGGGTTGCGAAGGGTCCGCGACAGCCGAGCTAACAGACGCGCGGCCTCGGCGGCGATTCCAGGCGCTACCATCGTTTCATCGAGGGAGCTTTTCAGACGGTCGATTGCTTGCGCGGCTGACAGCGCAGCCAGCGCGCTCGTCAGGCACTCACGCGCGACCTTTGGCTCATCTTTGAGGCGCGCAAGCGTAGCCCCGAGCTGTTCAAACAGGGCGCTCTGGTAGCATCGAAAGGCAGGGCCGCAGGGGCAAGCGCTGGCGAGGTAGCTCAGGTGGACAAGGAGCTGCCTGCGGAAGCGACGACCTGCGTGGGCCGGCGTCTCGGGGAAGAAGGTCGCAAACAGCACTACCACGACCGCTATGCCAACGAGGATGGCAAGCGACGAATTGAGGAACGACGCGGCGTTATAGGTCATGACATTGTCGATGTTCGAAGCGAACGCGAAGTACACGGCGGACAACAGACCGAGTGGGCCGATGCGCGGCTGCGCCATGATGAAACCGCAAGCCAGCAAGAGCGGTGCGAGCGCTACCGCCATCGAAGGAAAGTCGACGGCAAGCGGCATCAGGTAGAACTGGGTCGCGAAAACCGGGGCCGCTGCGACGAGCACGGTGGCGGCAAGAGCCATGCTGATCTTGTCCGGCTGCTCGATGGAGGCGAGCAAGGTGCACACGACCGCGGCGACAACGACCGCGACCGGGCCGTTCGGCCAAGCCGTGGCGAACCAAAGGGCGGAGGTGATCCCGACTGCCAGCGCGGAACGGATTCCGATCAGAAGCGCGGGCACCGGGTCCGACCAAAGCCCACAGACGATCTTCGGCTCGGGCAGCTCCTCGCCTCGATCGAAAGCTGCCATGGAGTCCTGAAGCCGAGCACGCGCAAGCCCGAGGTCGCGCTTATCGGCTGCGCGAATCAGGGCAGATACTATCGTGCTGTCGTCGGTGGGCGACTGGTTGGTATGCAGCGAAACGGCGGAATGACTCGCTGCCGTTTCCGTCATGGTGCAAAGCTCCACCGCCGCCTGAGTCAACCTGCGCAGCGGCTGGTCGAGAACGCGCGCCTCAGCGCTTTCGAAATAGGTCGAACGCTGCATGTCCTGGACCTCGAGATAAGCCTTGACGAGCCCGGTCCCCTCGGCGGCGACACGCTCGCGATCCGCGTCGGAATCGAGCGGGACCGTTGCGAGGTTATCGGCGCGGCGCGTGAGAGCGCGTACGCGCTCGACGAGCTTTGGGGAGAGCTCGCGCAGGAGGATCAGCCGACTGACAAGCGCCGCACAAATGATACCAAGCAAAATTTCCGTGAACCGGGCCACCACCAAGGGATATGCTGCCGCCGGCTCGAGAGCGGCTGGGATGCCGACGATTGCGACCGTATAGCCTGCGAGCTGGAAGCCATATGACGCGAAATTGCGTACCGCACGGGCGGCAAAATTGCAGAAACAGACCCATGCGGCCGTCGCAGCGACGAAGAGTTCGCCGTATTGCGCCAGACCAAATACAAGCGCGATCGAAACAATCAGCCCGGCCACAGTGCCAAGAATACGATAGAAGCCCTTGGCGAGAACGAGCCCGCTATCCGGTTGCGATACGATGTAAACGGTCAGAAACGACCATC
>DASSGM010000008.1:0-7315 GCA_035693465.1 Bradyrhizobium sp. | reverse complement strand
GTCCTCGGTGTCTTGCTTCATCTTGTCCGAAATCGCGGCCGCCTCGTTAGCAGGGACGATCTGATCGCCGGCGTATGGGATGGCCGCATCGTTTCGGAATCGACGCTCACTAGTCGGGTCTGCGCAGCTCGGCACGCGATCGGGGACGACGGGGAGCAGCAGCGCCTTATTCGCACTCTGCCGCGCAAGGGGTATCACTTCATTGCGGCTATTCAGGAATCAAACGAAACTGCCCAGGAGGGGGTACAGGACGGCCATGACGCCACACGATCGGCGCCGTGGTGTCCATCACTGCCGTCTCGCGATAAGTCTTCCATTCTAGTTTTTCCGTTTGCTAATCTTTCAGCGGACTCCGAGCAAGACCGTTTTATCGACGGTCTCGTCGATGATATCACCGCCGCGCTGTCTCGGTTCCGCCATCTGCTGGTCATCGGCCGCAGCGCCACTCAGGGTCACAAGCACCAGACACTGGACGTTAAACAGTTGGCAGCTGAGCTGGGTGCGCGTTACGTCGTCGACGGAACCCTGCGTAAGGAAGGAAATCGGGTCCGCATCGCGGCTCAGTTGATCGATTCGTCGACCATGGCTTGCCTGTGGGCGAGTCGTTTCGACGGGAATTTGGGAAATACCTTCAAACTGCAAGACCAAATCACCGCCAGCGTGGTGGGCGCGCTCGTGTCGACACTCGAACAAGTGGAAATCGAGCGTATCAAGACCGGGCCGAAGCGCGGGCTTGATGCCTACACCTGCACTCTGCGTGGGCTGGATAACCTGCATCAGTGGACAAAGGGTGGCATCGGCGCGGCCCTTACTCTTTTTCAAAAGGCGATTGAGATCGAACCAGAGTTTGCATCCGCTTACGCCATGGCGGCGTATTGCTATATTCAGCGACAATCGTACGGATGGATAACCGATCGGCCGCGAGAAACCGCCGAGTGCGTCCAGCTGGCACTACAGGCGGCAGAGCTCGGCAAGGATGATGCGCTTGCCCTTGCGAAGGCCGCACACGCAATTTCGGCCGTGGGCGGAGACGTCGAGGGCGGCGCCAGTCTGATCGGGCGGGCAATCCAGCTCAATCCTCATCTAACGGCGGCATGGTACGTCAGCGGGTGGATCATGCTCTTTCTTGGCAAGCCGGAAGTGGCGATCCAACATCTACAGCGTGCCATTGATCTCAGTCCATACGATCGGTTGGTCTTCAAGATACATGCGGCGATGGCTTACGCGCATTTCTTCTCCCGGCGCTATGATGCTGCGAATGCGTCGGCAAGCGAAGCGCTGCGTGCGAGGCCAAATTATCTTACAGCATTGCGAGTCGCCTCAGCCAGCCAGGGGCTGGGTGGCCGACTCATTGAGGGCCGGCAATTGATGGCGAGAATGTGCCAACTCGATCCCGGCCTACATGTCTCCGGCCTCGCAGCCTTGTTACCGTTTCGTCGAGAGAGCGATTCTGCAAAGTGGGCAGGCGCTTTGCAAAGAGTGGGGCTGCCCGATTGAGTGTGCCCGGCCGCCAGCCGATAACGTGAAAAGTCTGCTACCAGTTCCCCTTTTCCGAAAAGGCCATGCGCCGGGGTTGCGGTCGCGCCAAAATGGCCCGCCCGGATTGAAGCGGCATGAAATTGATCTAGTTCAAGACAGCAGTGATAAACCAGGCACTCGTTAAATGAATCGATATCCAGGAGGTCAATTCCCGTATTCGGCGTTCTTCTGGCCGGCGCTCGCCGCTGCGTCAGCCGGTGAAGTTGCATCATCCTGGGCGGCGCTTTTCCTGGGATTCTCGGGCGATGCGGATGGCGGCACCCCGCAGGAGCCGGAAGGAGCCACGCCGGGCAGGACTGCGCTCGAGCTGCGGGCAGTCCGGCTGCGTGACTTTACGATCGCCCAAAGCGGCGTCCCCACCCTGCTCTGCACGCCGCTGGCGCTGCATGGAGCCGCGATTGCCGATCTGGCCGCCGGACACAGTCTGGTTGCCGCGCTCCGTGATGCCGGAATTGGACAATTGTTGATGACCGACTGGCGCTCGGCCAGCGCCGAGATGCGGTTTCTCGGAATTGATGACTATCTTTCGGATCTCAATATCCTTGTCGATCATGCCGGTGGCCTGGTGGATCTGATAGGGCTTTGCCAGGGAGGCTGGCTGTCACTGGTCTATGCCGGACGATTTCCGGCCAAGGTACGCAAGCTCGTCATGGCCGGTGCGCCGGTCGATATTGCTGCCCGGCAATCCCGATTGTCGGCGATGGCCGAGGCTACTCCCCTGGTCATGTATCAGAGCCTGGTCAATCTCGGCGATGGTCGCGTGATCGGCCGCAATATCGAAAAGTTCTGGGGAAACGACACCGACGCCAACGGCATTTGCGAATCCCTGCAGACGCTTCAGCCGGTCGGCTCGTCGGAATTCACGCAGCTCGAAGCAATCTTCAAGAACTGGAATTCCTGGACCATCGATCTTCCGGGAACGTACTATCTTGAAGTTATCGAGAAACTATACAGGCGCAACGAACTCGCCAGCGGAAGTCTGATCGCGCTGGGCCAAAAGATCGACCTCTCGCGCCTGCGGCTTCCAATGTATCTTCTTGCGGGCAGCGCCGACGAAGTGGTTGCTCCGGAACAATTGCTGGCGGTGCAACGGCTGGTAGGAACGCCGCCGCAATATATCCGCCACGAGGTCGCGCCGTGCAATCATCTGGGTCTGTTCATGGGGAAGCAGACGCTTGAAGAATACTGGCCTAGGATTGTGCGTTGGATGAAGGAAGCCGATTGAATCACTTCCGGCCACTTCGGCCAGAAGCATGATCCGGAAAAAGTGGGAAGCGTTTTCCCTCGGGACAAACGCGAAGCGTTTGCCCGGAGATCATGCTCGGACAAAGAGATCAGATCATGATCCGATTCCAACCTGATCGGATCATGATCCGGCGCCTTTTCGGACCTCGCGTGACGTCGGATTTCAGTTATCGAACGACGTCAAGTTTGACCTTGGCAACACCTCCTCCAACCATTCCCAGCGTTTCCGCCGCGGCATAGGAGACGTCGACAACGCGGCCCGGAACGAACGGACCACGGTCATTGACCCGAACGGTGACGGACTGTCCAGTCGTGACGTTTGTCACGCGCAACCGGGTGCCGAACGGCAACGTTCGATGAGCTGCGGTCAATTCCTGCGTATCGAACTTTTCGCCGCTCGCGGTCTGTGTTCCTTCTGTGTAGAAGCTGGCAAGTCCATGCGACGCAACCTGTGTCTCGGTTTGCTTTTTGTCCCGCGCGAACGGGGTATGCTTTTTGGCGATCGCCACGCGCCTCGTTGCCAATGATGGCGTTCGGTTGTGGTCCAGCGACGCCTGTCGGCTGGCGACGGGCAGGTCAGCGTTTTTGATGACCACGGAGGATTGAGCGCAGGCCGCGAGCGAAGCCGCTGCCAGAGCGATGGCAAACAGCTGAATGACATTGCGCACACCAGCCGCCACCGGCGCGCCAGGATGACTACGGCTTGCTTCGATGCCGACATACGAAGTTCTGGCACAGCTGATGGAAGACATGTTGTACCCCCAACCCACCGAAATCCGACGGGCTAAGGGCGAAACCCAATAAGGGCAGAACCGTGGCCAGTTCTGGCCTCAACGATGCGATTTCATTTTAGTGTTGTCATTGTGCAACAACTCGTCGCTAGCCGATAATCGCCTGTTGGCACCAAATGCGACGTGGTCCCACCATGATGCCGCTGTCAGGGTGCGCTGATCGTTAACCCAACGATATCAACGGAGCTCTGCAGCATCCGGCTGTTGCAGCGGGTGTGCGAGGGCGAATGCGTCAATCTGCATGCAGGTTTCAAAAATTCTTCGCACGGTCGAGTACGGCTCAAGGTCGCAGCCGTATAGCATCTTCGCGCTCACAAGATGCGGCACCAGGCAGATGTCGGCAATGGTGGGGGCATCGCCGCAGCAAAACCTTCCGGTGCGCGGGTCGCGCGACAGCATATCTTCGATTGTGCGGGTCGCTGCGTCCAGCCAATGTCGCAGCCACTGCATCCGCATTTCATCGTCAAGGCCGAGTTGCTGCTCGAGATATTTGCGCACGCGCGGCGTAACCAACGGATGCGCATCCATTGCCACCACCTGCGCAAGTGCGCGCACATGAGCGCGGGCGTGTGCATCCGTCGGCAAGAGCGGTCGCTCGGGGTACTGTTCCTCGAGATATTCGAGGATTGCAAGCGATTGCCTGAGTGGCGGACCTTCGCCGTCGATCAATGTGGGTAAAACCATCTCCGGATTAATAGACCGGTAAGTCGCGGCGAACTGGTCATCTTTTGAGAGGTCGATAAAGACCATCTCGGCCTTGAGCCCCTTCAGGTGCAGCGCGATGCGCACGCGGAATGACGCTTGCGAGCGCCACCAGGTATAGAGGGTCATCGGTGCGGCTGTCATAACGTGATCTCGGCATCCTCAGACTACACCAGCGGTCACCGGCAGAAGCGCGAAGCAGTGATTACGCTCGCGGATCCGATTTACCTGTATTCCGTCGCATATTTGCGGGCAATCTCGTTGACCTGCTCCCGGGTCAGCTGCCTTGGCGGTAAGCCGGGCGGATTGCAGGTTTCGCGGAAGAAGCCGTCCAGGCCCGCAGGCGCCATGATCCAGAGCAAGAGCAGTTCGTGATCTGGATTTGCGAATCCATGCCAGGCATTGCTGGGAATGAATATCGTTCCGTCCTTCTCAAACGGGTGTTGTGCATCGTTCAATATGAAAATTCCGCGGCCTTCCAGAACGTAGAAGGCTTCATCCATCCGCCAGTGTCGGTGGATCGGGATGCCTGCGCCGGCCGGCACCTGCTGGGTCCCCAAGGCGAGGTTGTCGGAGCCCGCGGCGGAGCCGACCTTGATGAAGATCTTGCCGGAGTTTCGAAAATGAACGAGATGCTCGCCTTCGGCAGCGCCGAGCACATAGCCCTGTGGCGCTGTGGCCTGAACCTGGGTCATGCTGATCCTCGGCTCCGATCGATAATCCATATCATTCAGCACACCCCCGAAAAAGGTCTCCACCTCGGACTTTGACCCGGTTCGGGGTTGCGCCCGCCGACAACGTGGCATGCCGGTTCTTGGCCGAACAGCGGCGCCATTAACCGGTCGTTAACCAAGCCTGCGCATCATTAACCACTCGAAAAAAGTCTGTCGCCGGGACCGTTACATGATTGCTGACAGCAATAGCAACATCGCTTGGCACCGGGTTCAGCTCAAGAAGAACCGTGACGCGGTCAAGGCTTTGGAAACAGTCCGGTTTACGAGAGGCGAGATGACCGGGTCGACCGGCCAAACCCAAAAAACCCTGGCCACGCTAAAGCGAAAGATCGCGGAATCCGAGCGATGCATCGCTGCCCATGAGAGGCAAACCAAGCGGCCCGTCGCAACCGACCTTCAAAGTCTCGCCAACGTCAGTTGGAGCAGTTGGAACGCGCGCGGCGTCGGCCGGCGCTGACCGGCGGCTGACAAGGTAACTGCGTTCTTCCTTTCGGCGCGCGCCCTGCCGGAGTCGATTCGGCTTAACCTGATCCTTGCGTTAAGATTCCGTTTAGCGGCAGGCATGATCATTCGATGGTCGTAAGAGGGTCCGATCATGCAAGACCAGCAGCAGAATACGCCTGGACAGATTGCGCCGACAGAGGTTGCGGTCGCGGGCCAGGGCGGTGAAGACCCGGCACAGCCTGCAAGCATCTCGCCGTGGGATTTGTCCAGTCGCAGTCGAGACGATGTCCTGACCTCGGCCGACGGGGACGGCAGGCGCCGACGCAACGCCTTTTTTGCGGCCGCCGCGTTGGTCGCGGTGTTTGGACTGGGATGGGCGGGCGGCGCCAACTGGTATCGTTTTTCAAGTATCGAGACGAGTTCCACCCAACCGACGCGGAAGGTCACCTATTTGCGTCGTCTTCCCGACGCCGATGCAAAGTCAACCGCCAGAACCGATGGCTCTGTTCGCAAAGCACCGGCAACGACGGGTTCGCTAGGGACTCCCGTGGTCGCCGCACCCTCGCGCACAGCCTCGGTGCCGCCGCGCGAGATCATGGTGGCGGTGCCCGAGACCAGGCCGACGACCATTGAAGGTTGGACAGTCCGTGAGGTACGCGGCGCAACCGCAATTCTCGAGGGCCCCGACGGCGTCTGGACAGTGACGCGCGGGGATACAGTGCCGGGGATCGGCCGCATTGACTCGATCGTGCGTTGGGGCAGCCTCTGGATCGTCGCGACCGCTAACGGATTGATCGCCACACCTTAGAATATTCAGCGCTTGGCCGGTGCTGCAACGGGTCAGGCACATCGAAATCGTCAACACGCCACGGGCGCAACCTCACGCCGCAGCATCTGCGTTCACCGGCAGGGTGAACTGAGACTGGCACCGGCTCAGGCTACCTCCGCGATCGCGCCTTCGATTTCTGGAGCGAGCCCGACCTGCGCGGTGTGAAGCTGGGGAAGATCGGCCCAATGCATGTCCTTGTAATTGAAGCCGCGCGCCAGCGTGGGCTTCACCACCATGAAGTAGGGCGAAATATCGAAGTCGCGTGGCGAATAAAGCGAGGAGTGACGGATCTCGGCGATTTCGCGCGGCGACGGCTCCCCCTCGACGCGCGTGATCCTGGGCAGGATCGGATAACGAACGGCATCGAATGCCTGCGCAATCAAGGAAGAACAGATGATGCGGCTGGCGTCGCCGGAGCCAAGCGCAATCGTTCGGCGGTGCCGAGCCTCCGCCGCCGGCCATGGCAATAGATAACGCATCAGGTCGATGACATGCTTGAAATCGTAGCCGAGACCAACGCGTTCGTAGGCGTAGCGGCAGACCTTCTCGCGGTCCGCTTCGCTCAGGCCCACCGGCCGGCAGATGCGGGTTTGACAATGCAGATATTTCGACAGCGGCGCCGATACGACACCTTCGTCGATATTGGCTTCGATCAGGACGTGGGGTTCGCCGTCGCTCGCGGCCCCGGCTATCGGCCCGACGTACAACGCCGAATGCGACCAGGTCGATTGAGTGAGGTATTTGATGCTGCCGGAAATACGACCTTTGCCCTCGACCAGCAAAACGTCGCCGGGTCGAAGCGTGTCGCGCAGCGCCGTCGAATCGTTGGCAGTGAACGACTCACAGTGGTTGTCCGGCTTCTGAAACCGGGCAATCAAGCGTCCGACAATGTCGAACATCCAACCCATGACTCGTTCTTGGCTCCTGGTGTTTTCCGGTATGGCAGTTCCTGATCGCGGTCCTGCCGTTCGGTTGCGCAAGTCGCACTCAAGCTTACCCATGGAGATGGGCCGGACCATTGTACGGAGGTT
>DASSGM010000007.1:0-9352 GCA_035693465.1 Bradyrhizobium sp. | reverse complement strand
GCCGGCGTATCGACGCCGCGCGGCACCGTATCCACGATGGTGACGTCGATCCGCATTCCGGCCTCGAGCGCCCGGAGCTGCTCCAGCTTCTCCTGCTGTTCCAGCCTGGAAGGGGCAAGCGTCACAAAACGCTCCAGCGCCACGCGGCGATAGGCATAGAGGCCAACGTGATGGTAGCGCGGCCCGTCGCCCCAGGGGGCGGTGGCGCGCGTGAAGTAAAGCGCGTGCAGCCGCCGCTCGGCCACTGGCGAGCCGACCACCTTCACCACGTTGGGGTTCGTGCTTTCCTCCTCGGTGTGGATTTCCGCAGCCAGGGTTGCGATATCGACCGCGGGGTCGGCAAGCGGGCCGAGTACGCTGCGGATATTGTCGGGCAGGATGGTCGGAAAGTCGCCCTGCAGATTGACGATGATCTCTGCCTCGCCGCCGGGATCGAGCTTGACGAGCGCCTCGTAAATGCGGTCCGATCCGGAAGGGTGATCGGAGCGTGTCATCACCGCTTCAAAGCCATGGGCAGTCGCCGCTGCCGCAATCTCGGGCGTGTCGGTGGCGACCGCCACGCGGCCGATTTGCGCGGCCTTGGCCCGGCGCAGCACATGCACGATCATCGGCAGGCCGGCAATATTCAGCAGCGGCTTGCCGGGCAGGCGTGTCGCCGCCATGCGGGCGGGGATCAGCACCAAAATGCGGGTTTTGGTCATCCGAGGGAGGTCCGGACCCGGTTGAGAACAAGCCGGAAATGATGGGGGATTGGCCGAAAGTTGACGCCTTTATACGGGTTGCCAGAGCACGGGCAACCCGATATCTCATCGTCGCTCGGGGTGCGGTGCGAAAGCCTCTCTCCTGACGCTCATCCGCGGCCGTTACCCGCCGGCCAGTCGACCTTCCGGCCTGGAGCCTGATCCAAAATGGACTCCTTCGAACTCAATAAAGTTCTCGGTGCGATCCTCGGCACCTGCCTTGTTCTTCTGGTGATGAACTTCACTGCCAACGCGGTTTTCGCGCCCAAGCCGCCGGAAAAGCCGGGCTACGAAATCGCGGCAAAGGAAGCAGCGCCGGGCGGCGGCAAGGAAGCCGCGCCGGTGCCGTCCGAGCCGATCGAGAAGCTTTTGCAGACCGCCTCTGCCGAGAAGGGCGCTGCTGCGGCGAAGAAATGCGCCGCCTGCCACACCTTCGAGAAGGGTGGCCCCAACCGCGTCGGGCCCAATCTTTACGGCATTGTCGGCGACCATAAGGGCGAGGGACGCGGGTTCAATTTCTCAGCCGCTTTGAAGGGCAAGGGCGGCACCTGGACCGACGACGACCTCAGCAAGTTCATCGCCAATCCCAAGGG
This sequence comes from Bradyrhizobium sp., assembly GCA_035693465.1. GTDB lineage: Bacteria > Pseudomonadota > Alphaproteobacteria > Rhizobiales > Xanthobacteraceae > Bradyrhizobium. The sequence continues at coordinate 8,019 of DASSGM010000007.1, read as the reverse complement.
CTTTATTCCGGGCACCGCGATGGGATTTGCCGGTATCCCGAAGGACAGCGAACGCGCCGACGTGATTGCCTATCTGCACACGCTTTCGGACAATCCGGTTCCCCTGCCGACGGCGTCAAAGTAACGGCTCGGCATCCGGGCTTTCGCGCGATCGACGGCCGGGCTCTGCCTGGCCGTTTTGCTTTGACGGCTCGCGGGTTTGTTATCGGGACGTTTCGTCGCGGCGGGCCATTGACAGGCTGGTAACATGAGGAAAAAGCAACTTAGTTGGTCGAACCCTTGCCTTATACTGCGTTCTTAATTGGTCTTTCCCACTAGCGACAGGAATGTTTCATTTGGCAATTACCCGACGACATCTTCTGCAGAGCGGCGCCTTTGCCGCCTTCACCCCGGCATTGGGAATTGCGGCCGGCGTTGGCGCGGCGGATCCGGCCTCCGCGCAATCGGGAACCGGCGAGCCGGTCTGGCGCCACGCGCTGTCGCTGTTCGGCGACCTCAAATATCCGGCCGACTTCAAACGCTTCGACTACGTCAATCCGGATGCCCCCAAGGGCGGCGTCGCGAGGCAGATCCTGATTGGAACGTTCGACAATTTCAATCTCGCCGTGGCCGGTGTCAAAGGCTCGCTCGCCTCCGCTGTCGCGCTCATCTACGAGTCGTTGATGACGCCGTCACTGGACGAGGTCTCGACGGAATACGGCGCGTTGGCCGAGTCGGTCAGTCATCCGGAGGATTTTTCTTTCGTTATTTACCGGCTGCGGGCGCAGGCGAAATGGCACGACGGCAAGCCGGTGACACCGGAGGACGTGATCTTCTCGCTCGATTCGTTCAAAAAACATCATCCGCAGTATTCCGCCTATTACCGTCACGTGGTGAAGGCGGAGGAGGCCGGTGAGCGCGACGTAAAGTTTACCTTCGATGGGCCGGGAAATCGCGAGCTTCCTCAAATCGTGGGGCAGTTGACGGTGCTGCCAAAACACTGGTGGGAGGGCACCGACAGCGAAGGCCGCAAGCGCGACATCTCCGCAACTACGTTGGAGAGGCCGCTGGGCTCAGGCCATTACCGCATCAAGGAATTCGTGCCGGGGCGCTCGATCGCGCTGGAGCGGGTGAAGGATTATTGGGGACGCGATCTCAACGTCAATATCGGCCGTAATAACTTTGATGAACTGCGCTACGAGTATTTCCGCGACTCGACAGTCGCGCTCGAGGCGTTCAAGGGCGATCAGGTGGATTGGCGCACCGAAAACAGCGCGAAAAACTGGGCCACGGCTTACGATTTTCCGGCTGTCGTCGAAAAACGCGTGTTGCTGGAGGAATTTTCAAATCGCAGCTCCGGTATCATGCAGGCGTTCGCATTGAACATCCGCCGCGACAAGTTCAGAGATCCGCGGGTGCGTCGCGCGCTGAATTTCGCATTCGATTTCGAGGAGATGAACAAGCAGATTTTCTTCGGCCAATACAAGCGCATCAGCAGCTATTTCGACGGCACCGAGCTGGCCTCCAGCGGCCTGCCGCAGGGCAGGGAATTGGAGATCCTCGAGGCGGTGCGTGCCGAGGTGCCGGCGGAAGTTTTCACGACCGCCTATACCAATCCGGTTGGCGGCAATCCGGAAGCCGTACGCGAAAATCTGCGCGACGGTTTGCGTTTGCTGAAGGAGGCCGGGTACGAGGTGCGCGACCGCAAGTTGGTTGATGCCAGGAGCGGAACGCAGTTCGCACTCGAACTGTTGGGCGAGGATCCGACTTTTGAGCGGGTGATGCTGTTCTTCAAGCCGTCGCTGGAGCGGCTCGGCATTGCGGTGAGCGTGCGCACCATCGATCCGATCCAATACGAAAACCGGCTTCGCAGCTGGGATTTCGATGTCGTCGTCGCGTCCTGGCCGGAATCCCTGTCGCCTGGAAACGAGCAACGCGAATTTTGGGGGTCGCAGGCGGCCGACATGGCGGGCTCACGCAACATCATTGGCATCAAGAATCCGGCGATCGACAAACTGATCGAGCGCGTCATCTTCACCAAGGATCGCGAGGACCTGGTGGCGGCAACCAAGGCGCTCGATCGCGTGCTATTGTGGAATCACTACGTCGTGCCGCAGTGGAATTATCCGAAACTCCGTACCGCGCGATGGGACCGCTTCGGCCGACCGCCTGAATTGCCAAAATACGGCTTGTCGGGCTTCCCGGCATTGTGGTGGTTCGATGCCGACAAGGGCGCCAGGATCGGCAAGCGGTCTTGAGGGATTTTCCGCGCATGGCGCAACTTTCCCGCCGACATGTACTTGGTCTCGGCGTCGCCGCGTTGAGCGCGGCGCGGTTTCGGCGCGCGACGGCAGGCGAGGGTGGCACCGAAGCCCACGGAATGTCGGCGTTCGGCGACCTGAAATATCCGCCGGACTTCCATCATTTCGACTACGTCAATGTGAACGCGCCCAAGAGAGGCTTTTTTTCGACCATCCCCTCGGGCCGTGCCTACAATCAGTCGTTCCAGACCTTCAATTCGCTCAATGCCTATATTCTGAAGGGCGATGGCGCGCAGGGCATGGGCATGACGTTCGCCGCATTGATGGCGCGTGCCGGCGACGAGCCCGACGCGATGTACGGCCTTGCCGCGAAGTCGGTCGCGATCTCGCCCGACGGGCTGGTTTATAGCTTCACGCTCCGGCCCGAAGCGAAATTCCACGATGGCACGAAACTCACCGCCCGTGACGCCGCTTTCTCGCTGAATGTGCTGAAGACAAAAGGGCATCCGATCATCAGCCAGCAGGTTCGCGACATGCTGAAGGCGGAAGCCGTTGATGATGCGACGCTGGTGGTCACCTTTGCCGCAAAGCGCGGCCGCGACGTGCCGCTGTTCGTCGCGGGCCTGCCGATCTTTTCGCAAGCCTATTACGCGACACGTCCATTCGACGAAACGACGCTCGATATCCCGCTTGGCAGCGGGCCGTACAAAGTGTCGAAGTTCGAGGTCAACCGCTTCATCGAGTTCGAGCGCGTGAGGGATTGGTGGGGCGCCGAGCTTCCCGTCAACCGTGGCAGCTACAATTTCGACACCGTGCGCTTTGACTTTTATCGCGACCGCGACGTCGCCTTCGAAGGCTTCACCGGCCGCAGTTACCTGTTCCGCGAGGAATTCACCTCGCGAATCTGGAATACCCGCTACGATTTTCCAGCGATCACCGATGGCCGCGTCAAGCGCGAACTGCTTGCGGATGAAACGCCCTCGGGCGCGCAGGGCTGGTTCATCAATACCCGTCGCGAGAAATTCACGGATTCGCGGGTGCGCGAAGCGCTTGGCAATGCCTTCGATTTCGAGTGGACCAACAAGACCATCATGTACGGCGCCTATGTGCGTACCCACTCTCCGTTCCAGAATTCGGATATGATGGCGATCGGACCGCCGTCGCCGGAAGAGGTCGCCTTGCTCGAGCCATTCCGCGGCAAGGTGCCCGATGAGGTGTTCGGTCAACCGTTCGTGCCTCCGGTGTCGGATGGGTCGGGGCAGGACAGGATGCTGTTGCGCAAGGCGGTGCAGCTGCTTCAGGACGCAGGTTGCGTGATGAAGAACGGAAAGCGGATGACGCCGCAGGGCGAAGCCTTCCGGATTGAATTTCTGCTCGATGAACCCGCGTTCCAGGCACATCACATGCCCTTTATCAAGAATCTCGGCACACTCGGCATCGAAGCGACGCTGCGGCTGGTGGATCCGGTGCAGTTCCGCGCGCGGCGCGACGATTTCGACTTCGACATGATCATCGAGCGTTTCGGCTTCTCGACGGTTCCCGGCGATTCGCTGCGGCCGTACTTCTCCTCATGGGCGGCCGCCACCAAGGGCTCCAATAACCTTGCGGGCATTTCCGATCCGGCGATCGACGCCATGGTGGAACAGTTGATCGCGGCCGACACTCGGCCCAAGCTGGTGTTTGCGGCACGCGCGCTGGATCGCATCATCCGCGCCGGCCGTTACTGGGTGTCGCAATGGTATGCCAACACGCATAGGCTGGCTTATTGGGACGTGTTCGGTCATCCGCCAAACCTGCCGAAATATTTCGGCGCCGGGGCGCCCGATCTATGGTGGTCGGTGGCGAAAACCTCCGCAGCCGGCGAACAGGCGAAATAGCCCATGACTGCCTACATCGCCCGCCGCATTTTGCTGATGCTCCCCACACTGCTGGGGATCCTGTTTGTGTCTTTCATCGTGGTGCAATTCGCGCCGGGCGGTCCGGTGGAACGCGTTATCGCCCAGCTCAGCGGCGCCGATACCGGAGCCAGCTCGCGGATCTCAGGCTCATCCGGCGGTGATTTCGGCGCGCGCAATCAGGTCGGCGCGGCCAGCGACGCGGTCAATTCGAAGTACCGCGGCGCTCAGGGACTCGATCCCGAGTTCGTCAAAAGCCTGGAAAAGCAATTCGGCTTCGACAAGCCGGCGCCGGAACGCTTCGCGCTGATGCTGTGGAATTTCGCGCGGTTCGATTTCGGCAAGAGCTATTTCCGCGATGTCAGCGTGCTGCAGCTGATCAAGGAAAAACTGCCGGTCTCGGTGTCGCTCGGGATCTGGATGACGTTTCTGACCTATCTGATTTCGATACCGCTCGGCATTCGCAAGGCGGTATTGGACGGCTCCAGGTTCGACACCTGGACCTCGGCTGCGATCATTGTCGGCTTTGCGATACCGGGGTTTCTGTTCGCGATCCTGTTGATCATCCTGTTCGCCGGTGGCTCGTTCTTCAACTTCTTCCCATTGCGCGGCTTGACCTCGGATGGCTGGGCGCAATTTCCCTGGTACTGGAAAATCCTCGACTATTTCTGGCACATCACCCTGCCGCTGATCTCGATGGCGCTTGGCGCGTTCGCCACCATGACGCTGCTTACCAAAAATTCGTTCCTCGACGAGATCCGCAAGCAATATGTCATGACCGCGCGCGCCAAGGGCTGCAGCGAGCGTCAAGTGCTCTACAATCACATCTTCCGCAATGCCATGCTGATCGTGATTGCCGGTTTTCCGGGGGCGTTCATTCACGCCTTCTTCTCTGGCTCGCTGTTGATCGAAACCATCTTCTCGCTGGACGGGCTGGGTCTGCTCGGTTTCGAGAGCGTGCTGAACCGCGACTATCCAGTGGTGTTTGGAACCCTGTTCATCTTCTCGCTTGTCGGCCTGGTCGTCAACTTGATCTCCGACCTCACTTACATGTGGATCGATCCACGGATCGATTTCGAGGCGCGGGAGGTCTGATGACAGTCATCGCGCCGCCGCCGATCGAAACCACCACGCAATCGCCGCTCGGCGAGATTGCGCCGATCACGCGCCACGCCTTCGTGCCGTCGCCGCTCAACCGCCGGCGCTGGCAGAACTTCAAGTCGAACCGCCGGGGCTACTGGTCGTTCTGGATCTTTTTGATCCTGTTCTTCGTCTCATTGTTCGCCGAACTGATCGCCAACGACCGTCCGTTCCTCATCAAATTCAACGGTCACCTGTATTGGCCGGCATTCGTCAGCTATTCCGAGACCACCTTCGGCGGAGACTTCGAGACCGCCGCGGACTACCGCGATCCGTATTTGCAGAAGCTGATCGCGGACAAGGGCGGCACCATCGTCTGGCCGCTGATCCGCTATTCCTATGATACGCACAATCTGGACCTGCCGACGCCGGCGCCGTCAAAGCCGACCTGGATGCTGACGGAAGCGCAATGCAAGGAGGTGGTGCAGAAGAAGGGCCTGAAGAGCTGCCGCGACCTCGAATACAACTGGCTCGGCACCGATGATCAGGGCCGCGATGTGGTCGCGCGGCTGATCTACGGGTTTCGCATCTCGGTGCTGTTCGGCCTCACCCTGACCATCATCTCGTCGATCATCGGCGTGGCCGCCGGCGGCGTGCAGGGCTATTTCGGCGGCTGGATCGATCTGGCCTTCCAGCGGTTCATCGAGGTATGGACGGCGATTCCCTCGCTGTATCTGCTCTTGATCCTGTCATCGGTGCTGGTGCCCGGCTTCTTTGTTCTGCTCGGCATTCTCCTGTTGTTCTCATGGGTCTCGCTGGTCGGGCTGGTGCGCGCGGAGTTCCTGCGCGGACGCAATTTTGAATACATCATGGCGGCCCGCGCGCTCGGCGTCTCCAACGCCGTGATCATGCTTCGGCATCTGTTGCCGAACGCCATGGTGGCGACCATGACGTTCCTGCCCTTCATCGTGTCCTCGTCTGTCATGACGCTGACCGCGCTCGACTTCCTCGGTTTCGGATTGCCGCCGGGCTCTCCTTCGCTTGGTGAATTGCTGTCGCAGGGCAAGGCCAACGTGCAGGCGCCATGGCTCGGCTTCACTGGCTTTTTCGCCGTCGCCATCATGCTGTCATTGCTGATTTTCATCGGCGAAGCCGTGCGCGACGCTTTCGATCCGCGCAAGACGTTCAGGTAGGCCGCGCATGGACGCCACCAACCAGCCCCTGCTCGACATCCGCGATCTCTCGGTAGCGTTTCATCAGCCGAGCGGCGCTTCGGTTGCGGTCGATCATATCTCCTTTGAGATCAAGCGTGGCGAGTGCGTGGCGCTTGTCGGAGAGTCAGGCTCCGGAAAATCGGTCAGCGCGCTGTCGATCCTGAAGCTGTTGCCATACCCAACCGCATCGCATCCCTCAGGTAGCATTCAGTTCAAGGGGCGCGAACTGCTGGAGCTTTCGGAGCGCGAGATTCGCGGCATTCGCGGCAACGACATTTCGATCATCTTCCAGGAGCCGATGACCTCGCTCAATCCGCTGCATACTATCGAATCCCAGATCGGCGAGATCCTGCAACTTCACAGCGGGATTAGCGGCCAGAGGGCGCGGGCGCGGACCATCGAACTACTCACGCAAGTCGGCATTCCGGAACCGGAAACGCGGCTTGCCAGCTATCCCCATCAACTGTCCGGCGGCCAGCGCCAGCGGGTCATGATCGCGATGGCGCTGGCAAACGAGCCCGATCTGTTGATCGCGGACGAGCCGACCACGGCGCTCGACGTCACCGTGCAGGCGCAGATATTGACCCTGCTGGCGGAAATCCGGGCGCGGCTCGGGATGAGCATGTTGTTCATCACCCACGATCTCGGCATCGTTCGCCGCATCGCGGACGTGGTCTGCGTCATGAATGGCGGCAAGATCGTCGAGCAGGGACCGGTGGAGCAGGTCTTCACCGCGCCGAAACATCCCTATACGCGCGCGCTGCTGGCGGCGGAGCCGAAGCCCGACCCGGCGCCGCCCCGGCCCGCCTCTCCGGTGGTGATATCGGCGGACGACCTGAAAGTCTGGTTTCCGGTCAAGCGCGGTCTGCTGCGCACTACCGTCGGACATATCAAGGCGGTCGACGGCGTCAGTCTAAAGGTCCGCAAGGGCGAAACGCTTGGCGTCGTCGGCGAGTCCGGCTCCGGCAAGACCACGCTCGGCCTTGCGCTGCTGCGGCTGATCTCGTCCGACGGCCCGATTGTGTTCTTGGGCAGAGATATCCAGGGCTTGCGTTTCAAGGCGATGCGGCCGTTCCGCCGCGACATGCAGATCGTGTTCCAGGATCCGTTCGGCGCGCTGAGCCCGCGCATGTCGGTCGGCGACATCGTCGCCGAAGGCCTCAGCGTGCATCACGGCGCGCTTTCTAAAGAAGAGCGCGAGGCGCGCGTGATCAAGGCGCTCAGGGATGTCGGCATGGATCCGGCGACGCGCTTTCGCTATCCGCATGAATTCTCCGGCGGCCAGCGCCAGCGCATCAGCATTGCCCGCGCGGCGGTGCTGGAGCCCAATTTTGTCGTACTGGATGAACCCACCAGCGCGCTCGATATGCTGTTCCAGGCGCAGATGGTCGATCTCCTGCGCGAATTGCAGCGCAAGCGCGACCTGACCTACATGTTCATTTCGCATGATCTGCGCGTCGTCGCTTCGCTAGCAAGCCATCTGATCGTGATGCGGCAGGGCAAGGTGGTGGAGGAGGGGCCGGCTTCGGAACTGTTCAAGTCACCGAAGACCGACTATACCCGTGCGCTGTTCGCCGCCGCGTTCCGGCT
>DASSGM010000006.1:0-7150 GCA_035693465.1 Bradyrhizobium sp. | reverse complement strand
CCGACCAGACCTCCAAAAGCTCTTGGATGATATCCGGGCCCGGAAGATCGATGTCATCGTTGTCTACAAAGTCGACCGCCTGACGAGATCGCTGGCGGACTTCGCCAAGCTGGTCGAGTTGTTCGATGGCCACGGCGTCTCATTCGTCTCGGTAACCCAGCAGTTCAACACCACGACCTCGATGGGCCGACTGACCCTCAACGTTCTCTTGTCCTTTGCCCAGTTCGAACGGGAGGTCACCTCCGAGCGGATCCGAGACAAGATCGCGGCATCGAAGCGCAAGGGCCTGTGGGTCGGAGGCAACCTGCCCCTTGGTTACGAGATGAAGGACGGCAAGATTGCCGTTGTCGAAGAAGAAGCTGAACTGGTCAGATCGATCTTCAGGCGATACCTCGAACTAGGCAGCGTCAACGAACTGTCACGGGACCTCAGAGAGCGCAACATCCGCACCAAAACCAGAAGGCTCTCGACGGGTGCGACGCGCGGCGGCATCCCGTTCGGCCGTGGCGCGCTGTATTATCTGTTGAGCAATCACTTCTACATCGGCGAGGTCAAATACAAGAACGAGATCCTGTCGGGCGAGCAACCTTCGATCATGGATCGCGCGCTGTTTGACGCGGTCCGACAGAAATCTCTCGCCCAATGGTCCCACCGCACCCTCGTACGCAACAAATCCGACCACCTGCTGGCAGGGTTGCTGTTCGATGATGCCGGCCATCGTATGGTCCCAACCCACGCCACGAAAGCTGGCGTCCGCTATCGCTACTACGTGTCGACGCCTGTCCTACATGGAGAAGCCAAGACCGCGTCAGCCGGATCGGTCGCCCGCGTTCCCGCCGCCGACATCGAAGCAGTGGTGGTAAAACTCCTGAAGGAAGACCTCGCCAAACAAGAGAGGTCGATCACCAGCGATGTGCTCTCAGGGGATCGCGGCGCCGTCGCACAGCTGGTCGCTGGGATCGTTGTGTACGAGGACAGGCTGGTCGTTCGACTTAAATCGGAAAACGCAGACGAACTGTCTGATTGCCCGGATGATCAGTCACTCACGATTCCCTGGCAAAAGCCGCCATCCAAAAGACCCCGCCAGATCCTGCTCCCGCATAATGCATCTCGAAGCGACGTCCGGCCGGAACAGTTCGAACGCCGGGCGCGCTTGGTCAACGCAATCGCGCGAGGTCGTCGGTGGCTGGAGGACGTTGTCTCAAGTCGAGTGACTACGGTCGCAGAGCTTTGCACTCGCGAGAAGTGCAGCGTTCGGCAAGCCAATATGGCCATCTCACTCGCCTTCCTCGCGCCCAATCTTGTCAAAGCAGCAGTAGAAGGTCGCCTGCCCCGCGGCATCGGCATCGAGCGGCTCCGTAATCCGCCGACCGAATGGAGCCGACAATTTGAGGCGCTCGGACTCAATCCGGAATAATTTGCCGCGCCGGATCAAAGATCCCTGAATTACCGCGGCGCAAAACGCGGAATTGTGGCTGCAAGTGTGGTCGGATTTCGTGCCCCAACCCGGCCGCCAGGAACGGAATTTTTGGATGCGGAGACACGCCGCCAAAAATCGCCACCAAAATGGGTGAGCCAGCTCACAGAGACAAAAATCCGGGAAATGAGTGGCCGGAAATGCCCGCAGAAACGACCTATTTGACGTTGTGCCGGAAACGCGCGGTTTGCGGAGACTGGATGGTGGGCGCACCAGGGCTCGAACCTGGGACCCGCTGATTAAGAGTCAGCTGCTCTACCAACTGAGCTATGCGCCCGGAACCGGCCCGGAAAGCCTTCGCGAGAGGGCGTCGTTTAGCAAAGCGACCCCTCGATGTCCAGTAAACCGGCGGGATATTCCCCGGTCATCGGCACAGCCAGCAAAAACGAAAAAGCCGCCGGAATCCAGCAGCTTTTTCATTCTGTTTCGATCGAGCGACCGCTTGCGCCCCTAGAGCCGTTCGCCCCGGCCACCATGATCCATGCCCGGCCCGCCCCGGTCGCGATCCATGCCGCGCTCGAAGCCATGGTGCCGCCAGCCGCCGCCGAACCGGCCTCCCATGCGCGTCAGGATTGCAAGGCGCCGCTTCTGGCCATCGTCCAGGGTCTTGTAGAGCGGGTCAGCCGCGTCTGCGATCCGTTTCATCGCCGCCGCACTCGCCGCCATGGTGTCGGCGCGTTCACGCAGACGCGTCACCGGATCGGTCGGCTTCTGCGAATCCTGTGAATCCCGATCCGCGTCCATCCGGGCATTGGCGCGATCGATGCGCAATTTCGCAAAATCCCGCACTGCGGCCTCGACCGGCGGCCACAGCTTTTCCTGATCGAGCGTAAGCTTCAGACCGGCCTTGACGGCGGCAATCCGCGCATCGGTAAAGGCCGCCCTGTCCTCGGGGCTCATTCGCATGTGCTCGTGAAACCATGGACGATGCTGGGCGTAAGCTACGGTCGAACCGGCGATAGCGAGCGCCGCGGCGCCGGCGAGAAGAATTTTCTTCATGCGAACCTCCGTTGAAAGGTTGCACGAGAATGGGCGCGCGCGCCGGTCCAATCAACTTACAGTTTGGCAAGAGTGCACTTGGTTACCAAGATGTAATCTGCGGCCGTTCAGCGTTCGGTGATCCCCGCTCACAACATGCCGAGCACCCGCGGCAAGAACAGCGTAAGCTCCGGCCAGTAGGTAACGATAATCAGGAATATGAACATCGTGCCGAGCCATGGCAGTACCGCCACGGTGAGATCGGTTATGCCCAGCCGGGCGATGGTGGAAGCGACGTAGAGGTTAAGGCCGACCGGCGGATGGCACAACCCCACTTCCATGTTGACATCGATGGTGATGCCAAAGTGCACCGGATCGATGCCGAGCCGCTTCGCCGCCGGGAACAACATCGGAGCCATGATGAGAATGATCGACGATGGCTCCATGAAATTGCCGGCGATCAGCAGCAGCACGTTGACCAGCAACAGGAAGCCGATCACGCCAAAATTCGAGGCCAGGATCCAGTCGGCAATCGCCTGCGGAATGTTCTCATTTGCCAGCACGAAAGAAAAGAGCACGGCATTGGTGATGATATAGAGCAGCATCGCGCTCATATTGGCGGCCTGCAGCACCACCCGCGGCACATCCTTCAGCTTTAGATCCTTGTATACGTAAACGGCCACGAAGAATGCGTAGACTGCGGCCATCGCGGCGGCTTCGGTGGCGGTGAAAGCGCCGCTGTAGATGCCGCCGATGATGATGACGACCAGCATCAACCCCCAAACGCTTTGACGGAACCCGCGCCAGGCCTGCAGCCAGGTCGCTTTTTTCATGCGCGGGAAATTGTTGTGCCTCGCCATGAACCAGGTGACCGTGCAGAGCATGATGGTCAGCAACGTCCCAGGCAAGAGACCGGCAACGAACAGCGCGCCGATCGAGGTGTTGGTGGAGATGGCATAGATCACCTTTGGGATCGAGGGCAGCATCAGGATGCCGAGCGAGCCCGCGACCACGATAACGCCGGCGCCGAAGCGCATCGGATAGCCGTGCCTGACCATTTCCGGCAGAATGATCGAGCCGATAGCCACCACAGTAGCGACGCTCGATCCGCACACCAGCGCGAACATAGCGCAGGCCACGATGGCCGCCAGCGCCAGGCCGCCGTGCCAGTGACCGATCAAGGTTGTCGCGAAGTCGATCATTCGCCGTGCCACGCCGCCGTGGGTCAGAAATCCGCCGGCCAGGATGAAGAACGGAATGGCCATGATCTCGAAGCGCTCGATGCCGGTGAACAGCTTGAGCGCCACCGCATCGAGTGGCACCTCGGTCAGCGTGAACAGGAAGATCAGCACGGTGAGGCCAAGCGCGATCGAAATCGGCATGCCCGTCAGCATCAGCGCAATCAGCAAGGTGAAAATAAGTGCGATGCGCGTACCCGCCGAAAGCGGCAACAGACCGAACTTGGCGGCCAGGCAAATCGCGATAAGCAGGATCGGGATGCCGATGAAGAAATAGGCCGCGGTCAGCGAGACCTGCTTCGGGGCCGGGTTTGCCGGAGCTGGATTTGCAAATGTCATGACACGCTCCTATCGGGCGGCGGCTGGGGTGGCAGCCGGGACTTCGACAGGGATGTCCGGGATAACGACTCCTTCTACCTTCGCTTCGTCGTGATGCGGCAGCTCGCCGGTGCGGTAGAACGCCCACGCCACTTGCAGGAAGCGGAAACACATCAAGGCGCTGCCGCAGGGAATGGCGAGATAGATAAACGCCATCGGCCACTCCAGATCCGGAGAAACCTGATCGGTGCCGGCCAGCTTCCAGACAAAGCGCGCGCCGAATGCCGCGATCGTTGCGGTAAAGAATGCGCCGCAAAGCAGGCCGAACAGGATGATCTTGGCGGCGGACTCCTTGTTGAGCCGCACCAGCGCCACGTCAACGCCGACATGAACGCCGGTGCGCACGCCATAAGCGGCGCCGAACTTGGCCATCCAGACAAACATCAGGATGCAAAGCTCCTGCGCCCAACCCAGATCGATCATGATCGCGTAGGGATAAAGCAGCGGGACGCCGGCGGCGTAGCGATGAATCACCGCAACGAATATCAGCAGTGTCGCGCCCGCCATCAAACTGGCGATTAGAACTTCTTCCAAGCGATCGAGAATGCGCAAAAACATTGCCTGTCCCCCTCAAATCCCCTCACTCGCTGGCGGGATGTTGATCATCCCGTCCCCGGTCCGCAGCCTCAAAGTCGCGAAGTATCGATATGCCGCGACGCCAGTCGTTCTAGTTGGTTGCGCCTGCCGCTTCCTTGACAAATTCGTCGATCGTAGCTTTGCCGACCCGCTTTGCCATGTCGTCGTAGATCGGCTCCATCGCCTTGCGCATCGCCGCATTCTCGGCCTCAGTCGCAACCACAATCGTGCTCCGGCCGGACTTCTTGATCGCTTCCATCGCCTCGATATTTTCTTTTTCGGCGATGTCGTTGCCGTATGTGGTCGCTTCCTGCATGGCCTTTTCAAGCTGATCACGGATGTCAACCGGCAAATCCTGCCAGAATTTCTTGTTCACGACCACGACGTAACCGATGTAGCCATGGTTGGTCTCGGTAATGTACTTTTGCACCTCGAACATTTTCTGGGTGTAGATGTTCGACCAGGTGTTTTCCTGGCCGTCGACCACGCCGGTCTGCAGCGCCTGATAGACTTCCGAGAACGCCATTGACTGCGGGATCGCGCCAAGCAGACGGAACTGGGCCTCCAGCACTTTCGACGACTGGATGCGGAATTTCAATGCCTTGTAATCGGCCGGCACATGCAACGGCTTGTTGGCGCTCATCTGCTTGAAGCCGTTGTCCCAGTAGGCGAGACCGACCATGCCCTTGGAATCGAGCAACCCCAGCAGACGCTTGCCAAGCGGGCCTCCAGTCACCTTGCGCAGTGCCGCCTTGTTCGGAAGGATATAGGGCAGATCGAACACCTCGAACTCCTTGACGCCCATCGGGCCGAACTTGGAGTTCGAGGGCGCCAGCATCTGCACCGCGCCGAGTTGCAGCGCCTCGAGTTCTTCCTTGTCCTTGTAGAGCGACGAGTTGTGGTAGACGTCGATCTTGACTTTGCCGTTGGTGTATTTCTCTCCGAGTTCCTTGAACTTCTCCGAAGCCTTGCCCTTGGGCGTATCGGGCGCGACGACGTGACTGAATTTGAGGACGATCGGCGCTTGCGCCGATGCCGGTCCTGCCACGGCCAATGCCGCGACCGACGCGGCGGCCAAAATCAGTTTACGCATGTGTCCTCCGTTGCTTTTTGCGGAGCGCGCGCGCAGCGCGGCTCTCGATCTCGTATGCCAGCCGCACCAATACAGACAAGCCGGTCGAAATGCCATTGCCTGTTAGCAGGGGTTCGCCGGGAAAGCATTGATGCAACGCAAAAACGCGGCGCTAAGCGCCGCATTTTCGATGCTGAAACTGCGTCGTTTTGAAGCAATCAGCTCGCCGCCACCGACGGCATGTCGCGCTGGCGCTTCATGACGATCTTGTTGAGTGCCCCGAGATAGGCTTTGGCCGAAGCCACCAGCGTATCCGGATCGGCGGCACGCGCGGTCATCGACCGGCCCTCATGGGCGAGCCGCACCGAGACCTCGGCTTGCGCGTCGGTGCCCTCGGTGACCGCGTGGACCTGAAACAGCTCCAGCTTGGCCTCGTGCGGCACCAGCGCCTTGATGCAGTTGAACACCGCATCGACCGGACCATTGCCTTCGGCCTCCTCGATTCTGATCTGGCCGTCGATGTTGAGCTTCATGGTGGCGCGCTGCGGACCGTGGGTGCCGGCGATCACGGTGAGCGAGGCCAGCTTGATGCGGTCATGGGAGGCTGCGATCTCCTGGTCGACCAGCGCCTCGATGTCCTCGTCGTAGATATCCTTCTTGCGGTCGGCGAGTGCCTTCATCCGCGCGAAGGCGTCTTCCAGCTGGTTGGCGCCGAGCTTGTAGCCCATCTCCTCCAGCTTGTGCACGAAGGCATGACGCCCCGAATGCTTGCCGAGCACCAGCGAGGACTGTTTCAGCCCGACCATCTCGGGACGCATGATCTCGTAGGTCGAGGCATCCTTTAGCACGCCATCCTGATGGATGCCGCTTTCATGCGCGAATGCGTTACGGCCGACGATCGCCTTGTTGTACTGCACCGGAAACGAGGTGGCCGCCGACACCAGTTTCGACGCCCGCGTCAGCATGGTGGTATCGATCTTGTTCCAGTACGGAAACTTGTCATTGCGCACGTTGATCGCCATCACGATTTCCTCGAGCGCGGCATTGCCCGCCCGCTCGCCGATGCCGTTTACGGTGCATTCGACCTGCCGGGCGCCGCCGGCAATCCCGGCCAGCGAATTCGCCACCGCCATGCCGAGGTCGTTATGGCAGTGGACCGAAAACACCGCCTTGTCGGAATTCGGCACCCGCTCGATCAGGGTGCGCATGAAGTTGGTATATTCCTCGGGCACCGTATAGCCGACGGTGTCGGGGATATTGACGGTGGTGGCGCCGGCCTTGATCACGGCCTCGACGATGCGGCAGAGAAAATCCATTTCGCTGCGGGTGCCGTCTTCCGCCGACCACTCGACGTCATCGATGTGATTGCGGGCGCGGGTGACGTTGGCGATCGAGAGCTCCACCACCTCTTCCGGCGTCATGTTGAGCTTG
>DASSGM010000005.1:0-15350 GCA_035693465.1 Bradyrhizobium sp. | reverse complement strand
CCCGGGGTTCTGGCCCTCTGCCGGCAATTCTGATATTCGAGCGGCCGCAAGACCCGCGGAATCCCGGGATTTCGTCGGCCGGAAGCACCATTTCAATTCGCCGGTTTAGCTCAGCGGTAGAGCAGCGGTTTTGTAAACCGAAGGTCGGGAGTTCAATCCTCTCAACCGGCACCATCGATATTTAAGATCGTGGCCAGAGGCTTTTTGGTGTGACGTAACGCTACGGGTAACAAAGCGACGCAAAGCGAAAAACCATCTGCCGCGGATGCTATCGCGGGCCGGAATAAAAGAGGCCGCCAACTTGAGGCGGCCTTGGCGTTAGGCAAAGTCCAGATGCGATTGCCGCATTTGCAGTCTACGGCTGATGAATTACCAAGACGCGCCGATCACGTTCGGCGCCTCAAAGGGCCAATACTTCGGCCTCAGCCTGCCTGGTCGAGCATTCAGCGCAGGCGGAGCCCGTTCATGCCTCACTTCGCAAATGATCGGAAGGCATCGTAATACATGTTTATGCGGAGCATCTCGCCCGCCAGAAATCGATCCGCGTGCCACTGCAGAACGCCATCCGCATCGATTTTCGTACCCGGTGCGACCGGATCGATATTGGCCCGCTGGTTGTACTGCTGAGACCCGAGCTTGCCAATGAAGGGATCATCGAGAGCCAGGTCGCTGGGCATCGCGACCATTTCGACGACGTGCGCTCGCTTGTCCTTTGGAGCATCGCCATCGAGGTTGTAGCTAAAGACCGAGTAACGAGTCTTGTCCCAATAGGCCTGAAAGCCCGCCCAGCCGGCGCTGCCGCCTGTGTCGACATCGATATCTGCGTATCTCTTGACGAGAAAATCCGTCAAATCCACAGACCTCTCTTTCTGACAATTGGTGATCTCCATTCGGATGATCACTCGGGTGGCGTGTTTTGAGACCGTGAATGTCTGACGAATGGTAATTAAGCCATCATCTGTTCTGCTCTCGGTACTCTTGACAAACTCGCTGTTGTCGTTCCGACAGATGTGGCTGTCGACACATACAATTCCGCTGCTGGATTGATATACGTCGTACTTGACGTGATCGGCGCCGCCGGGGGCCGTCTTGTAGACCAGCGTATAACCCTCTTCCAGCACGCCGACAGCCAAATGCTCGTAGACACCCTCGGGTTCGATAGAGGCAAGTCCTGCCTCCGCTGGAGTCCCCATGAGTTGTCCGCAATTGCTAACTCCCCATTTGGCTCGCAGTCCTGTCACGACCGTTGTTGGACTAGGCATGTTGACACCTCCGATTTTTTCCTGACGCTACTATCCTAGCCCATCAGCTTGCGATGCAACGTGAGGTAGTTCACAGGGCCGAAACGATTCCCGTGCCGAAAGGCCTCAGCTTGTCACCCTGCGGACGCTGGCGACTGCTTCACCGAACTCGCCCAGCCGATTACACGGTGGAGGAATGGCAGGCAGCAATGGAAGCCTCGATCCTGGTGGCGACGTCGGGCGGACCAAGGACGTTTGCTCGGATCGGCGTCATGCGGGCGTTGAACCGCCACGTCGAGCGCATTCTCACGCGGCCATGACTTTATTGACGCGGTTTTGTGCACTCTTGCACGGCTTCGGCACATTTGGGTGAGTTGCACCCAAATGCCTAAGCCTTTCCTCTTCCGGAACGCTCCTCACCGCCTCTCCTCCGAACGCATCGCAGACGCAAGACGAACGTCCCGCTGGGCTCGCCGTTGCTTGCGCAGGGAATCGCGGCGCATAATCCTGGCTTTCGCGGCGCGAGCCGCTTCCATGCTCACCGATCGTTGTTTAGGGGATGCCCTCTTTGGTTCGTTGCCGGTTGTTGGCATCAGCGGCTGCGATGGGGTGGGCCGCGTCGAGCCGTGCTCGGCAGGCTGCATGCTCATGGGACCGGTCAATGGTGACTTGCGCCGGGGCATTATTGATAACGCCCCCCAAACAACTTAGTTCGGGTACCGCCCCGCCGTTCGCCCGACGCCCCCGCCCCCTAACCCTGCGGACTAAGACCAGCCCCACACCAGCATCAGATTAGCCGCACACGCCGCCAGCAGCGCCACAGTGAGGGCAATGTGCACTCGCTCGCCGGAGGTTTTGAGGGTCGTTCTCATCACGGCGAAAACATCGGGCGATTCTGGTCCGGGAGTCTCGCACGAAATTTTTCGCCCGATTCAGGACTCGTTTACGACTCAGGGATTCAAGCCGGAGATGGCACCCCCGCCGCCCGGGAGCCAGGATTTCACCTGGCTGTGAAGTGCCGGCGCGCCGCGTGCTGAAACCCCACCCCCATCAGGCGCGTTGAGGTGGTTTACGGGAGGTATTTCAATGCCCTACGCGCTGTTCAGTAGTGACGCCAAGTTAAGCAAGGCCTATCCCACGGAGGCCGACGTCTGGAAGATTGCCCGGCAAAGCGGCCTCGTCGTCGACGTGGCGACGGAAGACGACAAACCGGCTCCGCGGCCGGTGTTGGACAACGACTACGAGATCAAGCCCTGCCGGCCGGACCCGCAGGAGGATCCTGCCAAAAACCAGGCCGACGCCGAGCGCGAAGCCGAACTGGACTTCCAACTGCATTCGTGAGGGATGATCCCGGCCACCGTGGTGAATCAGCGCGAAAATCTCGAGTTTCAGGACGAAGAATGAGCTTCCGGATTAAGGCGTCGCCACGGCCCGCGAGGCCTGCTCGGCGGCAAGCGTCACACAGGTCTTCTTGCGGTGCAGGCCCCTTATCGCGCCAGTGACTTTGAGCACCTTCCCCGCCGGACAAGAGGGGTCCTGCACAAAGGCGACCTCATAGGGTGCAAGCACAAGGGGTTCTGATTTCAGGATCGTTTTTGCAAAGCACGGCAGGGCAATCGCGGATAAAGTCACTCCCAGCAACAAGGCACGCATGTTCGTTGTCCATCAACCGGCCGCACCACAATAACCGATTGCCAGCGGAAGTTCCGCGCCGGTCGAAATTTTATTTTTTGTCGGACCACGGTCGGCGCAGAATGCCAACGGCAAGCGGCCTTCTTGGCGAAAGCCGGGATGGCTTACGCCAAGAAAAAGGCCGGCATGAAGCCGGCCCTTTCGTGTGTCAATGGAGGCCTTGTCAATACCGCGTACCGACAGGGCCGCCCCAGCCCAAGCGATAGTTCACGCCGACCTTGACGGTATGCTCGTCGTCCCGGAAGTGGCTGCCGACGATCGGGGCCGGCCCGCTGGTGAACGTCGTAGTTCCGAAGTTGTAGTACTGGTATTCGGCCTTGGCGGACCAGTTCGGGGCGAACATGTATTCGAGACCGGTGCCGACGGTGTAGCCGTCCTTATGGCGGCCATCGGTGGTAAACGCGGCCGGTACGCCGCCGACGGTGACGCCGATATTGTTGTTGTCGCGCCAGGCGTAGCCGCCCTTGGCGTAGAGCAACGCCGGACCCCAGGTGTAGCCGAGCCGGCCGGTGGCCGAGCCAAGCTGGTCGTTGTTCGTGGTGACCAGAGTGCTGCCGGGGAAGAGCACGCCATTATTGTGGTTGGAAAGCCAGCTGTACTGGGCCTCGGCACCGACCACCCAGTTGGTTGCGAACTGGTAGTCGAAGCCGCCCTGGACGCCGCCCATGAACCGGCCGCCGTTTCCCTCCAGGCTATTGTCGCCCGCGAACGCGCCGCCGAGATGGCCGCCAATGTAGAAACCGGTCCAGTTGTAGACCACTGCTGGCGCCGTATAGGCAGGAGCCCTGGTATAGGTGCGCGGCGGAATGTCCGCCGCAGATGCAGGCGCTGCGAGCGCCACAATGGCGGCTGCGCCCAGCAAAAATCTCTTCATGAGAGGTTCCCCATTTATCGTCGTTGTGTGACCCTCATCAAACAACGTGGCCTCAATTTGGTTGCTTCGCGGCAATGCCGGAGCGTCGATCGTTCCTAACTGTGACGGTGCCGCAGCAACGCCCTTTTGTCCCCTGACGATCGCTCCTTAGCGCTAAAGACTGCCTTTGCAGCTATGTGCTGGGTCGCTAAAGGCTACATCCAGGTTCACCGCTCGCTGAAAAGTGATCGGTTTGCCGGACGGATTTGCCGGCCCAAGAACAACGGGGAGACCAATGTCCGCCGATGACCTGATGGACGATTTTCCGCCGACACCGGAGCGGCTGGTGACGCTTTCGAACTGGCGCAAGGCGCCGTTCAACGCCTGGGGTTTTCGCAATGTCCGCCGGCTGATCCCCACCGCCAACATTGCGGCCTCAGGCGATGCGGCGGGCCTCGAAATGTCGCTGGAAGAGATCGGGCATGTCGGCTTCACCGGCCATGATGGCCACCCGACCACCGTGCGACAGGCGCTGCATGCCACCCGGACCGACGCGTTCGTCGTGCTCAGGCGCGGGCGGATCGCGGCCGAGTGGTACGACAACGGCATGGACGCCACGACGCCGCACATCGTCTTCTCCGTAAGCAAATCGATTTGCGGCACGCTCGGCGGAATTCTCGCCGACCGCGGTCTGCTCGACCCGAATGACCCCGTCATCGATTACGTGCCCGAGCTTGCGTCGTCGGTCTATGCCGGTTGCACGGTCCGGCATCTCCTGGATATGGCGGTCGGCATCGCCTTCAACGAGGACTACGAGGATCCCGAAGGCGATGTAGTGCGCTACCGTCATGCTGCGGGATGGGATCCGCTGCCGACGGGCGTACCGCCGATCGATCTGCGCAGCTTTCTCGCTTTGCAAAAGCCGGACGGTGCGAGGCACGGCGAGTTGTTTCACTACGTCTCCACCAACAGCGATGTGCTCGGCTGGGTTTATGAGCGCGCCTGCGATCAAGCCTATGCCGACATCCTCAGCGAATATCTCTGGGCGCCGCTCGGCGCGGAGCGCGATGCCTATATCACCGTCGACGCCCATGGTGCCATGCGCGCCGCCGGCGGCATCTGCGTCGCGCCGCGCGACCTCGCCCGCTTCGGTGAGATGATCCGCCGCCGCGGCATCGCAAATGGCTGCCAGGTCGTGCCTGGCGCGTGGATCGACGACATCAACCAGCGCGGCGATCCGGACGCCTGGGCACGTTCGGAATTGGCCGAAATATTTCCCCAAGCGAGCTACCGCAGCCAATGGTATCGTATCGATCGCGATCGCGGCGTCTTGATCGCATTCGGCATCCACGGTCAATTCGTCTACATTCATCCCGAGGCAGAAGTAGTGATCATTCGCATGGCGTCGGAAGCTACGCCGCTCGATCCGGATCGCGTGCGCGGCTGGCGGCGCGGCTTTGATGCGATTGCGGAGTATTTTCTATGAATATAAGCGGCCGGTGATCCGCCCCGTGGGACGGACCATTTGGAACTTCACAACAACACGCGATCGCCTAGGTCATGCTGCCCGGCATGAAGCACCGGATAGAGATTTCACCGTTGAACCGCATCGGCCAAACCATCGTACGTCCTGCCCGGTTCGGTTCGGTGATCAAGGCATCGTCGGGAACGTCGATCCAGTTGTTGTCGAGGCGGACTCGATAGTGGCCGTCTTTGGACTCCCAGTCCGGATCTGCGACGCTTTCACCATCCGCCATCGAGCAGCAAAGTCCTTTGCCGCTCGCGAGGCGATCGAACCAGGATTTAAGCGGTGAATTGGCGTAGCGGCCATCGAGATCGCGAGCTGTCACGCCGCCAATCATGCAAGTAAGTATCACACCAAGGGTCAGACCAAACACGATGCGTTTCATTTGCCACGCTCCTGAATGTCAAAACCAGTCCCGGTATTGTCCTAAGCAATGTTCATGCCGTTCCTTGCGAATCAAAGCGTTATGATAGTCTGCGCCGAGAGCTATTGGTGCGATAGGGGGCAGCGGCTTGACACAATTTTAGCCCGCATTCGATTATGGCGATTGCCATATCGGGCGCAGATCAGCTTGATCTTTGATCAAGGGTAATTGTTCTTCGCAGTCAGCGCGGGGACAGGGGTCATGCGGGGCCAGGCGCTAGCGCGTCAGCTTTTCCAGCTCCGGAAACGGCGCGTAAACCGCGCCGGCGCAAACATCGCTGGCCTCCTCGACCACGCGGTCGAGCCGGCCATTGACGTAGAGAATGGCACGTTCGCGCAACTCGCGGTAACTGCCGTTGGATTCGCGTGGGGTAAAACGCAGGCAGCTGACATAACGCACGCGCCCGCCGACGGTGCGCTGCACCGGTTCGGCCACCGCGGCATCGTGCACGGCGCGCGGGTCATTGAGATAGGTCTTCATGAACGCCAGCAATTCGGCGCGGTAATTGTCGGGATAGGGCTGGCTGGCGACGCCGCGATCGTCGGTATAGGCGACGATTCTGCCGTCATCGCCGCCGGCGCAGGCCGTGAGCGCGATCGACAGCATCAGGATCGCCGCGCGCGGTATCGATATCCCCAAGTGCAACTCGTTTTCGCTCGTTTACTTAAACGCAGAAGCCGCCCAAGCCTATGATCCGAGCCTGTGATCGGCTTCGTCGAATCCTAGACCCGCCCTGGCGAAAATGGAATTAGCATCTGGGATATCGAACCGACGTCAATATTTGTTGAAAAACAGCACCGGCCCGCCACCATTGGGGAAGCAATGGCGCGGGCCGGGCCTGGTATCCGCTGGGAGTGGCGGGGCAATATGGTCTAGCCACGCCCGCGGATCAACGTCAGCCACGCTTGGTGGCGGGTGCCTGCTTGATCGTCGCCTTCGAAGACTGATGCGTCTTGACCGCGCTCACCTTCTTGTGGGCGCGATGATGGCGAACGTGCTTGGCATGATGGCGGCCCATTTTCGCGTTGGCCTTCAGCGCTTTCGACTTCACCTGGGCATCCGCCTTCTTCACCTGCGCCGCTTTAGCGGCCGGCGCCTGCGCGGTCGTGCCGGAACCAGCCGCCATGACGGGTGCGGCGGCGACGGAGACTGCGAGCAACGCAGCGGAAATTGTCTTCAACATGGTCGTCTCCTCTTGCAAAGGGGATCAAGGTGGCCGGTCGAATGGCCGCACCCTCGATCATGGCGTCGACCCTACCTGCCGCGCGCTGAACCCATCCTGAAGCTCAGCGACGGGCTTCATTCATCTCGATGACATGTTCGTCATGTTCCCGCCTGCATGTTGGGCAGGGGTGCCGGAACCCTCTGAAAATTGGGTTGCTCGCCGGGGAATGTTCGGAACCTGCGGGTGTTCAAATAAGCGGGCTTCGGTATAGGATCGTCCATCGGAAATCGGGAGAGATGCATGAGCAAATACGTGATCAGGCTTTTGACGCTGGCAATGTTTTCGATGGCCTTGGTCGCGGCACCCTTGGTCACCAGGGCGTACGCCGCGCCCGACAACGACGCACCTCCGCCATCCTCTTCGAGCAAGAAGGCAAAGAAGAGGACCAGCGAAGTCACCCCCAGCATCAAAGACGCAGCGTTTGCCACGGGTTATCGCGCCGCCTATGCCACGATCTATGATCGCAACGACTATGCCGCCGGCATCAAGCAGCTCAAGGCGCTTGGTCACGACGACACCGCCGCCGTCGCCAATCTGATCGGCTATTCCTATCGCAAGCTCGGCGACTACAAGGTCGCGCAGATCTGGTACGAGCGCGCGCTGAAGGCGGACCCGAACCACGTCAAGACCTGGCAGTATTACGGACTGTGGCAGGTCGAACAGGGCAACCGGGAGCAGGCGCAATACCACTTGAACCGGATCGCCGCTTTGGCCGGCACCAACAGCGAGGAATATCGCTCGCTCGCCGCAGCCCTCGAAAAGCCACCCGGCACCGGCCTCGTTTACTGAGTTCACTGGCGCAAGTTAACCGGCGCAAGCGTAAGGTTTGCGCCGGTTTTGTTTTGACCCGACTCTCACTTCATCAGCGCCTCGGCCTCGGTCCGGAAAGCCTGGCGCGAAGCGTCGCGCAGATAAAACATGTGCCCGCCTGGATATACCACGAGCTTCACGCGCTCGGGCGAAGCGTAGGCCGGCAATTGGTCCAGCAGGATTTTGGTGCCGAAATACGGAGTGGCGAGATCGAACAGCCCATGACCTACGAGCAGCTTCAGTTTTGGGTCCAAGGCGAGGATCTCTCGCAGCTGGGAGATCGACTGAGGCGGATTTAGGCCGCGGCCGAAATCCCAGGACCTTTCGACCGCGCGACTGAGCAACTCGTAGGGTCCGTCCGGTTTCCAATTGAGCCTGCGCTTGGTGAGATCGACCGCGGCGCTGGTCAACGGCGCGATCAGGGGTTCGCCGGATGGATCGTCGAAATGATGGGAACTCGAGTCCGGATTGGGATCGAAGCCTGAGACCGACGCGTCGTAGCGTCCCCTCACCTTGCCGTTGCGCCGGTCCAGTTCTCGGCGAAATTCGGAGACATCGAAGCGCCCTGCCAGCCTGCGGCTGACGGCCTGATCGATTCCGGTCAATTGCGCCACCCTGTCGGCAAGGCGTGTGGTGGCCTCGGCATCAGCTTGCCCTTTGATGAGGTCGCCGAGGAAATCGCTCCGCGCGTAGCTTTCGACGTCGGCGACGTCGGCCCGGGTAACGGGGCCCTTCGCCTCGCGCGCTACCGCCGCCATGGTCGGAAGGCTCCACACATATTGCAGCAGGCTGGACCCGGAAAATTCGCGGAAGTCGAGCAGCGGTGAAATGAGAATGAGACCGCTCACCCCGACGCCTTGCTGGGTTTGCAATTCGCGAACGATCTTCGGGCCGCGGATGCCGCCATAGCTTTCGCTGGCGACAAATTTGGGTGACAGCAACCGGTCGTATTTTTCCAGCCAGCGGCGGATGGTCGCTGCGAGCGAGTTGACGTCGCCATCGACCGAAAAGAAGCGCTTGCGCACGTCCTCGCCGGTGGCGACAAAGCGGCTGTAGCCGGTGCCGACCGGGTCGATGAAGACGAGATCGGTAAAGTCGAGCCAGGTCTCCGCATTGGCCTGGAGGTCGGGCGAGGCGGAGGAAATTGGCGCATCTGCGTTGATTGCCAGCCGCCAGGGTCCGGCATTGCCGAGTTGTAAATAGGCCGAGGCCGCGCCTGGTCCGCCGTTGAAAAAGAACGTCACGGGGCGGGTAGTCGGCTCGGAGCCATCGAGCTGATAGGCGGTATAAACGATATCGGCCTGCGGCTCCCGCTTGTCGTTGAACAGGCGGATCGACCCGGCGGTGGCCGTGAAGGCGAGCGTGCGGCCGGGAAGAACCAGCGTTTGCTTGGTAGTGGAATCCGGTGGCAGGCGGTGCTGCTCCGCGGCGGCCGGCGAACTTGGGGTAGCGTCACCGTGTTCGCCCGTTGCTCCCGATCTTTGTGCCGATGGTGTTCCGGCGGGCGGATTCCGGGACGGCTGTGGCGCGTCTTCGGCGCGCGCGACGGCCATCATGGAGAGCGCAAGAAACGCGATGACGAAGGCAACCGGTCTTCGCCTGAAACGGCGACAGCTTGGCGTTGTTGGCAACAGAAAAGCCACGGCAATAATCCTCGATGACGTGGATATCGCTTTAGCGCACGGCGGTGGCGGATTGATGGTACAAAGACCCTATCGGCGCTGGGACGCGAGGCGTATGCCCGATTCTTCGCAGGCCAACCGCCCTGGCAATATCGGCCGCGGACAGCTTCAGATAGCCGCCTTCAAAACCCGATGCCGATCATCAAAACGAATTGGCGCCCGCACCAGACACCGGAGCACTCCGGATTGCCGCGGACCGGACCGATGCGCTCATAGCCACGGCGATAGTGCGACGCGGCGAACCGGGCTCGCCGCGGAGCATCGCGTTGAACCGAAGCATGGCGCTTGATAACGGAGGGTGCGGTCTTTGTAGTGACCGCGGGTGCATTGCTGTTGGCGGCACTCTCCGCGGCCATTGCCGGCGCGGCAATCCACAGCATGGCAGCAATCCCGGTGGCCGTGGCGAACTGCAACATCAAGCGGGGGTAGCTCGTCATCGGATTGCGCCTCTCGATTCAGGTGAGCGTGAATTACGCTGGTTTGTCTGCGCAAGTTAGCAATTTGGCGACTAAAAGCCAACGCCGATCATGGTCTAGCGGGCGATGCGCGGGCGTTCCTACTTGCCCTCCAATGTAGTGACCGGATTCCAATCCGGACCAGGCGGATGGCTCACAAATCCGTTAGCCCGCCCGAGAAACAACGCGGACGGCCTGTCGATGTCGGCGACACGCGCGAAGCATTTTGCTGCGGCATCGAATTCGCGGCGACGCCAATGCGCCAGACCCTCGGCGTAGACTGCCGCAGACGCAACCTGCTGGGCTGTCTCCTGACCGGTCACCGCAAGCAATTCGTAGATCTTCACCGGGCTAGAGCGTCCCTGCACCCGGATCGCGTCGAGTTCACGCCACGTGAATGCCGATCCCGTCAGCGCGACCGTCATTTCCGATGCGGCGATCACGGTTCCGTAGTACTTGTTGGCGCCCTCCAGTCGCGACGCGACATTCACCGCGTCACTCATCACGGAATAGTTGAAGCGCCGTCGCGAGCCGATGTTGCCGACCAGCGCTTCGCCGGAATTGAGTCCCATTCGGTGTGCCACCTTGTAGCCCTTGAAGGCGGCGGAGCCTTGATTGAGTTCATCGAGACGCGCACGGCAACCCAGCGCAGCGCGCGCCGCATTGCTGGCATGGTCGCTATCGTCGGCTGGCGCACCGAACACCGCTACAATCGAATCGCCGATATATTTATCGATATAGCCGCCCTTGCTTTCGATGATGTCGGTCATGGCAGAAAGATACTCGTTCATGAATGTCACCAGTTCCGCCGGTGTCATTTTTTCAGAGATCGACGAAAAACCGGCCAGGTCGGAAAAGAACACGGTGACATCGCGTGTTTCGCCGCCCAGTTCCGGCAGCTTGTTGGATGACAGCATCTTGTCGATAACCTGCGGCGCCAGATAAAGCGCGAAGCTCTTGCGCAGCAATCGTTCGCCCTTGTCGGCAACCACGAGGCGGTATGCGACGATTGCAGCCATTGCAACCAGCCCGGCCAGAAATGGCTCGCTTAGCGGCAAGGCCAGCGAGCGGGTAAATGCAAACGTTGCGAAGCATGTCCAGGCCGCGGCCATGCCGAAATAAACCAGTGCGGCGGCGCCCGGCGTCAGCAGGCGTGCCGCGAGCGCCGCCAGCGCGGCAAAAGCGATTGCGATGATTGTCGCCGGCACAATGCCGGGTTCGACGATTGCGTCCCGGGCCATCAGATTGTGGACGGCGGTCGCGTGAATATAAACACCGGCGATCGAACTGCGTTTGAATTGCCCGGCTGTCGGCGGCGCGGGCGGCAGCACGCAACGCGGCGCTCGCGATCCATCAAGTCCGGTCGCAAAACGCTTGGAGGTGATTTTCCGATCCTCCGAATCAAGAAGTGCGCCGAAGATGACTACCTTGCCGGCGAATTGGCGACGGAAAAAATCCGTGTCGTTGCGTTCGACACAGGCGTGCAGATCGGCGAACGAAAACGTCTGAACATCGTTGGCGCCGCCCTCGAAGTTGAGAGTCAGTGTGTTTGGCACCGCACTCGGAATGAGATAGCCGGCAAGCGTCACGCTTCCATCTTCGGCCAGAGCTGGTTCGGCGTTAAGTGCGCGCGATGCCAGTTCGAGCGCCATCGAGGGAAGCCGCTTTCCGTCGCCCGGCAAAGTCAGCGGTACTCGCCGCACCACATCGTCGGGATCCGAATATATGTTGAGCGGGCGGATATTCTTCTGCTGACCTACCGCGATCCGTTGTCCAGGTGACGGCAGGATCGATCGATCGCCGCTCAGAACTTCGCCCAGCACTACCTTGCCCGCGGAAGCCCCCGTTGCGAGAGAGCGCAGGAATGCCCGATCGAAGCCGCGCATTCGGCTCCCGAGCAAATCATCGCCAAAAGGAATCTCGGATTGTTCAATCGAAGTGGGAAATACGATGTCGAAGCCCACGGCCTTGGCTCCGCCGTCGATGACGGCATTCAGAACCCGACCAACTTCCGCGGTCCACGTTAGCGTCGGCGACCCCTTGAAGGGCGGAGTTTGGTATGTCTCCTCGTCGATCGCGATAACGGCGACCGGCGTTGAGGCAGGATCACGGCGCGCTCCGAAAAACTCCCAACGCAGCGCGGTGAGAGCGTCGATCGACCAGCCATGGGCGAGGCTGAACGGGGGAAAGGCAGAAACAAGGCCCGACGCCACGGCAACCAGAATGATCGCGACCGCATCTCGTCTGATGCCGCGGCCCATGGCGGGATCCGGGTGGTCGAACTCGCTCGCCTATTCCATCCGCACCAGGCGACCGATGATCGGGCTCGAGCCTGGCTCGGCCTGGCGATCGACCAGGAAAACAGCCCTCCTCGAGCCAAGACTTGCGGCATATACACCGCCCGGCCTTAACGTCGTACGGGTCTTGGCAAAGTCGTAGAACTTACCTCGCACGACGGAAGCCGGGGTGAGGTCCACGTCGTAGCGTTCACCCTTGGCATCGAGCCTTTCAACAACCAGCTTGCCGCGGCCGGTGGTCTCGACGACCGGCGAAAGGCCGTACAGCGTAAACTGCGGCGATGCCGAGGCCTTGCCGTCCATGCTGCGGACCACGGTCGCCGCGCTTTCGCCGACCTGCCGATCGACGAGCCGCGAATTACTTGAGTCGCACGGCACCTTGTTGGCCTTGACCTGGCCGAGATGGACCATGCTCTCTTCTGCGCCCACGATCACGGTGCCTACTCCCGTGATCGTTTCGCGCCAGCAGGATTTCATGTAGCCCAGCACGACCGCGCCGCTCGACCCGAGCTTGATGACCTTGCCGGGAGCGACATAGTCCATGAACTCGACGCCGGTTACTGTGCCCTGCACGTCCTCAACGACGGCGACCGGCGCCTGCGCTGCCGCTGGCCCCGTGAGACCGGCGAAAACTACAACCGCGGCAAACATGCTTTTCATTCCGGAAACCTCGTTGTTTGGAAAATCGCAATCAAGAAACAGCGATCGGCGGCACTATTTGCGTACTTTGTCGCGCCGACGCGCACAGCCGGTCGATCAGAAGCCCACGCCAATCATGGTGTGACTGCCTCCGCCGCCTCCGCCTCCACCGCCGCTCACGATGCTGGGTCTGGCAAAGACCTGCTGGCGGGCGCGGGGTGCTTCCGGCCTTGCTCGCCGTGGCTCTTCGCGCTCGGCCTGGCGGTTCGATTGTTTGCGGCGCGACCGCGCATCGTCCTCGTCGTCGTTCTTGCGGCTCGATTGTTTGCGGCGCGCGCGCGCGTTGTCCTCGTCGTCGTTGTGGCGCGAGGCGGTGGCCGGTGCCGCCGGTTTCTCTGATGCGACGCAGGTCTCCCCCTTTGCCGTCTCGCCTGCCTTGCATTCGAGCGGGCAAACGCGGGTGGTCTGCTTGGTCAGATCGGCCACCAAAGCCTCGGTCACGTCCTGGCCGCTAGGCGACTTGCCCTGGATCGACATGTAACGTCCAAGCGCGCTCTTTGTCGTGTTCAAGCTGCCGTCGATCTTGCCCGAGAGACAGCCGAGGCGAGCGAGCTGGGTCTGGGCCGAGCGGATCAGCTCGGGGGAATTGGGCAGAGTGGCCGCCCGCTTCGCCGCTTCGAGAGTGAACCTGTCGAGGGCGGCAACAACCTGAGGTCCCAATCGATCGCAGGTGACGGTCTTGGAAAAAGACTTCAAATCGGCAATGCCCGAGCCTTCGCTGCCCTTGGCGATCAGTTCTTCCAATGTGCCCTGCTCCTTCTTGCAGGCGGCTTCCTGCGCGGAAGCCAATTCGGCTTTCTTGCGCTCGGCTTCAGCCTGTCTTGCCTGTTTTTCGCTGGCCGCACGGAGCGCGGCGGCTTCCGCAGCCGCCTTGTTTCTCGCCGCCTCCTCGGCTTTTTGCCTGGCTTCCGCGGCCTTGCGTTCAGCTTCTGCGGCCTTGGCCTTCTGCTCGGCCTCCGCGGCCTTGGCACGGCGTTCATCTTCCTCGCGCTTCTTTGCCGCGGCGAGTTCGGCGGCGGCAGCCTTGGCCTTCTGCTCGGCTTCGGCCTCCCTGGCGCGGCGCTCATCATCTTCGCGTTTTTTTGCAGCCGCCAGTTCGGCTTTCCTTTGCTCGGCCTGACGTGCCGCCTCTTCGGCCGCTTGCCGCGCTGCGGCGCGAGCCTTGTCCTCGCGCTCCTGGGCAGCCTTTTTAAGCACATCGATGCGCTGTTGGGCGTTGATCGAGAGTGGCGCATCCGGGAAGCGCTTGATGAATTTCTGCAACTCCGACAGATCGGTACTGTTTTTGACCTTTTCCCACTCAAGCGCTTCCTTCGAGGAGGATTCGCGACTGGGTGGCGCTGTCGAGGGCTCGAGAGAGGCGAGCCGAGGCTGCTGAGTGCTTAATCTTTCGATCTGAGCGCGCGCCAGGTCGGCGTAAAAGCCATTCGGATGCGTGGCTAAAAATACTTGCCAGGCCCGGGCCGTTCCGACTTTTTCGACGAGCTCGTAATCGGTCTTGATGTCACTGACCGGCGTTTCGCGCGGTACCGGCGGCGGCGGCACCAGCGAGATGTTGCCGCCTCCGAGCGAGCCATAGACAAACGGTTCTTGCCGGCTGCCGGTCATCTTCAATACTTCGTCCCTGACCCGTCCGAACGCCAGGCGTACGTCGAGGCCCGGCACTGTCAGGTTTTTCAGCAGCGAGGTAGTGAATGGACTGTGATCGCCATCGCCATCGTCAGCGGTTGAACCGGCCTTGGCGGCATAGGCGATCAGCGTGTCGGTGCTGGTGGGCTCGACCTTCCCCAGACCGGCGACCACCGCGCGGCTCGCGACCTTGCGTTCCCGGCGCATGATGCTGATGAAGGGATTGTCGCGGCAGGCATCGAGAATGATGAGACGCAACCGCTTGGCGCCGTCCGCCGACGATACCAGCCGCTCCAGCGGGATGGCCTCGTCATCGGCGTCGCGATCGCTCGCCAGTTTCGCATCGACCGGAATGAGATAATTTGTCCCGCCGATTTCAAGACCGTGACCGGCATAGTAGACGACGGCGATGTCGGCATGGTCGGCAAGCGCTTCGAACTTGCGGATGGAGCGCTTGAACTCGAGATTGCCGACATTGAGTTGGATGTCGACTGAATCGAAGCCCGCGTCCCTGAACATTTTTGCCACAGCGTTCGCATCGCGGGATGGATTCGGAAGCTGCGGGACAGTCTGGTAACTCGAATTGCCCACGATCAGCGCCACCCGCTTGTCGGCGGCCCAAGCAACGTCGGGAGCCAGAACCATTGATAAAATGGCTCCCCCGATGATCGCCGCCATTGGGACCAGACGCCTGATCATTTTCATTCCCGTGCGGGGTAAATCCTCA
This sequence comes from Bradyrhizobium sp., assembly GCA_035693465.1. GTDB lineage: Bacteria > Pseudomonadota > Alphaproteobacteria > Rhizobiales > Xanthobacteraceae > Bradyrhizobium. The sequence goes on along the minus strand of DASSGM010000005.1, from coordinate 91 downwards.
ACCGCACAGATCCCTTCAAGAGTTCAACCAAAATATTAACCAATACGTCGCCCTGTTGCGACTTGACTTAAAAATCCAGCAGCACGCCTGG
>DASSGM010000004.1:0-8966 GCA_035693465.1 Bradyrhizobium sp. | reverse complement strand
TCTGCGTGATGAACATCGACGTCGATACCGGGGTCTACAAGATCAGGCGCTTCTATGCGCTCGACGATTGCGGCACCCGCATCAATCCGATGATCATCGAGGGTCAGGTGCATGGCGGGCTGACCGAAGCCTTTGCGATCGCGATGGGCCAGGAAATCCGCTACGACCCGGAGGGCAATGTCGTCACCGGCTCGTTCATGGATTTCTTCATGCCCACCGCGGTCGAGACGCCGCATTGGGAGACCGACTTCACCGTGACGCCGTCGCCGCATCATCCGATCGGCGCCAAGGGCGTCGGCGAGAGCCCGAATGTCGGCGGCGTGCCGGCGTTTTCCAACGCCGTCAACGACGCCTTCTCGTTCCTGGGGTCCACCCATATCCAGATGCCGCACGACTACTGGCGCAACTGGCGGGCGGCAAAAAATTTGGGAGTGTTCGCGGCGTGATAATCTTCGCCCCTCCCTCCACGCGCTCTTGCGCGTGGCGGGGAGGGGTCGGGGGTGGGGGGTCCATCCGCTTGCTCCTCTGGCAGAGAGTTTGCTGAGCCGCCCCCCACCCCCGACCCCTCTCCGCCGCTTCGCGGGGGGAGGGGAGAAGATGAAGCGGCAGCGGTTCGAATGAAATGGAAAACTCTCTGGCAATGAAAACTGGCGAGGAGATTGCGCAGGCCCTGGCGGCTTCCGGCTATATCGCCGATCACGAACTGGCGACCGCGATCTCGCTGATGCAACTGCTGAGGCGTCCGCTGCTGCTGGAAGGCGAAGCGGGCGTCGGCAAGACCGAGGTGGCCAAGGCGCTGGCCACGGCGCATGCGACCGAGCTGATCCGCCTGCAGTGCTATGAGGGGCTGGATCAATCGGCCGCGCTTTACGAATGGAATTACCAGCGGCAATTGCTCTCGATCCAGGCGCATCGCGGCGAGAATGCCGACGCCATCGAGGACCAGATTTTTTCGGAAAAATACCTGCTGGAGCGGCCGCTGCTGGCCGCGATCCGCCGTGACAAGCCGCCGGTGCTGCTGATCGACGAGATCGACCGCGCCGACGACGAGTTCGAGGCGTTCCTGCTCGAACTGCTGTCGGATTTTCAGGTCTCGATCCCGGAGCTCGGAACGATTTCGGCGACAACCATTCCCCATGTGGTGCTGACCTCGAACGGCACCCGCGAACTGTCCGACGCGCTGCGCCGCCGCTGTCTCTATCATTACGTCGATTATCCCGACGTCGATCGCGAGGCGCGCATCATCATGGCGCGGATCGATGGCGCCGGCGCGTCGCTGTCGCTGCAGATCGCGCGCATGGTCGAAAACGTCCGCAAGGAAGAGCTCCGCAAGGTCCCCGGCGTGGCGGAGACGCTGGACTGGGCGGCGGCGCTGGTCGGGCTCGGCGTAGGCGACCTGCACGACACCCCCGAGACGGTTCATGAAACCCTGATGTGCCTGCTCAAGACCCATGAGGACAAGTCGCGCATGACCCCGGAGGTGACAGAACGCTTGCTGGGGAAGGTGGCATGAGCCGTTGCGGTACCGACGCGGGATTCCCTGACATCGACGAGGTATCGCACCTGGTCGCGGCGAGGCTCGCCGCGTTTCTCCGCACCCTGCGTGACAACGATTTTGCCGTCGGCCTGCAGGAAGGGCGGGACGCGGCGGCCTTGATGGCAGCGGGCTATGTCGAAAAGCCCGGGCTGTTGCGTTCGGCATTAAAGCATCTGTTTTCGGCGCGGAAATCCGACTGGGACAGGTTCGACGGGTTGTTCGACGCGTTCTGGCTCGGCAAGCGGGTGAAATCGCGATCGATGACGGTGGGCTCAGCGAAGGCGGCCAATAGCCCGTCGCTGAAGAGCCTGCAGGATACCAAGTCCGAGCCAACCGGAAGCCCGGCCGCAACCGACCAGATTCCGTCCGCCGACGATGCGCCGGAGGACCGCGCCGGCGAAGGCCGCATGGAAGGCGCTTCGCGCGCCGATAATCTCGCCGAGGTCGATTTCCGCAACATGGCCGACCCCGACCAGATCGAACAGGCCCATGCCGTCGCGGCGCGGCTGGCAAGGACGATGCGCACACGGCTGACCCGCCGCGACCTGGCGCGGCGCCGCGGCTACCGGCTCGACCTGCGGCGAACGATCCATAGCAACATCAGCCATGGCGGCGTGCCAATCAACCTCGTCAAGCGGCAGCGCAAGCAAAAGCCGCTGCGTCTGGTCGTGCTGCTCGATGCCTCCGGCTCGATGAGCATGTACACCGGCGTGTTCCTGCGTTTCATCCACGGCGTACTCGATGAATTTCGCGAAGCCGAGGCGTTTTTGTTTCACACAAGGCTCGCTTACGTCTCCGACGCGATGAAGGAAAAGGATGCCGCGCGCGCACTCGATCGCCTGTCGATCATGGCGCAAGGCGCCGGCGGCGGTACAAAAATCGGCGAATCCTTGCAGACCTTCAACCGCTGGCACGCCGCGCGCGTGCTGCATTCGCGCTCTTGCGTGATGATCGTGTCCGACGGCTACGAGACCGGCGACGCCGCGCTGCTCGGCCGCGAGATGGCGGCGCTGGCAAAACGCTGCCGCCGCATCGTCTGGCTCAATCCGATGATGGCATGGGAAGGCTATGCGCCCGAGGCCTTGGGCATCAAGGCCGCATTGCCCTATGTCGATCTCTATGCGCCCGCCAACACGCTGAAAAGCCTGACCGAGCTTGAACCCTATCTGGCCAAGCTCTGAGGGAGACGCCCATGACCGCCCATGTCGAAGTGATGGACCTGGTGGCCCGGCTCAAGGCCGCCGAGGAAACCTTTGTTCTTGCCACCGTGGTGAGAACGGTGTCGGTGACCGCGGCCAAGGCCGGCGCCAAGGCCATCATCCGCCCCGACGGGACGATCGTGGCTGGGTGGATCGGCGGCGGCTGCGCCCGCGGCGCGGTGCTGAAGGCCGCGCGCGACGCGCTCGCCGACGGCGAACCGCGCATGGTTTCGGTGCAGCCGGAAAATCTGCTCGCCGAGCTCGGCGTCAAGCCCGGCGAGAACCGCGGCGGCGTGCGCTTCGCCCAAAACATGTGCCCGAGCAAGGGCACCATGGATATCTTTGTCGAGCCGGTGCTGCCGCATCCCTCGCTGGTGATTCTCGGCGCCAGCCCGGTCGCGCTGTCGCTCGCAGCCCAAGCGCGGCAACTCGGCTACCACGTCACGATCGCGGCGCCGGCAGGCGAGCTGACCGACACGCCTGACGCGGACATGCTGATCGACGGCTATGCGCTCGGAAAGCTGCACGAGGCGAAGCGTTTTGTCGTGGTCTCGACCCAAGGCAAGGGCGACGAAGCCGCGTTGCGGATGGCGGTCGCGACCGAGGCTGCCTATCACGCCTTCGTCGGCAGCCGCCGCAAGATGGCGGCGCTGCGCGAGAAGCTGATCGCGGAGGGCATCGACGCCTCTGCCCTCGACCGCATCAAGGCGCCGGCCGGCCTCGACCTCGGCGCCATCACGCCGGAAGAGATCGCGATGTCGATCCTGGCCGAGATCACGATCGAGCGAAGGCGGGGGCAGCGCGGGGCGGCAAAGTAACAGCCGTCATTGCGAGGAGCGCACTTGTCCGCCGTAGCTCAACGAGCGACCGCGTCCGCCGAAGCTCGAAGAGCGAAAGCGGAAGCGACGAAGCAATCCATTCTTAGCCGCGGTGCATCTGGATTGCAGTCGGGCTGGCGAGGTCTGCCAGCCCGACTCGTCGTCGCTATTGGAACGTCTCAGTATTGGGCATGCACGGCGGCACAGTATAGGGATCCGAGGCAAACGCGCCGACGTTCGGAGCCCGCACACAGTCTGTAGTGCTCGCGTGGGCCTTGGTCGTGGCGTGCCGTGCCGCGACATCGGTGCGAGCAGCCATGGCCTGAGTTGCGAATACTGTTGCAGCAATCAGCACGGCCGACACGAAGGTCATTTTGGTCATTTGGTTCTCCCTATGGTGACAGAAGCCAAGAAAGCGCTCGACCTCTATTGTGGAGAGCGGCCGACCTTGGGAGAAATTTCATCACGCTCTTTCAACGAAGCGTGAGCTTGTGCCGTCACATCCGGTGATGGCGGCGGCCATGATGACGCGGGAATGCGGCGGGCGCAAAAGCAAAAGAGTCATTGCGCTCGCCGCAGTAAGTGATGCCGCCGCCGGCCGACGCACACGCTCCCCTCAACGCGGGCCAGTCGGGAGACATTCTGGCCGCGGGAGTTGGCGCCCCTCCATTCAGAATGTCCAGATTCGGATAATAGAACGCGAACAGGCCCGGCTCCTGGATGGCGGCCCTCATGGTTCCGTTCGGATTGAAGTCGTTCTTCGGATTATACCCGGAATCGTGTAGATTTTTGATATACAGGGAGTGGTCTTGCGCGAATGCCGGCGTCGCTGCGGTCGCGGACAGCAGCACGGCCGCTGCAAGAGTTTTGAATGAAATCATTTTCGTTTCTCCTGAATGGATCGATTGTAGACCCGCGCGGGACGCGACGAATCGATCACGCTTCGCGAGGCGAGCGTGCCGTCTGGACCGCGAGCTATCTGCTTGCAGAATCCGATGCGGATACCTGGTGCTCTATGTAGGGAGACCGCACGCCCGTCCCATTAAATTCCGCTTCAATAAATCAACTCGGCTTGAAACGCGCGTTACCGAGTCTCCTGTTGGCGCGTTTGAGACATCCCGCGATGCCCGTTCTTTGGTCGCTATGGGGGGAAAAGCGGAAGTGACTCGGACATCTTAAACCGACGCGTTACGGCACCTGTTCGACCATGACATGGACCGTCGCGCCGGCTGATGTTGCTGGCGCTTTGATGCGAGGTGGATGTCAGTCAGTCATACATTAATGAGTGAAAATCGATCATCGATCAAAGCGATTCGACGAACTCTATCATTCGACGACGTTGATCAGGGTCGGGCAACGGGCCGCGCATCGCACCGGCATTGTCCGTCATGTGGCCGGGATCGCCGGTACCGGGGATCACAGCTGTCACACGCGGGTCGCCGAGCAAATATTTCAGGAAAAACTGTCCCCAGGAGTTCGCGAACACCCGGGCCCACTCCGGCAATTCCTTGCCACGCACTGCCCGGAATAATCTGCCGTTGCCGTAAGGCACTGCGGTCAGCACGCCGGCGCGGACTTCGGCGGCCAATGGCAGGATGCTCTTCTCGGCCTCGCGGTTATCGAGTGAATAGTCGATCTGGACGAAATCGGGCTTCTCCCGTTTGAGCACGGCCTCGACCGCGGGATAGTCGCGGCGGGATGTTGAAGTGATGCCGACATAACGGCACACGCCTTGTCGCTTCCACTCCCTGAAGCGTTCGAGAGATTGTTGCTTGCTCCTGACGTTGTGGAGCTGCAGCAGATCGACCTTTGCGGTCTTGAGTCGGGCCAATGACCGCTTGAGTTCCTGAACGTCGGGCGACTCGAGCTTGGTGGCGATGAAAAGCTTGTCGCGCAAGCCGGCAGCTGCGGTGACCTTACCCAGTACGCTTTCGGCATCGCCATAGGTCGAGGCCGTGTCGATCAGCCGTCCGCCACCTCTCACCAGAGCCTGTACGACTGCATCGGCCTTGCTCCGTGTCGTTTCGTTATCCTGATCGAAAACATAGGCCGTGCCAAGGCCAACCGCGGGAATGCGCTCGTCGCTGGTGGGAATTGCACGGGTAATAAGTGGCGTGTCGGTTTGAGCAATGGCTTTGGGCGATACCAGAAATCCGCCAGCGAGTCCGGCGAGGTCTCGGCGGGTTATTCGGATTGGCATCTCGGCGCTCCTTCGTCGTCCCTTTTCGTTGTAAGACGTTCCTGCGCTTGCCCCAGCGCGGTTGAAAGAATAAGCCAGCCCGCCACGACGGGGAGCGCGCAAAGCGCGATAGCGCCAAGCTTCAATCCCAGCGCCTGCAGGCTGTCGTATACCCAACCATACAACGCATCCGAGCCGCGATAGATCACCACGTCGATCAAATTCTTGGCTTTATACTTTTCCTCGCGCCCGACCACTGTAAAGAATACCTGCCGTGCCGGATTTGCGATTGCGAAGTTCATCCAGCGTTGCGCGACCTGGAGTGTCACGACCACCGACAGGATCGGTGCGATCGCCACCGCGGCGAAGCCGACCACATAAACAGCGGGCAGAGCTGCAGCCGAGATGCCGGTACCAAAGCGCTTGAGGAACTTGGCGGTGGCAAAGACCTGTGTCGCCAGGCTGAGCAGGCCCACCGCGAGATCGATACCCGCAAACAGACGCGTTTGTGTGGCTGCGTCATGAATCGTCGTTGAGATGATGTTGGCCTGCGCGAAATAGGCAATGGTCGCGCCGAACGAAAGCAGGCTGACCCAGGTGGCCACGCCCATGAGATAAGGCGAGCGGATCAGTTCGGGCAGTGCCGCGAAGGCGCCGCCTCCAACGCGCTCCTGTCGCGAATCCACGTCTGTCGGCGCGTTCGCCACGCGTTCAACTCGATGGACACAGAACACGGCCAATTCGAGAAAGGCGGCGGCCGCGATCAACAGGTTGACTGGGCCGAGCGGCGCTGACAGCAAGATCGTGACGACGGGACCAAGGAGCGCTCCAGCGGTGCCTCCGGCGCCAATGAACCCGAACAGCCGCTTGCCTTGCTCCGCAGTAAACAGGTCTGCCATGAACGACCAGAACACCGCCACCGCGAACAAGTTGAATACGCTGACCCAGACAAAAAATACCCGCGCTACGATCACCTTTTCCAGGTCGAAGGTCAGCAACACCCAGAACAGAACCAGGTTGGCGACGAAGAAATGGTAGACGATGGGAATAAACCTGACCCGCGGCAGTCTCGCCACCAGCGCGCCGTAGAGTGGCTGCGCGACCAGCAGGCTGAGAAACGTAGCGGTAAAGAGCCACGGCAGGTTTTTGACACCACCGGCGATGCCCATTTGATCGCGCAGCGGACGCAACACATAGTAGCCGGCAAGCAGTGTAAAGAAATAGGCGAAGGACCACAGCGCTGCCGAACGTTCTCCCGGGGTAGCAGGCACCGCGCGCTGTAACCAGCCCACGAGAGCTGTCATGGCGCCAGCGAAAGTTTCTGCTTGAGTTCAGCCGCGCCCACGTTCTGGCCATATCCTGGCGCACCGCGCTGGAAGCGCCGCGCATCAGCCAGCTTGCCGACCTCCACCGGATCAAAGCCGGCGTCGCGCACCAGTCCCGCCGCAACTTGCACTGCTTCCGGATCGTCGCCCGCAATCGGTACCGCGAGCCTGGGGGCAGGACGGTTCGCTTCGCGTGCAAAGATCATGTAGGAGAGCGTGTTGAAGGCGCGCACCAGCCGAGCGCCGGGCAGATATTTCTGCGAAGTAACTCCGATGCCGTCGTGCTCGACTTCGTCGGCGATAGCGCCGTCCCGGCTGGCCACGGCATTGTTGGCGTCGAGCACAATCTTGCCCGCTAATGATTTGCCGTAGTCTCTCCCGATCTGCGGCAGTGCGCCGTAAGGGACGGCGATGAAGACAACGTCGCCGAACCCAATCGCCTGATCGACCGTGCCGGCCTGGGCCAGTGGGTCAACGCGCGCAACGAGATCTTTCAATTCCTCCGGATGGCGTGAGGAGAAGAAGACCGGATGACCTGCCTTGGTCCAGAGCTCCCCGATCGTGCCGCCGATATGGCCCGCGCCGATAATGCCGATTTTCATCTTGGACCCGGACGACGTCTGACCAAATGCCGTCGTCGGTTGGAGCAGCGTTTGGAGGATGAGCATTCCCGCAGTGCCCAGCAGCGCGCGGCGAGCGCGATCGACAGTGACATGCTTGAACATCGGAACACCAATTGCGAATTGCGGGACGAAATCTTGTTCGCGCCTTTCCAGGTTAAAGTCGTCACCTCCTCGCGAGCAGTATCATAACGCGAAACGTGTCATAAATAGCCGCCCGGAATTGGCGCTCGCACAGAGTTGATCCCCTTGCACCTGATTTGAGGCGCTTGCGGCATGCGCTGCCGCTGTCCTCGCGGCCAGCGGATCTATTTGGGTGCGCCCGGCCGAGCGGCATTCGTCTTCGTTTCCGAGGGAAAAGCCGGTACGTCATCTTCCACGCTGCACTGTTCCACATAAGACTCTTCAGTCATTCCGTGTTTCATCATTGTTTCTTGATTGGCTCTCCATTCATCGTCGCAATCCTTTGCAGTTTTCTTCGAGCTTTGTCCGTATGTTTTGTGTGGTGCGGAGATGGCATCAGGGGGAGCGGCGGTTGCGTTTGGCTTGGCGGTCTCCGCAAATGCGCTTAAATGGAGGATTGTTATCCCAGCAAGCGCGTCACAAACCAACCAAAGGTGCTTTTTCATCTCTCAACTCCTGTTGGCATAACTCGTACCGCGAAGAGCCTTTCTAGACGCGTGGCCGTACCCGCTGCCATTCCACCCGCACAAAACTAATGCGAACCTTTCGCGCCTGTTCCTGCCTCGTGAGCCTCGGTCAAAATTTTCAGGCCGCTCGTAGCTGGTCGGGTTCGCCGTTACCGCATTTGATCGTAAGCGTCGGCTAGGAAATGATCGAAACTTTCGATCCGAATGAGGCCGAGACGCGGATATTCCATATCGGTCACGATGTAGAGCGCGACGGTCAGCGTTCCTGCGAAGAGCACCATGTGTATCCAGCTCTGCCCGGCGCTCGCCGCCATCCCGAACCCGGCGAGCAGTGAGCAGCCCAGACCAAGGCCAAACAGCATAAAGTAGATTATCTGTGGCGGATGTTTTTCGGCGGCACCTGCACGCAAACGTGCAACCTCGAATAGGCTATTCAGCGCTGGGAGCGACAAAGCGCATGCAGGACGGTTGTTCGGTTGCGGGCAAGCCGCCACTACCGCGTCCCATAACTGGTTCTTGAGTTCAAGCAGCTTCTTTTCCTGCTGGTCCGAAAAATCTTCCTCTCGCTGGACCAGCAAGAAATCATGCGCCATTCGATATAGATCGACCCGAGCGTGGACGTATTCTTTGAGGCTGCT
>DASSGM010000003.1:0-3828 GCA_035693465.1 Bradyrhizobium sp. | reverse complement strand
TAGGAATTGACCAGATGCGCCACGACTTCGGTGTCGGTCTCGCTGGAAAATTTCGCGCCCTGTCGTTCCAGCTCGGCCCGGAGCTCGCGGAAATTCTCGATGATGCCGTTGTGGACTACCGCGACGTTATCGGTCGCATGCGGATGCGCGTTATTCTCGGTCGGCCTGCCGTGGGTGGCCCAGCGTGTATGTCCGATGCCGGTATGACCGGCGAGCGGTTCGGCCTTCAATCGCGTTTCAAGATTCTTGAGTTTGCCTTCGGCGCGGCGGCGTTCGAGATGGTCGCCTTCCAGCGTGGCGACGCCGGCGGAATCGTAGCCGCGATATTCTAGCCGCTTGAGCGAATCCACCAATTGCTCCGCGACCGGACCGCGCCCGAGAATGCCGACAATGCCGCACATGCGGATCAATCTCTCCAAATTGGCCAAAAACCGTCAAAACAATGGCACGCATCTCTTAACGAGAATAGCAGATCGCCTGGTACTCAATAATTATTGCCGATTGAGACAGCGTTAAGCCGCAGGCCCAACAGGTCCGGTTATTACTTGCCCTTCGCGCCCTTGCCCCTGGTTTTCATCTCGCGGTATCGCCTGGCGCCGCGCTCGCGGTTGGTCTGCTGGCTGCGCTCCACCGCCAGCGCATCGTCAGGCACGTCTTTCGTGATCACCGATCCCGACCCGACGTAGGCGCCATCGCCGATTTTCACCGGCGCCACCAGCGAGGAATTCGAACCTACGAAGGCGCCTGACCCGATCGTGGTCTTGTGCTTGTCAAAGCCGTCATAGTTGCAGGTAATGGTGCCAGCGCCGATGTTGGCATTGGCGCCGATATGCGCATCGCCGATATAGCTGAGATGATTGACCTTGACGCCCGCCTCCAGCGTGGCCGCCTTGGTCTCGACGAAGTTGCCGATTCTAGCGCCCTCGCCGAGCGAGGTGCCCGGCCGCAACCGCGCATAGGGTCCGACCGACGCCTTCCTGCCGATCGATGCCTGCACGATGTGGGAGAACGAATGGATCACCGCGCCGTCTCCAATCGAGACGCCGGGGCCGATCACCACGAACGGTTCGATCGTGACGTCGTTGCCGAATTTCGTATCAGCGGCGAGATAAACCGTCTCAGGCGCGATCATGGTCACGCCGGCATCGAGCGCCGCCTGACGCAGCCGCGCCTGGATGACGCGCTCGGCTTCCGCAAGCTGGGTTTTGGTGTTGATGCCGCGCACTTCATCCTCGCTGGTCTCGATCACAACGGCCTCCAATCCCATCCCGCGAACGACGGCAACGGCGTCGCTCAGATAATACTCGCCCTTGATGTTGGCATTACCGATCTTTTCGATGATTTCCAGCGCCTTGCGGCCATCGAATGCCATCACGCCGGCATTGCTGAGCTTTATGGCGCGTTCCGCCGGCGTCGCGTCGGCCTGTTCGCGGATCGCCACCAGGCGGTCGCCTTCGACCAGCAGCCGGCCATAGCCGGTGGGATCGGCAGCGCGAAAGCCAAGCACGGCGAGCGCCGCGCCATTCTTCAACGGGGTGCGCAGACGCTCGAATGTGGCCGCCGAAATCAGCGGCGTATCGCCGAACGCGACGAGCAGGTCGTCGGCACCGCGGCCAATGGCCTCGCGGGCCGCCAGCACCGCATGCGCGGTGCCGAGCCGCTCGCGCTGCACGAACGTCAGGGCGTCGGGACGCACCCGCTTGGCCTCCGCCGCAACCGCCTCGTGGCCGGGCCCGATGACCACGGCAAGCGCGGCGCCGCCTTCCTTTGGGGCCGCGCCCAGCACGTGCGCCAGCAGCGATTGGCCGGCCACGGGATGGAGAACCTTCGGCATCCCGGATCGCATCCGCGTGCCCTCGCCGGCCGCGAGCACGATCGTAAGGCTGGTCCTGCCGGTCATCCGATTCCTTAAGTTCCTGCGCGAATTCGCGCCGCCGCCGTCATAAAGCGTTTTCGACCCGAGTGGAAACCCGAATCGCCACCCGACCCATGCCCGCGATTCAAGATCAGGCCGCATTCCTGTTAATGTTTGCTGTGTGATTCGGCAGGCCTCAGGGGCGCCTGATATCTCGTATGGCGAAAAATACCGATCAACCGGTTCGCGGCTTCAAGACCGAAAATACCGGCGGCCTGCTGACCGGATTTTTGGCCGAGGAGGATGAGCTCGACCGCAGCTCGCTGTGGCGGCTGGGATCGTGGGGCGCCGCCTCGGTCGGCGCGGTGATCGTGGCGCTGCTGGCCAGCCAGTATTCGATCGGATTGCAACGCGACAAGGTTGTGGCAACCGATCTGGTGCGGCAGTCGCTGGAGATCCGGGCCGTGGCAAGGGAAACCCAGAACGAAACCCGGCGGTTGGCCTCCGCGATCGATATCCTCAACAGCGACCGCGATCGGCTGTACTCCCGCGTCACCGTTCTGGAACAGGGGCTGGATTCCGTGACCGGCGCGATTGCGCGGCAAAATTCCGCACCGGCTTCGGCGCAAGCGGCTCCCATCTCTTCCCCGGAAACTCAACCGGTGCCGCAAAGTACCGCAGCCGCCCCTGCGCCGGCTGCGTCCCCGGTGGCGACAGTAGCCCCCACACCCGAAAAGCCGCGCACGGCCCAAGCGGAACAAGCCACGGCGCCGGCCTCATCCCCGGCACAGGGAACATCAAACGCGCCGGCGACGCCGCTCATGGCGTCGAAATCGTTGATGGCTCCGCCGGATTCCGCGGCCGGAAAACTGATCGAACCCGATCCGGTAACGCCGCCGAAGCCCGAGGTCGTTGCCAACGCGCCGCCTGGAGATCATCCGCTAGCCGGTGCATCGCAGGCCGCGGCCGAGCAAGCGGTACAGCGAACCGAATTCGGCGTCGATGTGGGCGGCGCCAATTCGCTCAATGGTCTGCGTGCGCTGTGGCGCGGACTTCTCAAGTCGAAATCGACTGCATCGTTGGCGACGCTGCGGCCGATCATCGTGGTGAAGGAGAACAATACCGGGCTCGGCATGCAGTTGCGGCTGGTTGCCGGACCCCTCAACGACGCTGCGGCGGCGGCAAAAATCTGCGCCGTCTTGATCGAAAACCAGCGGGCATGCGAGACGGCGGTGTTCGACGGTCAACGCCTTGCGATGAAGGCCGACGAGCCGGCCGCTTCCTCAAAGCCCGCCGGCGCCAAGCCTGTCGCGCGCAGGCGGAGAGCCATGACAAGCGAAGATCCGCCCAAGGGGTCCACACCCTCCATGCTGTCGTCGGTCTTTGGCGGGCGATAGTATTATCGCTTCGGATTAAACTTCGCAATTACAATATGTTAGGGTCAGAATCTCATGTGCTTTTGCGCGATTGGTGCCGCGGGTTGTCGCGCTGTGCATTCCCGACCATATTCGGCGCATGAAAAAAACTCCGTTTCGGCTGACGCCGTATCAGGTGCAGTGGCTGTTGATCGTGGGCTTCGTCAGCGTCGGCTACGCACTCTATCTGCGCTATCTCGCGGTCGAGCTCTCGACGGTCGCACTTGCATGCGATGCCGGCTTGCAGACCATGCTGTGCAAGACGCGTCTGCTTGCGACCTACCTGTTTCGCAATTCGGTATTCGGCGTGGTCGCGCTCGTCATCGCGATCCTTCACGTGATCCGGCCATCGATCGTTCTACTGACGGGCGGGCTGATCGCGGCCGGATTCGGGATCGTGCTCTACAATATCGGCCTGTCAGGTATCGCGATCGGTCTGCTCATTTTGGGATTTGCGCGCCCCGCGCCCGCCACAGCGTAACCGCGAGCAAAAAATACACCGCGCAGGTCCACAGCGATTGCCAGTTGTCTGTGCCCTCGCTGGGCAGGATGTAGAGC
>DASSGM010000002.1:0-11272 GCA_035693465.1 Bradyrhizobium sp. | reverse complement strand
TTGATCTTGGTGATGGTGGCCATTTCCGCTTCGGTCAGATCCTTGTCCCAGCCGAGCTTTTTCAGGCTCGCCAGCGTGAACTCCGGATAGCCGTCCTGGATCTCCGAATCCTTGGAGTAGGAGCCCTCCGCCAACAGGCTGACCTTTCGCGTCGAGCCGTCGGGAAGCTTTTCTTCGCGCTCGACGCCGAAACGCGGCCGGAACGTGCCGCCGCCGTCCATCACGGCGAGATTTGTGTTGTAGAGCAGCGGCGTACCTGGATGCTTGACTTCCGGTGAGCCCCAGCACGGCCAGGGCAGGCCGTAATAGTCGCCGCCGACTTCAGGATCGTCCTTGGGCGCCCGCGTCGTCAGCATGTCGAACTTCGCCTGGTTCTTCATGTGCGCCTTGAGCCGCTCGGGCGATTGTCCGCAATAGCCGGTAGACCAGCTGCCGCGGTTCATTTCCCGAAGCACATCCTCCGCGACCGGCAGATTGCTCTCGACCTTGATGTTCTTGAACATCTGGTCGCCGAATCCAAGCTTCTTCGCCATCAGATAGATGACCTCGAGGTCATCCTTGCATTCGAACACCGGCTTTACGATCTGCTCGCCCCATTGCAGCGACCGGTTCGAGGCCACGCGCGAACCCTTGCACTCGAATTGCGTGGCAACCGGGAGAATGTAGAGGTTATCCTTGCGTCCGGCCTCCACGGCGAGCGAGGCCCAGGTGGTGGGATGCGGGTCGGCGATGACCAACAGTTCGAGCGCTTTTAGACCATTCAACGATTCCGGAATGCGGGTGATGCTGTTGCTGGCGTGACCCTGCACGAATACCGCCCGCACGTTGTCTTTCTGCGCGACCTGATCTTTCGGCAACGTCACCGCGTCGAACCAGCGGGTGAGCGGGATACCGGGGGTTTCCATGATCTGCTTTGAGTCAAAGCGGGACTGCAAGAAGTCATAGTCGACTTCCCAAACCCGTGCCCAGTGCTTCCAGGCGCCTTCGGCAAGGCCGTAATAGAATGGCAGCGTGACGATATCGAGCCCGACGTCGGTTGCTCCTTGCACGTTGTCATGGCCACGGAAGATGTTGGCGCCGGCGCCGGCCCTGCCGACATTGCCGGTCATCAGCAATGCGATGCAACTCGCCCGCACGTTGGCGGTGCCCACGGTTTTCTGGGTCTGGCCCATGGCCCAGATCAGCGTTGATGGCTTCTCGGTGGCAAACATCTTTGCAACGCGCTTGAGCTGCTCGCCGGGAACGCCGCTGACGCGCTCGACTTCTTCCGGATTCCACTTCTCCACTTCCTTGCGGAGATCGTCGAAACCGTAGACGCGCTGTTTGATGAACTCCTTGTCCTCCCAGCCGTTCTGGAGAATGTGCCACATCATGCCGTAGAGTACCGGGATGTCGGTACCCGGCCGCATGCGCACATATTCGGTCGCATGGGCGGCGGTCCGCGTCAGCCGTGGGTCGATGACGATAAAGTTCGCTTTTTGAAGCTCCTTGCCCTCGAGCAAATGCTGCAATGATACCGGGTGCGCCTCGGCCGGATTGCCGCCCATGATAATCTGGGTCTTGGCATTGCGGATATCATTGAAGCTGTTGGTCATCGCGCCGTAGCCCCAGGTATTGGCTACGCCGGTGACGGTCGTTGAATGGCAGATACGCGCCTGATGGTCGGTGTTGTTGGTGCCCCAGAAGGCGCCGAGCTTGCGGAACAGATAGGCGCCTTCGTTGGTCATCTTGGCCGATCCGAGCCAATAGACGGAATCGGGACCCGACTTCTCGCGAACCTGGAGCAGCTTGTCGCCGATCTCGTTAACCGCCGTTTCCCAGGAGACGCGCGTCCACTGTCCGTTGACGAGCTTCATCGGATAGCGCAGCCGCCGCTCGCTGTGCACGAGCTCGCGCACCGATGCGCCCTTTGCGCAATGCGAGCCGCGATTGATCGGGGAATCCCAACTCGGCTCCTGGCCGACCCATACCCCGTTCAACACCTCCGCAGTCACCGTGCATCCGACCGCGCAATGCGTGCAGATGCTCTTGCGAACGGTTGCGCCTGCGGAGAGCGGACCTGCCGCTGCTGCTTCCGCCTTGCGGACGCTGCCGAGCGGCAGCGCGCTCAGCGCGGCGAGAGCGCTGCCGGCAACGCCCGACCGGCGCAGGAATGAGCGGCGGTCGAGGCCGCCGGTTTGCCCGCCGAGAGCCTCCGCGACGGATCTGCGGCGGTCCAAGCCGGAACGCTGGCTTTGTGTCCTCTTGATCAGCACGGCCGCCTCCCTTCAACCTGGATATCGATTGACGCGGTAGAACGCCTTCACGTGATCGGTTTCCTTGTAACGCGCCTTGCGTTTCTCATCGTTGTTTTCGCTGTCGGCCTGCGCCGGTCCCATCAACGGCGTCGCCAGCGACGCGCCGGCACCGGCCGCGCCGATGCCGACCTTGCAAAGGAAATCGCGGCGACCGACTTTGGTTTTCTTTTCGTCCCTCATCTCGTTCCTCATCGCTTCTCTCCCGGACCAACCGCCGTTGGTCAGTTGGCGAACCTAAATGCTTCGGTTTCGATTTTCAGAAACAGGCGGCCAAGCGATCCGACCGATCTGTAGAATTTGGCGCTTGCGGCGGTCTCCATGTCGGCAAACAGACGGCCCATCCAGGGCACCACATGCTTCTCGAAGAATCGGCGCTGCATTTCCGCCGATGCCGGGAAGCGCCTGCCGGCGAGACCGGCCATGATCTCGCACAGCGTCGCCGCATGATCCTCCGGCTCGAAATTGTTCTCGACCCGCTCGATGCCAAGCGCGGCGAGATCATCGCGCAGGCGCGACAGCGGACGCTCATTGAGAAAACCGGTCAGATAGTAGGAGCCGTAGGGCAACAGTTCGCCACGCCCGAGGCCGACGAACAGGTCAAAATATTCGCGTTCGACCTCGACTGTGGCTTCCGACGCAGCTTCGGCCAGCGCGGCATGGGCGCGACCAAGCGGCGTGGCGTCGCCGCGCAACTGCGCGATCTCACCAAGCAATTCGTTTGACGGCGGGCTCGAAAGCAATGCGGCAAGCAGCGCGTATTCCTGGGCGCGCGCCGCATCGACGGGATCGAGGGCATCATCTTTCACGGCTGGCTCGCTGTAGAGATCGGGCCGAACTTGTTTGCGCGAAGCGCCGGTCACGGCCTCAACCGCTAATACCCCTTGGGAGGGCACTCTATTCCCGTTCGAGACCAAGGGCTGGGCAATGCCCATTTTGCGGGCGAGCTGGGTCGCGCCGTCTGCCGTGTCAATTGCGCCATTGAGTCCCGGGGGATCGCGCAAGTGGACCTCCCATCCCCCGCCGCCAAGTGCTTGATTATTCTTTTGTTCAGTAAAGATTAGGCGCGGGTTCGGGAGCGGTCAATTGATAGGCATGGTTTGAGCCTATAGCCTTTGGTCGAATGGCTAGCGAGGCAGCGCTCCGCCGTTTGTGCGGCGCCCAACCAGGCTCTGGTCACGCTCCGCTCCTTGAGCGGCGTCCGGTTGCGGTGCAGCAGGAGTTGGAGCCGATCCCTCGACGGTGGCCTCGTTTGTCGAGCCGACATCAGCAATCGCTTCTGTCGAGCAGGATTGCGGCGCTGGATGGCTCTCTGAATCAGCCTGTCGACCTTCGTCCTTGGACTCCGCGAGCGGATTCGAGAGATTCTCGGCAGCCCGCCGCACGCCTCCGACGATCCTGTCGACCAGCTCACCAAGCTCCGCGTCCGAACAGTCAAGCGGTCCGAAGCCGGGCATCGCATTCGGGTCGTTGAAGTCCCAGGCGTTCTCCGCCAACCCCACAAAGTCCCGGATGGCAGGGTCAGCAGTCCAGGCGCGACGCAGCGCCGCGCGGCTCAGCTCCTGTGGAATGCCCTTGCGAAGGAATGCCGTGATGTCGGTGGCCGCGTCAATCGATTCGATCGGCGGCAAGCTCGACAGATCGAGATCCGGGTTCGACGGGTCGTCGGCAGTGGCAGGGGGTGACGTCGGCTCGTGCGCCTGCATTGGCTCAGCCGGTTCGGGAGCAGGGTGGCCGGACCTCGCCTCTTGCTTGCGACGAGACCAACGCGCAAGAAATTCCTCGTCGCTCATTCGCGCTCGCCTTCATGTTGCCGCCGCGCCAGCGCCTCCGGATCAGCGCGGAGCCGCTCGCGTTTGACGAATTCCCTTTCGACGTGGTGCTCGGCGATGAAATTTTCAATCGCCTCGCGAAGCATTTCTGGCATCGCTACCGCTTCGACCAGGTTCACTGCTGCCCCCGTGTAAGCCTCGCCTTCCGCGGGATCGGCGGTGACGGCCGAAATGGCGTAGGGCCAGGTGCCCTCCGAGGGGCTGAGCACGATCCAGATGCTGGGGGTGCCGGAAGCAATATTGTCGCGATAGAGCTGGGTTTCGGAGCGGTAGAGATCAACCGTAGCGCTGCCGGCGTAATAGAGTGTCGCCTCATCCTGCTCGCGTAGAACCGTCCACGGCTTCATCTCGGGCTCGTCCGGCAAGACGCCGACGCCGCGCCAGACGAAATCGATCCAGGGCGAGTCCGTCTTGCGACGTTCGACCACAACGCCTACGGGAATACGCAGCAAGGGGACGGCGGCGGGGCTCAACTTGCAGCCTCCAGATGCTTGATCGGCAGCCCGGCGATCAGATTCTGCGGTTTCAGGCGCACGGTTCGGTCGGTGTCCATCGCCAGAATGAGATAGATCGGCTTGTTGCCGACGCGTTCGTCCACCAGCCGCGCGTCCTCGATGTCCATGCGCATCAGCGCCACGATGCGTTCAGCGGCATTGTCATCCAGCGCGGCACCGTTCCACAAGACATTGCCGATCCGCGTCGCCTCGCTGTCGAGGCCGACGAACCAGCGCCAGTCGCGGTCCTCGATCGAAGCGACCGTTTCCACGTGGACGGCAATACCGAGCAGGTGGCTAATCCATCGCTCGATCGCCCTGCACAGCCCGGCGCGCGCCTTGGGATTGCCGCCGATGTTCATGACCATCGCGTGCGCATCCGAGCGCGACCAGTAGGTCCAGGCGTTTTCGTCGTCCATCACATCCATCTCGGCGAAAGGCCTGGGCTGCAGCAAGGCCGTCAGCGGCGACGAATGCATGTCGTGTTGGGTGTGTTGCTGCGCCTCGATGACTTCCGCATCGGCTAACAGCAGCGAACCGTCATGAACGGCGGCGAGTTGGCTGCGATAGAACAGCTCGGCCGAGCGCAGCGTGTAAGGATCGTCGCAACCTTCAAGCGCGTTGCGCAAGATCAGATGGCAGAGTTGGGACAGAAAGATCGGCGGCAGCTCGCCGGCGCCCTTGCGGGCCAGCGCCGTATATGACGCCTCAAGCGACGGCGCTGATATCAACCGGTCGCGGAAGTTCATCATGAAGGTCCAGTTCTCGCGCGCATCGGCGTCGGCGAGCGCGGCAAGGTCCGCACTTGACACCGGGCGGAGAGGATCCGCCAGCAGGTTTGCATGCAACTTGCGCTCGGCCTCGCAGGCGTCGGCCGGCGGCATCAGTTCGGGCCGCGCCAGATAGGCCATGATCAGTTCGGGTGTCGCCACCAGCCCGCCATGGTCGGCCCGGTGCGTAAGGTGATGACCCGAGGCGACCCAGAATTCTCTCATGTGCGATCCGTGCTGCGGTCGTTCCCGATCATTCCGAGCAGATCGACCTCTTCGGCAGGTTCAATGTCGCCCTCGACCTCATGAAAGGTAAAGGCAGGGGCATGGGCATGCAACCGATCGGCGCCGGGTGCGGCTTCGCGCGGCTTGAGGGTGCGAAAGCGCTCGCGGATTTCGCCGTTCTCGACGCTGCGTTGCACGGCGAGCAAGGTCTGCGGCGCGTGATCGCATAACGAGGCCGCAAATGCGACCTCTTCCTCGGCGGCAAGACGCGCCGCATCGAGATCAGGCGCGCCGAATTTCTCCAGCAACTGGCTGGCGAGGCGCTCGATCATGGCTTGCCTGTCCGCCTCTGTCGCCTCGGTGACAATAGCGAGCGTGGACCAGCCGAGGCTCTCGATCCCGAGAAAGCCCGAACGCAACGCCACGCGCTGTTTCGGGCCGAGCTTGGCCGGGTCCTGATTCCAGAATACAAACGCGCCGGAAACAGCCCATTCACCGGGTTCCGCCGCACGCTCGAAAACAAGCGTATCCGACGGGTCGAGCCTGATGGTCCGCGGAAATCTCAACATGTCCGCCTCATCCGAGTTTCGGACCGCGCGCTTGCGGATCATACCAAGCGGCCTTGGCGAGGGCATCCACAAGGCTGGCCCGCTCGGGCGGCCCGCTGCCGGTCGGCAGGGTGATCAGGAGGTCGCCGCTGAGGTCGATCCTTCGGCGCTCGCCGGCCTTTCGGCAGGGAAGCCGCGCCAGATAGTCGCGTGCGATCGTCTCAAAGCCGCGCTCGTTCCACAGGTCGAAAGCGGTCATCAGATGGCGGGCGAAGCTGCCGATGATCGCGTCGGTATCGACCATCTCAAAACCTTCGCTCAACAGCGAAACGCCGGCGGCGGCCTTCACCTGCTCGACATGGGCCATATCGGCCGCGCGCAGCATGATGCCGAACACCAGCCACGCAGGGACCTCGTCCTCGGCGCAATCCATCGGCCAGCCGAGCCGCGCGCCGCCAAGCAACCCGCCGTCGAACCTTATCGCATCAGGCCAGTCGAAACTCACTTCCCGCTCCGGTGGGCAATGGGCGGCAATCGCGTCTGCCGTCGCATTCATCCCGGCGAAGAACGCCCGGCGCGCCGACAGCAGCGGCTCTTCAGGCTCCAGAACCACCGCGAATTCGACCAGATCGTAGCGGCGCACCCACACCAGCGCTCCCGCGCCGGCATCGGAAGCGATCGCGCAACCGTGAGCGAAGGCGTCGCCATGTTCGCGCAACGGAACCAGGGTGTAGCCGGGGGGCAGATCGAGCGTTTGCCCGGTATCCGCAGAACGCGACGGCATCTGGCAATTCATCCTTAGTTGCATTGCAAGCCGACGGTGTATGCTATTCCGGTCAAGGCTATCCGGCGAGCGGGCCTTGAGCTTGCAGAGTCTCATCCTAGCAAGTATCGCGGAACCGGAAAACGGAGCAACCGCGCTGGCACGCCGGTTCAGGATAATTCATTCATGAGTGCGGACTCGTCCCACCTTCTGATTTGCAGCTGCGAGAGGACCATGCCGCTCGATGCGCAGGCGATCGGTCGCGGCTGCGCCGGAAAAATCGGGCAGGCAGACCAGCTCTGCGGGCTCGAACTTGGGCGGTTCAGGCAGGCGCTTGCCGACGGCGCGCCGGTCACGGTCGCCTGCACCCAGGAAGCCCCGCTGTTTCAGGAAGTCGCGGAGAATTTCCCCCAAGCTCAACTCACCTTTGTCAACATTCGCGAAACCGGCGGCTGGTCGGATGAGGCCGCCGCGGCCGGTCCGAAAGCCGCGGCGTTGATTGCGGCGGCAGGTGAAGAGATGCCGCCGATTTCTCTGGTGACGTTCGAAAGCAAAGGCGTCGCGCTGATCTATGGTCGCGACGAGGTCGCAGTCGAGGCCGCCCAGCGGCTCGCCGATCGTCTCGACATTACCGTTCTTCTGACCAGGCCCGGCGAGGTGACACCACGCAGGACCAATGAGTTTCCGGTTCTCAAAGGCACAGTTCGCAATGCGCGCGGATATCTCGGCCACTTTGAGCTTGCGGTCGATGACTACGCGCTGCCGTCGCCATCCTCGCGCGCCAAGCTCGTGTTCGGACCTTCGCGCGACGGTGCAAATTCGACCTGCGACCTGATCGTCGATCTCTCAGGCGGCATCCCGATGTTCCCGGCGCATGAATTGCGTCCGGGATATCTGCGCGCCGATCCGCGCGACCGCGCCGCCGTCGAACGCGCGATCGCCGATGCCGGCGGTCTGGTCGGCACCTTCGACAAGCCGCGCTTTGTTCATTTCGAAGAGGCGCTCTGCGCCCATTCGCGCTCCGGCATCACCGGATGCACGCGCTGTCTTGAGCTGTGTCCGACCGCTGCGATCGCGCCGAACGGCAATGCGGTCGTCATCGACGAAAACATCTGCGCCGGCTGCGGTTCGTGTGCATCTGTATGCCCGACCGGCGCGGCATCCTATTCGCTGCCGAGTGCGGACGCGCTGATGCGACGGCTGCGCACGCTATTGCAGACTTATCGCAAGGCCGGCGGCAGCGACGCTATCGTATTGTTTCACGACGGCGAGCACGGCGAGGCCGTCATCGACGCTCTGGCGCGGTTTGGCGCAGGACTGCCGGCGAATGTGCTGCCGCTGCGCGTCAACGAGGTGACACAGCTCGGACCGGAGATCATCGCCGCGGCCTTTGCCTATGGCGGCAGCGGAGTGGCGATCGCGACACGCGCCAAGCCCAGGCACGATATTCTCGGGCTTCGCCGAACGGTCGAGATGTCGGACAGCATCATTTCGGCGCTCGGCTTCGGCGCGGGACTGGTGCGGATCATCGAGACCGACGATCCCGACCAATTGCGTGCCATGCTCGATGCTGCACCGGTTGGCGTCGCGACGCAAAAGCCGGCCGGCTTTGTCCCGCGCGGCGCCAAGCGCGGCGTACTTGAGACCACATTTCGCGAACTGCATCTGGCCGCGCCTGCGCCGGTCGATATCGTGCCGCTGGCGGCGGGGGCACCGTTCGGCGGCGTTAATCTCAACGTCGAGGGCTGCACGCTCTGCCATGCCTGTGTCACCGCCTGTCCGACCCGCGCGCTCTCGGACAATCCCGACCGAGCGATGCTGCGATTTACCGAGAGCCTGTGCGTGCAGTGCGGGCTTTGCGAAGCGACTTGTCCTGAGAATGTCATCAGCCTTGAGCCGCGGCTCGATTTCAAGGCGTGGAGCGCGCCGCTACGCGTGCTGAAGGAGGAAGAGCCTTTCCTTTGCATTGCCTGCGGCAAACCCTTTGGTACCAAGAGCTCGATCGAGCGTGTGCTCGCCAAGCTCGGCGAGAAGCACTGGATGTTCCAGGGCGCCAATGCCAAACGTATCGACGTCATCAAGATGTGCGCGGATTGCCGCGTCGAAGCCGTGGTGAATGAAAGCTTCGACCCTCACGCGGCGCCGCAGCGGCCGCCCGTCGTGACCACCGAGGACTATTTGCGCGCGCGCGATGCGAAGAAGGGCGATCCGCTGGGATCGTGAGGAGCACGTCGTGTCCGCCACCCGCCCAGACCCGCAAGCGCGCGCGACCTCGAGAGCGGCCGGGATTCCCGGCGTCAAGCACGTCATCGCCGTCGCCTCCGGCAAGGGGGGCGTCGGCAAGTCGACCACTTCATGCAATCTCGCGCTCGGCTTCGCCGCGATCGGACTGAAAACCGGCATACTCGATGCCGACGTCTATGGCCCATCGCAGCCGAAATTGTTCGGCCTGCGCGGCAAGCCGCGTCTGGTGGGCCCGCGCATGCTGGAGCCGATGGAGCGCTTTGGGGTCAAGGTGATGTCGATCGGCTTTCTGGTCGAGGAAGACCTCGCCATGATCTGGCGCGGGCCGATGGTGATTTCGGCGATCACGCAAATGCTGCGCGAGGTGGCGTGGGGCGAACTCGATATTCTCGTCGTCGATCTGCCGCCCGGCACCGGCGACGCCCAGCTCACCATGGCGCAGCAGACCCCGCTCACCGGCGCGGTGATTGTCTCGACGCCGCAGGACCTCGCCCTGATCGATGCCCGGCGCGGCATTGCGATGTTCCAGAAAGTCAACGTGCCGGTATTGGGAGTGATCGAGAACATGTCGGGCTTCTGTTGCCCGGCCTGCAATCAGGTCACGCCGATATTCGGTCACGGCGGCGCGCGGCATGAGGCCGAACTTCGGGGCATTCCATTTCTGGGCGAGATCCCGCTCGATATCGCGATCCGCGAAACCTCGGACGACGGGCGCCCCATCGTCGCGACCGAGCCTGACGGCGTTCATGCCACGCACTACACCGATATCGCCCGCAACGTCTGGTCGGCGATCACCGCAGGTAGCGCGGGCAAGCCCGCGCCTCGCATTGTCATCGAATGAGCATGCAGGGCATGATCGGGCGAGAGAGACCGCTATGATTCCGCCCCAGCGCTTGCCGGCTTCGCTGACACCGCTCGAGGTGGCGCTGGTCGCCTTGCTGGATCGGCTCGCGCCGGTGGCGCCCGTTGCGCTTCCGCTTGCGGAGGCGCTCGGCTGCGTCGTCGCCGATATGCCGCCCTTAAATGCGTTTCCGTCGGCCGATATCGCAGCGAGCGATGGCTGGGCCTTGCGCGCCCGCGATCTCGTCGGCGCGTCGTCCTATTCGCCACTGCCCTTGGCACGACCGCCGGTCTGGGTCGAGGCTGGCGACGCCATGCCTGAGGATTGCGATTGTGTGATCGATTCGGATCTCGTCGATCAGACCGGCCCCATGTTTCAGGTCTTGGCCGAAGCAACGCCAGGGCAGGGCGTTCGTCGCCTCGGCGGCGATATCGCTAACGGAGGTGTTGTCATCGCCTCGGGGCGGCGCGTCCGCCCGCTCGATCTTTTGGTCGCGCGCGCGGCGGGTCTGGAAAGACTGAATGTCCGCCGCCCACGCCTGCGCGTCGTCGCTATTCCAGCAACCTCGGGCCATGCGGCGACGGCCGAGCTGATTTCGGAAAACGCGCAGGGAGCAGGGGCGAACGTTGTCCTTGTCGAGGCCAAAGGCCGCGACGTTGCATCGATCGCGACGGCGCTCGATGCCGGCGCGTGCGATGGGCTGGTCACCATCGGCGGCAGCGGCGTCGGCCGCAGCGATGCGGCGATCGCTGCGTTGTCCCCGCGCGGCGAGGTTCTCGCCCATGGCATCGCGTTGCAGCCGGGACGCACCGCTGCCGTCGGCAGAATTGGAAAGATTCCGGTCATGGCGTTGCCGGGGGCATCGGATCAGGCGCTCGCGGCGTGGTGGACGCTGGCATTGCCGGTGCTGGACCGGCTTTCGGGACGGCTGCCGCGGCAGCCGCTGACCTTGCCGCTTCATCGCAAGATTGCCTCGAGCGTCGGCGTTACCGAAATCGTGCTGCTTGAGAGAAATAAAGGCGCCTGGATGCCGCTCACTGTCGGCGAACTGTCGCTCGAGAGCATCGCCCGCGCCGACGCCTGGCTCGCGGTGCCCGCAGCCAGCGAAGGCTTTGCTGCAGGCACGCCGGTTGGTGCTTATATGCTGCGCGACTGATATGAGTTCCGACATGAGCAATGCGCCCACTTCGAAAAGTCGCGACGGCGTGGATCAGGACCAGTTCCTGACCATCCTCTCGCGCGAGGAGGCAATGAAGCGTTT
>DASSGM010000001.1:0-5629 GCA_035693465.1 Bradyrhizobium sp. | reverse complement strand
GGCGGATTTTGCGGCGCGCCGGTCTGTCGCCGTGGTGGTCGCTGTTTTCGTTGGTTCCGCTCGGGACGATTCCGGTCTTGTGGATCATCGCGTACCGCAGATGGCCTAAGGGAACCTGAGACGCCACCCTAAAGGCGCGCGTGAAGTCCGCGATCGTCTTTTCGTTGATGGTCGACGGATCGGGGCTCTCGCGGCTGCTGGATCTTCGGCAGGTTGCGGCCGGTTAGGATGGTGAGGAAGCGCGGTGCCATGACCCATCAGGGCGCATCCTGCAGCGGTAAGTAAATCATCCTACAGATTGGGCGTGGTAGAGATCGGGCACTTGAGTTGATCGCTCTCACGACGATGAATACCGCCTGATCGTGCAGCACGAGGGCTCACATGCCACTCCCTCCGCCTCCGCCTCCGCCAGCTTTTCTGGATATTTCGGTCTCTCTGTCTAAAAAATCCGCAGGCGCGTAACCGTAAGCGCCCGGATAGCCCGTTTTCGATCTATCGGCCTGCATCTGGTGGCCCGGAGCGTAGCTGGAAGCGCGATGGCCAGCTTTCTTCCCGTACTTTTGCATCTGATGGCTAGGTGTCTTGCTCGATACGCCCTGTGCAAACACGACGGGCGCGAAAGCAATGATTGACGCGGTGGAAAGCGCGATTACTGCGAGTTTCATTTACGCCTCCTTTGAAAACCAAGACGCGGACCCCCGAGCAGCAAATTAAGGCCGGAAGTACGGCTCCGCTTACGGGCAAGGGTGAGACAAGTGCGGTGCTCGGGCCAACAGACCAGCGCGCCCTGAAGTGGGCTCCAGGTAATAAACACCGGCGGTTGGAGAGTTATCCCGTCATGCCCGAAAATTCTCGCGGGCATCGAGAGAGCGGCGGCGGGTGAGGGCAGGCATGGCGCAAGTGAAGCGCGACCGGTAGGTGCGGGCAATAGTGGTTCCGCTCCCTTCCCGGTACAGCTATGATAGAACTCCAGGCGAGTAAATCTTCGGGGAGGGTTGTAGGGGCAAGGAATGTCGGGGGCTCAAAAGCGCTTTGATCAGATGGCGCGAAACCCGAAGGTGACTGGACTATTAACGATACCAAACGGTCTGCCGGGATAATGATCTGACATGCGACCCGCCATCGGGTGGAGGGTCTCATTGGAAGGTTTCGTCACCTTATCTTGATGAAATCCTGATGATTCCAGCTCGAAGGCCGTTCAAGCCGGTTGATGTTAAACTTTTCGTCGGTTCATTCGGAAGTCGTGGGAAGCGGGATGAGCAGAAGCTACCACATTGAAGTCAAGCCGCTGCCGGCCGATGAGGGCGGTGGCTTCCTCGCGTGGGTGCCTGATCTGCCGGGCTGCGCATCCGATGGCGCTACGCAGTCAGAGGCGATTGACAATGCCGCCGAAGCAATCGACGAGTGGATCGAGGAAGCGCGGCGGTTAGGCCGGGCGATACCGGCACCGACCCGCAAGCAAAAAGCGGCTTACTAAAAGCGCGCGAGATTTTCCCCCATTGCGAGGATTTTCTTGGTGAGCGCGGCGGGACTCGAACCCGCGACCCCATGATTAAAAGTCACGTGCTCTACCACCTGAGCTACGCGCTCACTTGCCGCGCTGTGTAGGGGCGGGCTTGCTGCGGGTCAATAGCGGGACCGCCTGCAAATCCGCCGCCGCCCGGACGCGGATTTCCGTGACGGCGCCCGCCGTTAGCGGCAATTCCTCAAGCGGGCCGGGGCGACAACCTGTTCCCGATCAGTTGGCTTCCTGGCGGACCTCGGAGGTGACCTGCTGGGTCGGGCTGACTACCGTCGGCATCGCGACCGGGCGCAAGCCGATCAGCTCCGCGGTGCGGATGCCGGTCCTGCGCCAGAACGAAAATTCGTTGACCCGCGAATTTTCCAGAATGGCGATCGCGACTGCCGACAGGAACGGCAGGCTTTCGAGCACCAGGACCACCGCGAACACGTAGATCTCGCGGATTTCCTTGTAATTGTTGGTGACAACCAGAACGGCTGCGCCGACCAGCAGCAGCACGCCGATGACGGCTTCCCAGAACGCCTGGAATTCGATCGACATCCGCGACAGGCCACCCTTCGAGGTGCGGGCGAACGGCAGATGCTCGGTGATCAGACCATTGGCCACCGCGCGCGACACCGTCCATTGCACCGACATCGCCGCCACCATGGCGCCCAGCATCTGGCCCCACTTCGTGGGTACGCGCAGACGGTACAGCGCCACAAAATGCACCAGCGAGACCACAAACGCGGCGATGATCGGCAGCGTCAGGATCTTGTCGGGAATGGCAATGTCGGCGAACGCAACGATCGGCACCCAGATCAGGTTGAGGATGGCGACGAGCACGCCGAGGCTTTCGGCGCCGAGCCAGTTCAGCCAGCCCAGGGCAAATTCGCGCCGCTGGTCGGGCGACAGCCGGCTGGCACCGGGAAGAAAACGCCGCCAGTGCTTCTTGACGATCTGGAATCCGCCATAGGCCCAGCGATGGCGCTGCTTCTTGAAGGCTTCATAGGTGTCGGGCAACAGGCCATGACCGTAGCGCTGGTTGGTGTAATGCGTCAGCCAGCCATGCTCGATGATCGCCAGGCCCAGATCGGTATCCTCGCAAATGGTGTCGCCGGCCCAGCCGCCGGCCATGTCCATCGCCGCCCGCCGGATCAGGCACATGGTGCCGTGAACGATGATGGCGTTGGCCTCGTTGCGCTGGACCATGCCGATATCGAAGAACCCGGCATATTCGCCGTTCATGATGTAGTGCATCAGCGAACGGTCGCCGTCGCGATGGTCTTGCGGCGCCTGCACCAGGCCGACGCGGGGATCGGCGAAAACCGGAACCAGTTGCTTCAACCAATCCGGCTGCACGACATAGTCGGCGTCGATGATGCCGATGATCTCGGCATCGGCTGCGGTGCGGTCCATGGCGATGCGCAACGCGCCGGCCTTGAAACCCTCGACCTTCTCGGCATTGATGAACTTGAAGCGTTCGCCAAGCGCGCGGCAGTGATCCTGGATCGGCTGCCAGAATTCTGGATCGGGAGTGTTGTTGATGATCACAACGCATTCGAAATTCGGATAATCCAGCCGCGATACCGCATCGAGCGTCTGCTTGAGCATTTCCGGCGGCTCGAAATAGGCCGGCACATGGATCGATACTTTTGGAAACGCCTCCGTGCCCGCGGCGACCGGCGCCTCGGGCTGCGCCTTGACGAGCAGCCGGCGCGGGTTTCGGCCGAATGCAACGGCGGCGATTTCCTCGATCCGCGCCATCGCGATCAGCACCAGAGGCACCAGCAGGATCAATCCCAGCGTCAGGGCAAAGGCCGAACCGAAAACGAAGTAGTGCCCGTTCCAGTAGGCGAAGACGGTTGCGACCCAGGCGCCCACGGCATTCGCCGACGCCGACAGCATCAGCGACTGCATCACGGTCGCCTCGCCCAACCGCAGGATCGGCAAGGACATCAGGACGCCGACCAGCAGCGCGATGGTGGCTAGTTTCCAGTAGGCGTCGTCGACCACCGGGCCCGACCATGCGAATTTCGGCTCACGCGCCGCGTTGAGGATTCCCCAATACGGGCCGACGCCGCCCTCGAAGAACTTCCAGGGTTGATCGATCGCCTCGACGATGTTGTATTCCATGCCGATCGCTTCAGCGCGGCTGACGAAATTGCGCAGCGTCACCGCCTGCTCGAACGGCCCGGGCATGCCCTTTTTCAGATTGTAGCCGGCGCTCGGCCAGCCAAATTCGGCAATGACGATGCGCTTGCCTGGGAAGGCATCGCGAAGTTTCTGGTAGATGATCAACGCCTGATCGACCGCCTGCTTCTCGGAAAAACCTTCCCAGTAGGGCAGGATGTGCGCCGCGATGAAATCGACCGACGAGGCGAGTTCGGGGTGCTCGAGCCAGATGTTCCAGATTTCGCCTGTGGTCACCGGGACATTGACCGACCCCTTGACCCGCTGGATCAGCTTGATCAGGTCTTCGATCTTCTGCTCGCCGCGGTAGATGGTCTCGTTACCGACGACGATACCGTTGACGTTGCCGTTGCGCTTGGCGAGCTCGATCGCCGACAGCATCTCGCGTTCGTTGCGATCGGCATTCTTGTCGATCCAAGCGCCGACCGTGACCTTGAGACCTGCTTCATTGGCGATCGGCGGCACCAGCTCGACGCCCCCGGTCGACGAGTACAGCCGGATCGCCCGCGTCAACGGCGCCAGGGTTTTCAGGTCGGCACGGATTTTTTCGGTGTTGGGAATGTTGTCGACGTCGGGATGCGCCGTGCCTTCGAACGGAGCATAGGACACGCTCGGCAGGATGCCCTTGAAGTCCGGTGCCTGCTGCTTGTCCCGCAGTAACCCCCAGATGCCCGCATGAAGTGCGGCCACACACAACAGAACGGCGACGACGGCGCGCATCGCGACTAAACCAAATGGGGCTGATATGGCAGGGATCCGGATCTGTCCCCGAGATCCGACCAAGTCAGCGGCAAATCGAGCATATCTCTGCCACGCGATTTAACAACTCATATGACGCCGTGGCGTTTTCAGGGCCGAACCATCAAGTGGTGAGAAATTTCGCGTCGTTCAATCGGGGGGCACGTTTATTTGGCCGGCGGCGGCGGAGCCGCGGCGGCTGGAGCCGCCGCAGCCGGTGCCGGCGCGGAGGTGCCGGAAGTGGCGGGCGCGGGTGTGCTGGCCGCGGCCGCCTGCGGCTGCGCCGCCGGATTGATCCAGCAGGCATGGACCCGTCCGCTCAGGCTTTCCGGCACCTTGGGGTCGATCGCACTGAAAAAACGGACCAGGCAACGAAAGGTCGCCTGGACGTGACCGCCAGGGCAGCCGAACCGGTCATAAAGATCGAGGTGGCGAAACGCGGTGTCGAGATCGTCGCGCCACATCAAAACCACCACCCGGCGACCGAGCCAGACGCATTCCGGATTTCCGGCCGGACCGTTGATGGCCTGCGAGGCTTCAACGAATTCGTCGGTTTTGCGCTGGGTTTCCTTGGCGGCATCGGCGGGGGCGGAATTTGCTGCCGGCGGCTTGGTCGATTGATCCTGGGCCCGAAGGTCCCCGCTCTGGGCAAGCGCGCTTCCAATACCGATCAGGAGTGTCAGCCCGGGCACGGCGAGGTGATGCAAAACCGCATTTTTAACCTGAAGTACCCGTCGACGCATGAATTCCCCGATTTCGTTCCCACCCTGCGACCGCTGGTTTAATGCCGTTCAAATAGGTCCCCAATGCGGCGGCGGCGCTGACCGTTTCCCATGACCGGTATTTCGGATTTTGTCCAGCAAAGTCACAACTTTATCGCGTTGTGATAAAGCGGCCGCGTGAATGACCGGGATGGCGCCTGTCGTCCTCTTGGCAGATGCACGGCGACCGGCTAATCGACGATCCCCGCCCGGAGGATGGAACTGATTTCTCTTCGTACGCCATTGGCGCTTTTGCTCATCTCCCTGGGTGCGATTGCTGCCGTGTGGTGGTGGTTGGCCACGCCTATCACCTTGGCGCGCGCGCCTATCGATCCCAACGCCAAGCTGTTGTGCGTGTCCTATGCGCCCTTCCGCGAAGGGCAGACGCCCCTGGTGCAGACCACTCAGATCGCGCCGGAGCAGATCGCCCAGGATT